>NZ_BMWM01000058.1 GCF_014651235.1 Leuconostoc lactis KCTC 3528 = DSM 20202 | reverse complement strand
AACACCATTAAAGACCTTGATGGGTTTTTCTGTCCACTTAAATGTTCAACTTAAATTTTACAATCTGCCATTTTGAAATATCTTGTCTTTAACTTCAGTGCGCTATCTAGTTTATCGGTGACTTCTATTATTTAAACATCAATAAATAATAAAATAAAAAACGCACACCGAAGTGCACGTTGAAATTTTTCCACAAAAAGTGGAATCTCGAGTTTAGAACCTAGAATCTATAATCTTGAATTTAAGAACCCTTAAAGAAAGACGGTAAACAAGTTAAAACCTAACAAATATCTTTGTTCAATTAATAATCATAGACCAAAGTATAGTCTTTGTCAATACTTTTGGCTTCATATGTTTGATTATTTTGTATCGATAAGGTAATATGTTTATTAGTAAAGCATACGGAGGGCGGTAATGGAAGGGGTTCCTACAAATTTATTTGATTTCGGTTGGTTTTCAAAAACTGATTATACATTTAATGATTATGGCAGATTGTAAAATTTAAGTTGAACATTTAAGTGGACAGAAAAACCCATCAAGGTCTTTAATGGT
>NZ_BMWM01000057.1 GCF_014651235.1 Leuconostoc lactis KCTC 3528 = DSM 20202 | reverse complement strand
ACACCAATCGAGATCTTCTTACTTAATCTACGTCACTAAATTCGTTCAAGTTATTTCTTGCAATCTGCCATAATATAAACATTGACTTTATTAGAAGAGGTAAAAAATGAGTATATTAGGAACAGTTCTAACCGTTATTCTTGCGTGGATTTTAATTGCCTTTGGTAGCTGGCTATGGGTTATTTTGTCAGCAAAATCGAGTGCGACACTGCTCAAGCCGGAAGCATTTTCGGACAAGCTAGCCAATGAAAATACACAAATTATCGACGTGCGTGAACCTGCTGCCTATAAGCGCTCACACATTATGGGCGCACGTAACATTCCAGCGATGAACTTTTCACAAGGGAAATCTGGTTTGCGGCATGATCGTGATATTTTTCTTTATGATGATCGTTTGCGTGAAGTGACACGCGTCAGCAAAATTTTGAAGAAGCAAGGGTATCAAAAAAATCGTATTTTTATTTTGCGTGGGGGCTTCTCACAATATACTGGGAAGAAAACAAATTAAATAATCACCTCAAAAGGGTTGTGATACAGATGATGTATCACAACCCTTTTTTTATGGGCAACTAAAATGTTGATAGCTTTAAATTTTAAAGAAGAAGTGTATAAGGCAGATTGCAAGAAATAACTTGAACGAATTTAGTGACGTAGATTAAGTAAGAAGATCTCGATTGG
>NZ_BMWM01000056.1 GCF_014651235.1 Leuconostoc lactis KCTC 3528 = DSM 20202 | reverse complement strand
CTGTGACCCCTGCGTTATCAACACAGTGCTCTAACCAACTGAGCTACAGGCCCCTCTTTTATGTCTATTCCTAAACATAAAGCGAATGACGGGAATCGAACCCGCATAGCCAGCTTGGAAGGCTGGAATTCTACCATTGAACTACATTCGCAAAGCTTTCTGTCTGATACCTCTGGTATCCATGGCTCTGGACGGAATCGAACCGCCGACACTACGAGCTTCAATCGTATGCTCTACCAACTGAGCTACAGAGCCATCTTAGCACTTTCATACTAAACGGTCACAGCGGGGCTCGAACCCGCGATCTCCTGCGTGACAGGCAGGCGTCCTAACCAACTAGACCATGCGACCAATTGCGGGAGCAGGATTTGAACCTACGACCTTCGGGTTATGGGCCCGACGAGCTACCAGACTGCTCCATCCCGCGATAATATTATGTTTGGTATCTCTACCTAAGGAGAATGTGGGATTCGAACCCACGCGCCGATTTCTCGACCTGACGGTTTTCAAGACCGTTCCCTTCAGCCAGACTTGGGTAATTCTCCATCATCTGTTGCTTTTTCTTGTCCTGCATGGACCTTGTTGGACTCGAACCAACGACCGGACGGTTATGAGCCGTCTGCTCTAACCAACTGAGCTAAAGGTCCTTTTTTCGAGCCTATCGCGGCAGGGGGGATCGAACCCTCGACCTCCCGGGTATGAACCGGACGCTCTAGCCAGCTGAGCTACACCGCGATCGTCTTTGACAAATTTTGGTTTGTCAATCGGGACGACAGGATTCGAACCTGCGACCCCCTGGTCCCAAACCAGGTGCTCTACCAAGCTGAGCTACGTCCCGAAAAGTTCTACGAGAGCTTCTGCCCCTTTAAACTTAAAAAAAGAGTTTGAATTCCTTCAACCTCTATGCACCTAGCAGGAGTCGAACCTGCAACCTCCTGATTCGTAGTCAGACGCTCTATCCAATTGCGCTATAGGTGCATATATGCCGGCGACCGGGATCGAACCGGTACGATATTTCTATCGCAGGATTTTAAGTCCTGTGCGTCTGCCTATTCCGCCACGCCGGCATAGAAGCGGAAGACGGGATTCGAACCCGCGACCCCCACCATGGCAAGGTGATGTTCTACCACTGAACTACTTCCGCATGAACATGCCGACTAAAGGACTCGAACCTTCGACCCCCGCTTTACAAGAGCGGTGCTCTACCAACTGAGCTAAGTCGGCATCGCTTTATCCCGACGTGCCGGTTTTGACTTTCGTCAATGGACGCTACAGGGATCGAACCTGTGACCCCCTGCTTGTAAGGCAGGTGCTCTCCCAGCTGAGCTAAG
>NZ_BMWM01000055.1 GCF_014651235.1 Leuconostoc lactis KCTC 3528 = DSM 20202 | reverse complement strand
TAACACCATTAAAGACCTTGATGGGTTTTTCTGTCCACTTAAATGTTCAACTTAAATTTTACAATCTGCCAATGTACAATAACTATATTGAATTAAAAAATTTTTATGGTAGTGAAAAATGGTTTGAATATATGGAAATTGAAAAAATCCCAGTAAAATGTGGTGTTTTAACAGAAGACCAATTATTTGATATGATTGGTGATCATAATGAACTTCTTGGAGTATTACTTGACCTAACTTCAAAAATGTACAAAAATTTTTAAAAAAAATAAGCACCACTTAAGGTGCCATTTTTTGCCTGCTGAACTCATTTTTAGTGACTTTTTATATAGTTTTGATTTTGTTTTATTTTCATCTAACTGTAAACCAAATCATCACAAACGCTTATATACCAATGAAGTTTACTGTAAATTTACACTGTTTAAATGCTAGGTTTAATTCTACAAATTTTTTAAATGTTTCGATTTTGAATTTTATTTCAGGTAAATTACTGGACGAGTAAGTAGACCAGTCTTTAACGTCACTTCCAATTATAGCTAATGCTTTATGAGCATTAATAATTCCCATTGTTGCCAATTTTCCAGGTTCTAAAATTACGACGTAATCACTTAGTTTTTTCTTCTAATCGATTTTTAAAACTAAAATCAATGGAGCGTTCTTTATCTTTATCTAGAAAATGGGGGATAACGATAATGTCATCTGAATTAAACTGCTTTACTCTATCAAAGAAGTCATTTTCTGATAAAGTAAACGTATCATAGTTTCTATTTGAATCATTGTCGAATGTTTTATAAAATGCTTCCTTGCATGATGGATCGCAAATCAGAACAATATGGCTTTGGTTCTTTTCACTTATTACATCAAGTTCTATTCCAGGGAAAATTACAAGTTCTTCATCTAAATTTTTTATTTGTCTAGCTTAATTTTACAATCGGCGTATTTCCTTACACCTTTTTCTATAGCATTATTAATTCTTTTCATTCTGGACCACATTTCAATCATACCTTTAACTTAGTAGTAATTTTATTGATTATCTCACTAATTATTGGAATTTATAATGTGTTCATATCATCTAAAAAATCAAATTCGTTTTAAGTGTTAATTAAAATTGTGACCCTAAAATAACTTATAAAGAAATTGCTAATTTTAGAGTGTTAAGTTGACTCATCACTAACAATTATAGAGGAGAAGTAATTTGCTGAAACTTTTCAGAAAAAATGGCCCCAACTCAAGAAAGGGTTTCTTAATATTCTTAGTTCTTATTATTGGTGAGCTATTTATTCCGGGAGAACCTAAGTTAATTTCTTTAAACACTGCGTATATATTAACAGTGATACTAATAGCATTTTTATATTTATTTACCAGACTAGTTAATAGTATTTCTCATAATGGCAGATTGCAAGAAATAACTTGAACGAATTTAGTGACGTAGATTAAGTAAGAAGATCTCGATTGGTGT
>NZ_BMWM01000054.1 GCF_014651235.1 Leuconostoc lactis KCTC 3528 = DSM 20202 | reverse complement strand
CACCATTAAAGACCTTGATGGGTTTTTCTGTCCACTTAAATGTTCAACTTAAATTTTACAATCTGCCTTATATCAAAAAAACGCGTTACCGCGTCTTTTAGAATAAGTTTTTGATTTGCTTGAGTGCATCACGTTGCATCACTAATTCACCATGTTCCCGTAAGACATCATTTTGTACTGTCGTTACCGTCGCATATTCGAGAATCATCGCCTTTTGGTCTTTCATCATCTCATGGCTGACATCATCCTGATCGTAGTGCAAAGTGAGATAGAAATCTGACTGATAACGGTATAGGTCTGAAGCATGATCTAAGCGATTAGTTAACTGCGCAATTGGAATAATCGCTTCAAAGTACGGTAATTTAACGGTCAATAGATTGTCCACAGGCTGTTGGTTGTTCGCCACTGTTGTGGCCGCATGCGGTTGTGATGATGAGACAGTCTGACCATCATCTGTTTGCCTTAATGCTGAGCGACGTTCATCAGAAACTTGATCAATTTCTTCAGATTGATGCTTGGCATATGACATCAAGTTGTTAATGATATCCCCAACTTGATGTTCTTCATCCAACCGTGAGATGAACAATTCTAAGCCATTACGGTTGGGTAAAATTTGAAAAGTTACTTGGTCTTCTTCATTAAAGTCATGATCAACATCAACTTCTGATAAAATGCTATAAAAAAATGATTCGATTTTATCATGATTACCAAGTAATTCCATGATTGAAATGCCACGTTCTTGCAGATCACTGTTTTCAATCATGACACGAATTGTATTATCATTGATACGTTCCATTTCCATAGTGGCATACCACCTTTCTATAAAATAACGTCGCCGACTTTTGTCATGGTAAAGAAAAAAGACTGACGTGCTCAGCCTTCTTCAACCACTAAATCTTTTGCCTCTTCTGCGAAGTCAGCTTTAAATGTTGCGCGAATTAACTCTCGCTGACGAACTTCACGTGGTAAAAAGCGACGAATTTCATCATCATTGTACCCAATTTGCATGCGCTGATCGTCAAGAATAATTGGCCGCTTCAGTAAAGACGGATACATGACGATGAGGTCAATCAATTTATTAATTGACATATCATCTAAGTCAATCGTCAACTCAGAAAAAATTTTTGAGCGCGTTGAAATTAATTCTTCCGTCCCATCTTCAGTCAATCGTAACATTGCTTTGACATCTTCCGCACGCAACGGTTCTTTATTTAAATTACGTTCAATAAATGGGAGATTATGGTCAACCAGCCATTGTTTTGCTTTACGACAAGAGGTGCAACTCGGAGACGAGTATAATGTAACCATAAAATGTTGCCCTCCTTGAAATATACTAAGTTTATTATAGCAAAAATATTAACAAAAGTACATGACAATAATTTAAGGCAAATAAAAAAGCACTCTTCTCAGAGCACTTCCTATGTACGGCATCGCATCTTCCTATCCTCGCAGCCAGCGATCCGG
>NZ_BMWM01000053.1 GCF_014651235.1 Leuconostoc lactis KCTC 3528 = DSM 20202 | reverse complement strand
ATACACCAATCGAGATCTTCTTACTTAATCTACGTCACTAAATTCGTTCAAGTTATTTCTTGCAATCTGCCCTTTGAAAATGATGATTTCGTCGTAGTCGATAAGCCAGCCGGCATGAAAATGCATCCACATGCACCGCATGAAGCGGATACGTTGCTGAATTATTTGGCGGCGGACTTCCAAGCACGTCATCTCATGAGTGCAGGCCAACCGGCACGACCTTATATGGTGCATCGCATTGATCGTGATACATCAGGTGCCGTGATTGTAGCGAAAAATCCTATCGTCGTCCCTATTCTCAATCGGCTACTCGCGCAAAAAGCGATTAAACGGACGTATTTGGCTTGGGTACAGGGCGCAGTGGACAAGCCAGCGGGTGAGATCAACACACCGATTGGCATTGATCCACACGATGAACGCCGACGGGTCATTAACGGCATCGCTGCCCAACCCGCTAGAACCTATTGGGCACTAAGCCATACTGTGTATCAAAATTCACTGCTGCGGGTGCAGTTGGATACTGGGCGGATGCACCAAATACGGGTTCATCTGGCAAGCATTGGTCATCCCATTATTGGGGATCCGCTTTATCAGCCAGAAACATCTGCGACACGCATGATGTTACATGCAGCAACTATCACTGTGCCATTACCTTTTGATGGGGGGACGGTAACGATTAGTGGGGCTATCCCGACAGATTTTCCGAGACAATTAAGGACAATATAAAAAGCAGCGCATCAAGCGCTGCTTTTTATATTGTTGATTTAAGCGGCTGCGTCAACATCTTTGTTGAGGTAGTTAGCGGCAAAGGCTGCTAATACACCACCAAGCAAATCAGCGACAACATAGACCCAAACGTGACCAAGCGCGTTACCCTTCACAAAGATAACGGGTGACAAAGCACGTGCTGGGTTAAGGGCACCACCAGTAATTGGCAATGCGACAATAATGAAGGCTGCCAATAAGATACCGATTACAAGGGGTGCTGGTACGCTAGCTGACTTTGTGACAATCAAAATCACAAGGACGAATAAGAAAGTCAAAACTAATTCGAACATGAAGGCTGTCAAGGCTTGACCATTGGCAAAGTTTGTTTGTCCCAAACCAGCAATGTCAACGAATTGTTGCACAGTCATCTTTTGACCTGACAATGCTTGCGTCACAGTAGCTGACTTCAAGTAGGCTGAGATACCACCGTAAACGGCAAGTGAAGCAACCAAAGCCCCAAGCAATTGCGCAATCACATAACCAACAAATTCAAGCCATGAGAGACGCTTTTGAATGGCCATTGCTAATGAAACGGCTGGGTTAAAGTGGGCACCTGAAATTTGTGCAAAGGCATAAATACCACCAGTTAGTGCCAAGCCAAAGGCTAGGGCAATGGTGAGTGGTGATGGTGCTGTAGCAGCTGAATAAACAATGCTACCAGTTCCAACGGCGACTAGGATAAATGTGCCGAGGAATTCTGCGATGTACTTACGCATGTGTGATTCTCCTTAATTTTAGATGAAAAATTATCAACACATTCTATTATACACTTTTACATTAAATTACACTTAAATAAGGCCGTAAAATCAGCAAAGTATTAAATGTCAGCAGAGGTAGTAGTTTTTTATAACAGCCTGTGATAGAATATATTTTGTTGAAAGCGTTTACAATAACGGCAGATTGCAAGAAATAACTTGAACGAATTTAGTGACGTAGATTAAGTAAGAAGATCTCGATTGGTG
>NZ_BMWM01000052.1 GCF_014651235.1 Leuconostoc lactis KCTC 3528 = DSM 20202 | reverse complement strand
CCACTTCAATATACCAATGTGGTGATTCAAAAAGACAGCGATAGCTGGTGTTAGCGTGTCATGACGACCACGTAGATGACGTTTTTTCAATGCCAACGCATGAGCAATCTCAGCTTTATAGGGTGTAACTTGATGAATTTCAATCGAAACGGTTGAAGGAGAGCGTTTAATAAAGCGCGCAATGGCACGAACAGAATAATTCAATTCGAGTAAAGTTTGAATGACAGTGCGTTCTTGAGATGATAAACTAGTCATGAGTCGCAGTTCCTTTATGGTTGTTTTAGACAATTACCATTAAAGGCGCTGCGGCTTTTTTATTCAAGTGTTCGGTTTAATTTTACAATCTACCATACCAATTAAAGTTAACATAACGCGTCTTAAATAAACAGATTTTTGATGTATTGAACCGTTCTGGGAGAAATATTGAAAGCTTCAGCTGTATCTTTTACTGTATGCGTTTGAGAGTATTCAAAAATAGCATTATTTCGGCTATCTTTTTTTCTTTTTGGTCTGCCCTCTTTATAATTAGGATTATGTTGCTTTGCAAATATTTTACCAGCTTGTGTGCGCTCAATAATCATATCACGTTCCATTTCCGCGACCGATAATAGAGTTCTGACGATCATACGACCCATTGGGGTATTGTCAATCGTCCCCAAATTTAGAACCTTAATCATTATTTTTTCTTTTAGCAAATCATCAATTAAATTCAATGCTTCACGTGTGTTCCGAGCAAAGCGATCTAATTTTGTAACAATCAATGTGTCATTGGGTTCAATTATGGCCACTAATTTTTCAAATTGCGGGCGTACCGTAGTGGTTCCCGAATATTTTTCACTTAAAATCATTTCAGCTCCCGCATTTTTTAAAGTCTCTTTTTGTTCATTCAAAGATTGTCCAGCAGTAGACACTCTAGCATAGCCATAAATCGTCATATTTCACCTCATGAAATTGCATAACTAAATTGCAGTATATAAATACAAGTATATCATGCCATTAAAAAAGCGCAAATTACTTATAAGTATTTTGCGCTTTTAGTTTATTAATCAATTCGGGAATGTCAGCAAGTGTCGTTATGGATTTAGAAATTCAATCGAATTTTTTTCTAAGAGGTGATCTATGGATATAATTAGCAAAATTGAAATAACAGCGATTGGTAAAAATAGCATAATTACGTTTAGCCAATTGTCAGCTGTAAGAGGCTGATATATGGTTACTTGTAAATCAAGTAAAAAGTGGAGAAAGGCTCCAACAAAAATACTATTAAAAGTAATTCGTGTGACAGAAAATATTAATCCTATACATGTTGCATAAAATACCTGTTGAAAGACTGCTTTAGACGAGTCACCATCTAAATTGGTTAGATGTAGCATACCAAAAATTAAACTGGTGATTGTAGATATAAGTGCGAGACGATACTTTTTAACATTATATTTATTAAGTATTCGTTGAAAAAGGTTAAACAAATATCCTCTAACAAAGTATTCTTCAAAAATACCTGCTCCTAATGCAATAGCAAAGCAGGAGACAATTATTTTTGGAGAACTCTTTGATAGAAAAATAATACTTTGTAAGTTACCATTCATAATTAGTAAGAAAACAAAATATAATATAATAATACAAACTAATTTTTGTTGAATATGATTCAGTGTTAATTTTTCTTTAAAAAGTTTTCCATTAGGCAGATTGTAAAATTTAAGTTGAACATTTAAGTGGACAGAAAAACCCATCAAGGTCTTTAATGGTG
>NZ_BMWM01000051.1 GCF_014651235.1 Leuconostoc lactis KCTC 3528 = DSM 20202 | reverse complement strand
GAATAGCGGGATCGAACCGCTGACCCCCTGCTTGCAAAGCAGGTGCTCTCCCAGCTGAGCTAATTCCCCATAGGATCATTTTTGACCATGATACCTATTACAGTACCACACTCAAAACTAAACAAAACTTTGAACTGCCAAATTTACAATCTAATGTACTGTCACTTTCCGATTATCCTTAGAAAGGAGGTGATCCAGCCGCAGGTTCTCCTACGGCTACCTTGTTACGACTTCACCCTAGTCATCTGTCCTGCCTTAGACGGCTCCCTCCATAAGGTTAGGCCACCGGCTTTGGGCATTACAAACTCCCATGGTGTGACGGGCGGTGTGTACAAGACCCGGGAACGTATTCACCGCGGCGTGCTGATCCGCGATTACTAGCGATTCCGACTTCGTGCAGTCGAGTTGCAGACTGCAGTCCGAACTGAGACGTACTTTAAGAGATTAGCTCACCCTCGCGGGTTGGCAACTCGTTGTATACGCCATTGTAGCACGTGTGTAGCCCAGGTCATAAGGGGCATGATGATCTGACGTCGTCCCCGCCTTCCTCCGGTTTGTCACCGGCAGTCTCGCTAGAGTGCCCAACTGAATGCTGGCAACTAACAATAAGGGTTGCGCTCGTTGCGGGACTTAACCCAACATCTCACGACACGAGCTGACGACGACCATGCACCACCTGTCACTTTGTCTCCGAAGAGAACACTTCTATCTCTAGAAGCTTCAAAGGATGTCAAGACCTGGTAAGGTTCTTCGCGTTGCTTCGAATTAAACCACATGCTCCACCGCTTGTGCGGGTCCCCGTCAATTCCTTTGAGTTTCAACCTTGCGGTCGTACTCCCCAGGCGGAATACTTAATGCGTTAGCTTCGGCACTAAGAGGCGGAAACCTCCTAACACCTAGTATTCATCGTTTACGGTGTGGACTACCAGGGTATCTAATCCTGTTTGCTACCCACACTTTCGAGCCTCAACGTCAGTTGTTGTCCAGTAAGCCGCCTTCGCCACTGGTGTTCTTCCATATATCTACGCATTCCACCGCTACACATGGAGTTCCACTTACCTCTACAACACTCAAGTTAACCAGTTTCCAATGCCATTCCGGAGTTGAGCTCCGGGCTTTCACATCAGACTTAATCAACCGTCTGCGCTCGCTTTACGCCCAATAAATCCGGATAACGCTCGGGACATACGTATTACCGCGGCTGCTGGCACGTATTTAGCCGTCCCTTTCTGGTATGGTACCGTCGAACTAGAATCATTCCCTATTCTAGCATTTCTTCCCATACAACAGTGCTTTACGACCCTAAAGCCTTCATCACACACGCGGCGTTGCTCCATCAGGCTTTCGCCCATTGTGGAAGATTCCCTACTGCAGCCTCCCGTAGGAGTTTGGGCCGTGTCTCAGTCCCAATGTGGCCGATCAGTCTCTCAACTCGGCTATGCATCATTGTCTTGGTAGGCCTTTACCCCACCAACTAACTAATGCACCGCGGACCCATCTCTAGGTGACGCCGTAGCGCCTTTCAACTTTGTATCATGCGATACTAAGTTTTATTCGGTATTAGCATCTGTTTCCAAATGTTATCCCCAGCCTTGAGGCAGGTTATCCACGTGTTACTCACCCGTTCGCCACTCGCTTGAAAGGTGCAAGCACCTTTCGCTGCGCGTTCGACTTGCATGTATTAGGCACGCCGCCAGCGTTCATCCTGAGCCAGGATCAAACTCTCAATTTAAATGAATTAAATTCATCGTTTGAAGATGTACTCTTCGATTAAACTGACTAATTGCTATATCTCTATAACGACTATCCGTTTATTGTTTGTTACGAATTGACTTCGCAAATTTGTTTTAGTTATTACTGCTAATAACTAGTAACAGATTCGTTTGTTCAAAGTTTTGTTCAGTTTTCAATGTGCTACTTGTTGTCGCTGAGACAACTATATCATCTTATCACGTGGTTGATTACTTG
>NZ_BMWM01000050.1 GCF_014651235.1 Leuconostoc lactis KCTC 3528 = DSM 20202 | reverse complement strand
AACACCATTAAAGACCTTGATGGGTTTTTCTGTCCACTTAAATGTTCAACTTAAATTTTACAATCTGCCATTTTCATTAGAACCACGTTGTTGTGGTGATGACGGTGTGGCATAGTATAGCTTGATTTTAAGCTCTTTTTGAACATATTCTAGAAAGTCCCATGAAATAAATTCAGAACCATTGTCTGCTGTTATAGTACGCACAGCTTTGCCATAACGCTCATAAAACAACTTAAATGCATCAACCATATCACTAGATTTCTTACTACGAACTAATACTAAGGCAGTAAACCGAGTTTTGCGTTCAGTAAATGTCATAATCGCAGTAGTATCTTGATACCGTTGGTTATTCATTTTAGCAGGCAGAACTAAATCAATTTCCCAATGACCAAACTGTTTACGACTTTCAACAACCTGTGAGCGATCAAATATCGAATGTCGGACTAATTCTCCGTCATTTTTTAATTGTTCACGCAAACGTGCAATTTCACGTTCTTTAGCACGCCTTGTTTGGGCTACTGCACGTTCTTTTGGCGTGCCGTTTTGTCGATGATACTTGTGTTTGCGAATATCAATTAAACCTTTTCTAGCCCATAATCTAATGACTGATGCGGAGACATCAACATCTTGCACATTGCCGGCAATTTGTTCAGGTGTCCAATGTTCAACATTAACCCAAGTCTCAATGATTTCCTTTAATTCAGGTGTCAATCTTGAGCCAGTACCCATTTTACTACGTTTCTTTAAGGCTAGATATTGACCTCGTTGCGCCGAATACTTGATACGTGCGTGTATATCCATATTCAACAGTGTTCGTCTATCTAAATGTGAAAAATCAAGTGTGTTGCCACGATGCAATTCACGTAGTATTGATGACGGCGTATAGCCTAAACGTCTAGCTATATCAGCCTGTGTCATTTTCTCAATATTCCACAGGTATTCAATCATGTGACGTTGATTTTCATTTATATGTGGTTGGCGCTTTCGTCTTTTTGGTGTTTCATCACTCATAAAACGTATATACTCCTTTATTATGATTATTGAAGTTGGGAATATTCCCTTATAACAAGTTTACCATTTCACAATGTTGTCTATTATTTTATTTTTTAACTTATCGAAAAACAAAATTATAAGCATATCAACTGTTCACACAACATTGAATTCATCAAGAACCTTTTTTACATCAGCTAGTTTTTCATAATATCCAGATAGCCAACGAGTATCTAAACGCATACGTTCAAGTTCAGGCAGTAAATTCTTTTCCAAAATTTTTGCATGTTCTGCCAACTCTCGCAAAATAAAGGCTTCATAATTGTTTACATCATCAAATGGTCTAAAGGCTTCATCACTCAAATCAACAATGTTGTGAATACTGTAAGCTATCTGCCCTATAATTTTGTTATTATCAGACCATGTTAATCGCTCACATAGCCGACTATCTACTTCTATATCACGAAGACAACCAACATACCGATTGATGATGCGATACCTTAAATTATCAATTGCTTTGTTTATCATCACACTGCCCTTTCTTTTAATTGCTTTTTAGCTTGATACAACTGTTCTTCAATTTTGTTTAAACCACTTTCGGTATTGCGATCAGTTCCTTTTATCAGCAAATCTAAATCACGATACGCAAAGGTTAGCTCAATTGATTTTGAAACCAAATCTTGTACCCTAGATGCTAATTCTTTGTTAAAAAAAAGCACATCTCCGTATGTTTGAGATTGTGCTTGTCTAATTTTAGCTTGTAATTGCATTGATACGCTTAACGTTGTTTGGAAGTTAGGCACACCAGCTTTGAATTGAAAGCCTTGTCTATCAATTTCTAGGGTTTGGTCTAGTTGGCTATATAAATCTCTAAATCGTTCTAACTGCTTAATATACAGTGCTAATTGTTCTGGTTTTAACCATATTTTCGTTGTCATAATTTTTTCTCTTTTCCTAATGGCAGATTGCAAGAAATAACTTGAACGAATTTAGTGACGTAGATTAAGTAAGAAGATCTCGATTGGTGT
>NZ_BMWM01000049.1 GCF_014651235.1 Leuconostoc lactis KCTC 3528 = DSM 20202 | reverse complement strand
ACACCAATCGAGATCTTCTTACTTAATCTACGTCACTAAATTCGTTCAAGTTATTTCTTGCAATCTGCCATTTAGAAAGAAGATATTGAAACATGATTACTTTAAAATCACCAAGAGAAATTGAAGCCATGCGCCAGTCTGGTGCCATTATTGCTGGCATGCATCATATGTTACGTGATTTGATTCAACCAGGTATTGATACTTGGGAAATTGAGACAAAGGCGCGTGAGTATATTGAAATTCACGGGGGCGTACCTTTGCAAATTGGTTACGAAGGCTTTAAGTATGCCACGACCATCAGTATTAATGATGAAGTGGCCCACGGTTTACCACGTAAAGGCCTCAAATTAAAGAACGGCGATCTCGTTAAAGTGGACACCGTTGTTGGCCTTAATGGCGCGGTTTCAGATTCTGCTTGGTCTTATGCAGTTGGCGAAGTGTCACCCGAAGTGGCACAATTGATGGACGTGACAAAAAAAGCGATGTATCTTGGTATTGACCAAGCTGTTATTGGCAATCGTATTGGTGATATTGGGCATGCCATTCAACAATATACAGAAGTTGAACATGGCTATGGCGATGTGCGCCAATATATTGGTCATGGTGTTGGCCCAACGATGCATGAAGACCCACAAGTGCCACATTATGGTAAGCCAGGTCATGGCGTTCGTTTGCGCGAAGGCATGGTCATTACTATCGAACCAATGATTAACCTTGGTGGTTGGGAAGTTGAAACGGACGATACGGAAGCAGACGGCTGGACAGTTTCAACCCTTGATGGCTCATGGTCAGCACAATATGAACACACCTTAGCAATCACGAAAGACGGTCCTAAAATCTTGACAAGTCAAGATCCGGAATTTGATGCAAAATATTTGTAAAAGTGAGTTGGAAAATTGAAAATAAAGCCAAAACGTCGATCATACTTGATTGCAAAACGATGCATCGATATTGTTTTTGCGTTATTGGGATTGATCGTACTGTCGCCGATATTTTTGATCGTTTATATCTTATTAAAAGTTGATAGCCCACAGTCGCCGGCATTTTTTAAGCAACAACGGGTTGGTCGCAACGGGAAAACATTTGATATTTATAAATTTCGTTCAATGGTACCCAACGCAGAAGACATCTTGAAGTCGAACCAGGCATTGTATGACAAATACGTCGCCAATGGCTATAAGTTACCGACGAAGGAAGATCCACGTATTACCAAGCTTGGGGCTTTTTTACGCCGATCAACAATTGATGAATTACCGCAGTTTTGGAATATGCTCATTGGGGATATGAGCCTGGTCGGGCCTCGGCCGATTGTTGCTGAAGAGTTGAAAGAATATGGCGATCAAGTCGCTTTGTTTTTGTCAGTAAGACCTGGTGCCTTAGGTCTTTGGCAGGCCAGTGGTCGCTCATTGATTGAGTATCCAGAACGAACACAAATCGAATTAGAATACGTTGCGAATGCTGGTTTTTGGTATGACATTAGTATCGTGTTCCGAAATATCATTGCGATATTTAAATCTAAAGGTGCCTATTAAAGGCTGCCTGTATTTGGTAGTATGAATGACAAATAAAACGCAAATTTTAATGGCAGCGCACAAAGTTGTACCGGTGCCAGATGAAACAATTTATACGCCAATTCAAGTTGGTGCCGCGCTATCAGCAGAGCGATTTCCCGGCTTTATTTCAGATGATACTGGTCGTAATATTTCTGAAAAAAATCCGTATTTCAATGAATTGACCGCCATTTACTGGGCACGTCATAATAGCGATGCTGATGTGATTGGGTTGGTCCATTACCGCCGATTCTTTTCATTTTCTCGGCAAAAAGATTTAGCCAAAATTTTGACGTCAGCGCAGTTAGCAGACTTGTTGGCCAAAAATGATGTAATTTTGCCAAAAAAGCGGCGCTACTGGATTGAATCCAGTGACTCGCATTATCGGCATGCGCATCATGAAGCGCCACTTGATATTTTGCGTGAAGTCATCGCGACAAAGCAGCCAGACTATTTGGCAGCCTTTGATCACAATATGTCACGGACATGGGCGCATATGTTTAATATGTTCATTATGCGGCGTGATCGGTTTGATGCGTATGTTGATTGGTTATTTGATATTTTATTTGCCGTGGAAGCCCGTGTGCAAGCAGATGTTGAAACGTGGGATAGTTATGAACAGCGGGTGTACGGTTTCTTGAGTGAACGCTTACTGGACGTCTGGTTGGAAAAAAACCAGATTCAGTATCAAGAAGTCCCGGTTGTTTTTATGGGAAAGCAAAATTGGCTGCTCAAAGGTGGCCGGTTTGTCGCACGGAAAATTGGCATTGGTCGATCACATTAAGGTGATTGGCTTTTTTTGTGCCATAAATTAGGGCGGCGATGTGGCATGTTATGAACATGCTGTAGCAAATCACATCATGGTATGATTTTTGATATGGCAGATTGTAAAATTTAAGTTGAACATTTAAGTGGACAGAAAAACCCATCAAGGTCTTTAATGGTGTT
>NZ_BMWM01000048.1 GCF_014651235.1 Leuconostoc lactis KCTC 3528 = DSM 20202 | reverse complement strand
GTTTGAGTGGGATAAAAATTGGGAGAAAAACATGGGGGTACTACGACACCCCCCTATGTGGTCATTTGGTCATTTGGTCAAAATGGCTAGAAACGTTGATATGACAGGCTCAATTTTTGACCACAAAATTTGGTTTTTTTTGGTCATGGTCAAAAAAGTAACACTTTTCTTACTTTTTTGTTGCTGAACAGTAAGAAAAGTGTTACTCTTATTTTGAAAAGATAAAAAAAGAAGGTGGTGGTCATTTTGGTAAGCAATGATAAAAAGAGAGTGATGTTAACTCTAACAAAAGAAGTTGCTGATGATTTAGAAAAAAATGCAAAAAGTATGGGGTTAAGTAAGTCTGCACTTATTACTTCTTGGATTAACGAAAATTTTCCGCATTTTTTGAGAGAAACGGAAATCGCTATTCTTGCTTTTGTTTTGATAAGGTAATTATAGCATGGTTGAAAAAGATATTCAAAACGATGAAAAAGATAATCGTGTTAGGAATTGGAGTTGGATTGTATATCCTGAATCAGCTCCTGAAAATTGGAGACAATTGTTAGATGAAACAGGAGAAAAGTGGATAGAAAGCCCACTGCATGATAAAGATATAAACGAAACGACTGATGAAATAAAAAAACCTCACTGGCATATAATAATTTCGTTTACTAACAAAAAAAGCTATAAACAAGCGTTATATATCTCTGAAATGATGAATGCACCAGAACCAAAAAAAGTTGCTAGTTTACAAGGTTCAGTTCAATATTTGTGGCACAGAAACAATCCTGAAAAGTATCAGTATGATAAAAGTGAAGTTGTTGCTCATAATGGTTTTAAATATCGTCAATATTTAACAGATGTTGGAGTAGATACGGATGTCATTCTGCAAGAAATAGTGCAATGGATTCGTGAATCTAACTGTTATGAATATGGGGATTTAGTTGATTATGCTGTATCTGAAAAGTTCGATGATTGGTTTCCCACCGTTAGAAGTCAAACGATCTTTTTAACTGCTTATCTACGCTCTAATCGTCATAAGCCTTTTAAAAAAATAGATAGAGAAACTGGAGAGATATTGGAATGATGGATAGAGAAAAAGAATTACAAGCTGAAATTAAAGATTTAAAAAAAGAGAACGAAGAATTAAAAAAGCGAATTGAGAGATATAGGGAAATTGAAGTGGAATTATCAACGGAAGTTGATTTACTGAGTTATACTTTACATGGAAGTCCTACCGGAATAATAAAATGAGGAGGTGATTTAATGATTTATGCAACAGGAATTAGTTTTAATGAGAATGATGTTCATGATCTAAAAAGTATTGTTCAAATTAAGTTAGAATCAACCGAAGATGAAACTTGGACAGTTGATGATGAAAAAATTCAGGGATGGTACAAAAAAGAAGCTATTCATATTTGGCTCAAATCAAAAGGAGAACAAGGATTTAAAATTAAAGTTAAATTATCTCCATATTCTGAGTTAGAAGCTGTCGAAAGTAATGGTGTTAAATATGTTCGCGCAGTAGCAGATGATACTGAAAAAAATAATTTGTTAAAATTGAAGGCTTATACTGAGCAGTAGTTTTTAATTTGGTATGTAGGGCGTAGCCCTGCATGAGCGAGAGCGAGCTACTAACTAGCCTTAAAGTTACGTAAAAAAACAGCCAAAATTTTCGATAACGAGAGCGGAATTTTTCGTCAGAAAAATAAGCGGTGGGGTCTGTCCCACTGGCAAGGCGTCCCTCTGAAAGAGCTCACACTTTATAACATAAAGTATAGTGAGTTATACTTCGATGCCGTTTATCAGGAACGTAAGTACGGCAGAGAGGACATAAACAAAGAGACTGGTGAGATACAAAATTAATTATAAAATGGGAAGTGGGTGCTCAAAATGAGCGCCCCTTTAAAAATAGCAATGAAAAAATCATTGCTTAGAAGTTATACAAGATTAAAAAATAAGTGTCATAAAACTAATAGAAAAAGTGCATTATAGTCATAATCAAAGTTAATAAACAAGCTAATAACGTAACATTACGAGCTTTGGTTGTGTTCTGATTCCCATTTCTATATTCTTTCATAACAAATAACCAAGAAAGAATTACTAAAATTCCTAAAATAATTGCAAAAATTTTCATTTTTAAAACTCCTTTTTAGTAAACTTTATCACAATAGTTATCGATTTACAGGTCTATTTTTGTCGTTATGATTTAGTTAAGTCCCATAAGGGTGCACTTATACTCTAAATAAATTGGAGTTGTGCTAAAACACTTGAACCTGTATCAGATTTCACTTTGCTCAAACAAAACTGACTTTCGTCAGTTGGAATCTTCAAAGCCGATAAAGTCCAGTCGCCAACTCCTCCAGACTTATCGGCTTTGAAGATTGCTTTTAAATGCCTCTAATTTGCTCTCTAAGCCATTTTAGCTGTTACCTGTATAATTTACTGTCCGTCAACGGTAAATCGACGTAGAACGGCTTTTAGCCGTTCTGGGAGGCTTTAAGGAGTTGACGGACTCGCTAGGCCAAGACACTTTTGCGCATGCAAAGAAAAGCAACCCTGCTTTTTTTGCCTGCCTCACGGCGAGTGCGGGGTGAGTTTGAGCGGGGGCTCCCGCTCATTTAGGCGGTCAAGCTGGCGCAGCTTGGACTGGGTTTGGGGCGTCAGCGCCCATGATTTTGATTTGGTTTGAGTGGGATAAAAATTGGGAGAAAAACATGGGGGTACTACGACACCCCCCTATGTGGTCATTTGGTCAT
>NZ_BMWM01000047.1 GCF_014651235.1 Leuconostoc lactis KCTC 3528 = DSM 20202 | reverse complement strand
CACCATTAAAGACCTTGATGGGTTTTTCTGTCCACTTAAATGTTCAACTTAAATTTTACAATCTGCCTTATCTTTAAGTATATCATTTTTATGCCATTTTGTAATATATTGCACAAAAAAAGCCGAATCATCGACTTTTTACCGTACCGTTCAACGTCAAGTCCTGGTTTAGTGTGAACGACGATGGAAACGATTTTTAAATAGTGATGAAATGGCTTCGTTGTTATTAATCCGGCGAATGGCTTCACCAATCAGTTCACCAACTGAAACAATTTCTAATTTATCAAACTTTTTATCTTCAGGTAAGTTGATTGAGTCTGTGACAATCACTTTTGTGAAGACAGAATTCTGCAAACGTTCAACCGCTGGTCCTGAGAACACGGCGTGTGACGCAACAACATACACTTCTTTAGCCCCATGTTCCATGATCAATTCGGCCCCTTGGGTAATCGTGCCAGCAGTATCAATCATGTCATCAATCATGATGGCTGTCTTGCCTTTAACATCGCCCACAATGCTGCCGACTTCGGCCACATTTGGCTTGGGACGACGCTTATCAATGACAGCTACCGGTGCTTCTAATTCCAACATATTGTTTAAGTTACGCGCACGGGTCATGCCGCCGTGATCTGGTGACACAACCACCGCGTTCTTCTTGTCCGCAATTCCAGATTCAATCAAGTAGTCGGCTAACAACGGTGCGCCTTGCAAATGATCCATTGGAATATCGAAGAAACCTTGAATTTGCGCTGCATGTAAATCAAGCGCCAATACCCGCGTTGCGCCCGCCCGTTCCAACATATTGGCAACAAGCTTGGCTGTGATTGGTTCACGCGAACGCGCCTTACGATCTTGGCGTGCATAGCCATAGTAAGGTAATACCACATTGATTTGGTTGGCTGATGCGCGACGCAAGGCATCAATCATAATCAACAATTCCATCAAGTTATCGTTGACTGGGGCAGCGGTTGATTGGATAACAAAGACGTTATCCCCACGAATGCTTTCCTCAATGTTAATCTGTACTTCACCGTCGGCAAAACGCTTGACAGATATTTCACTCAAAGGGACACCCACGGATTCAGCAATCTTTTCCGCAAGTGGCTCATTTGAACTTAAAGAAAAAAGTTTCAATTTAGGTTCTGGCATGTTTGGCTCCAAATATTTTATGTGAATTTAATGTCCCTGTTTATTTTAACAAAAAAAAGGGCCAAGCGCCACTGACGACGTTGCCTTTTATCAGATCATAAAAAAACAGACTGGGACATCCCAATCTGTTTTTGATCACGTAATTTATCCTTGTAATTCACGTAAAACGCGTAGTGCATCATCATAATCTGGTTCTTCAGATACTTCTGGGACAATTTGTGCGTAACGCACAACACCGTCAGCATCAACAATGTAAACTGCACGGGCATCAAAGCCTTGTGACGGAATGTAGAGCTTGGTTGCGTAGCCAAATGATTCTTGTTCATCAGACAACATCCGCAAGTTCTTAACCCCTTCAGCCGCACACCAGTCACGTTGTTCGGCAACCGTGTTTGTTGACACTGTCAAGAATTGGATGCCTTCAAATTGATCCACTGTTTGATTAAAGTGGCGCGTTTGCAATGTGCATGTGCCAGTGTTCAAATCAGGCACAACTGAAATCAACATCAATTGCCCAACCAAATCAGCAGTTTTAACCTTTTCACCATTTTGATCTTCCAACTTAAAGTGTGGCAATGTTTCACCAACCTTTAAGGGTTCCCCAACAAGCGCTGTAACTTCACCTTCTAATAAAACGTCCATTTTGCGACCTCCGCATCTTATATAACCGAACTTTAATTATGATTTAAGCACAAATTTTTCAATGGCGCGTGCCACGCCAGAGTCGTTATTGCTTGCTGTTTCGTAATCGGCGATTGCTTTCAAGCTTGGAATCGCATTGCCCATCGCAACGCCAATGCCAGCTTGTTCAATCATCGAGTAATCATTGGCCTGATCACCAATCGCCATTGTTGCGTCATGGGATACGCCCAATTCATCAGCAAGGGCTAGTAACGCATTACCCTTTGAAGCTTGGCGATCAATAAATTCCAAATTATTCGCCGTTGAGCGAATGACATTAACATGTTCACTAATTGTCTTTGGTACCGCGGCTTGCACAGCGTCCAGTTCATCACTTTCCGCGTTCGCAATCGCCTTAATAAAGGCAATCTTTTCTAACTCAGCTTCTGAATCCAACACAAATAATGGGAGATTAACCAAGCTGTTTTCAAAGCTTGCCCACGGATGGATACAATGATTCGTTGTATACGCCGCATCATGTGATTCAACCTGCACATAAATCTGCTGTGCCGTCATAAAAGCATTAATTTTTTGAAATTCTGATACCGCTAATGCTTGCCGGAACAACGTCTTTTGCCCATCGGCCGTTTGTACGAGGCCACCATTATAGGTAATCACATATTGATCTGATCCAGTAATGTTTAACTCTGACAGGATCTTTTGGACACCAGGTAATGGTCGGCCAGTCGTAATAACAATCTTCACACCCTGTGCCATAGCTGCTTGTACAGCTCGTTTCACTTCTGGTGTAATTTCGTGACGATCATTGATGAGTGTTCCATCAATATCAATTGAAACAATTTTAATTTCTGACATCTGTTTGCTTGTTTATCCAACAACTGTGTTGTGCTTGTTGTCGCTTCCCTTCATTTAAAATCAGCTCGACACAACCGTTTATCATGCTTAATTACATTATAACAAAAGGCAGATTGTAAAATTTAAGTTGAACATTTAAGTGGACAGAAAAACCCATCAAGGTCTTTAATGGTGTTA
>NZ_BMWM01000045.1 GCF_014651235.1 Leuconostoc lactis KCTC 3528 = DSM 20202 | reverse complement strand
ATACACCAATCGAGATCTTCTTACTTAATCTACGTCACTAAATTCGTTCAAGTTATTTCTTGCAATCTGCCGGTTATAATAAGAATATGATAACCAAAGAAGCACAATTGTATCAAGATTACCTGCAAGCTGAACGGCAATATTCTGATTTAACCGTCAAAGCTTATCTAACTGATATCGAAGCCTTCACCACGTTTTTAGCAGAAAATGGTGGTTTTACGACTTACCGTGCGGTACAGACTTTAGACGTTCGGGTGTATTTAAATGAGTTGTATGAGCGCCAGTTGGCACGTACAACGATTGCCCGTAAAATTAGTAGTTTGCGGATGTTTTTTCAATTTATGTTGGCCAATCAATTTGTCAGTGATAATCCGTTTGAAAATGTGGCGTTGCGTAAACACCAAAGCCATTTACCAGAATTTTTTTACGAATCGGAATTGACGACATTGTTTGAAGTGGCTTATGCAGAAGATGAGCCACTTCGGCAACGCAACGCGGCGTTACTTGAATTTTTGTATGCAACCGGTGCGCGTGTGGCGGAAATTGCCAATTTAACCATTGCCCAACTCGATTTTGCCCAACGATTAGTGTTAATTCACGGTAAAGGGAACAAGGATCGCTACGTGCCATTTGGTCATTTTGCAGCCCAAGCCATGATCCAGTATTTACATGAGCTACGACCGCAGTTAGTGGCGAAGCAACCCCCGCATGATCGTGTTTTCGTGAATCATCGCGGCGAACCGATTACGGCGGCTGGGATTACTTATATTTTAAATGAATTGATGAAAAAATCAGCGTTAACTGGCACCATTCATCCGCATATGTTGCGTCACACTTTTGCCACCCATTTGTTGAACCACGGGGCTGATATGCGCACAGTTCAGGAATTATTGGGACATGTGAACTTGTCAACCACACAGATGTATACACATGTGACGCGTGAAAGCCTGCAAAAAAATTATCAGTCTTTCTTTCCACGTGCAAAAAAAGACTGATCAACGCAGACCGCACAACATTTTGTAAAAAAATTTGGTAGAATATAGATATTATGATTACACTAGAAAATAATGACTTAAAAGTTCAGATTAACGAATACGGCGCTGAATTGACAAGCGTTTGGCATAAGCAGGCTATATTGGAATATATTTGGGTTGGAGACCCTAAATATTGGGGACGCCATGCGTCTAATCTTTTTCCAATTGTTGGCCGTTTACGCGGTGATCAATTCAAAGTCGCTGGTGAAACTTATTTTATGAATCAACACGGTTTTGCGCGCAATACCTTGTTTGAGGTAGTTGAACAAAGTGAGACCCGTGCGGTTTTCCGGATTCATGACACAGATTCAACTTTGCGTATTTACCCATTTAAGTTTCAATTTGATATTAGTTATGAGTTAACCGATGACAACGAATTGAAAGTTGCTTATATTGTGACGAATACGGATAAGGAAGAATCGCTCTTCTTTAGTGTTGGTGGGCATCCGGCCTTTAATCTACCATTGGATGGCGGTAAGTTTTCCGATTATTACGTATCAATTGAACCAGAAAAAATCTATGATCGCGTACGCTTGACTGGGCCGTATTCAAATCCTAATGCCGCAACACCGTTTAATGCCAATATTCCATTACGGTTGCGACAAGAAGATTATCATGATGACGCTATTATTTTGAAGTTGGATCGTCAAAAAACGTCATTCTTGCTGGCACGTTTGGCGAACCAACACGGTCTACGGATGACATTAGATAATGCACAATTTATTGGCATCTGGACACCAGCCGGTAAAGAAGCACCATTTATTGCCCTTGAACCTTGGTGGGGCATTGCGGATACGGTGGATTCAACGGGTAACTTCAAAGAAAAGTTTGGCGTGAATGTTTTGGCTGCCGGCGATACCTTTAAGGGTACCTATAGTATGCAATTCTTTTAAACCAGTTAATATCCGTTTTGATAATATTTTAGATGCTGTGATTAATCATCATCACGACACTAGACGTTCTGAAAATATTGTTCACACAACTATTTTTAGAACGTTTTTATTTGTGTAAAAATGATAAAATGAACATTAGTAAGCAGATTAAGAGGATTAACACCAAATTATGACTAAAATTAACTTGAGTGGGCTACTAAACGTGGCGGATGCTGATCTCGTCAATACGCTCCAACCTGATATGGCGAGCGTGATGCTCGCGCCAGGACACCGACATAGTGTCGGGATTATGACAGCGATGCAGATTCGTGAGCAGTTGGATAAAAACATACCACTATATGGTGTGTTTGAAGCGCAAAATGTGATGGATATCCTCACTTTTTTTGATAATGGGGTGATTCAAGGGGTGCAGTTGCCGAGTCAAACAACTGAAGATGCGGTGACTTTGTTACACGATCGCAGTGTTCCCGTCATTCAAGTTAGACAACCAGTAGAAGTCATGCTAGAGACAGTGGCTGATATTATTGTGATAGATACTGCTACTGAGATTGAGACATCTTTTGATTGGCAATCAGTACCACCCAAGCCGCTTCGGAAAAAGCCAATCATGTTGGCGGGTGACTGGACAGTTGACAATCTACAAACTGCGATGACGCAGGTGCAACCAGAATGGGTCGCTATTGCTACAGCTGTTGTAGTCGACGGTGTGAAGGATTTGGCCTTGCTGTCACAATTAGTCACGATTGCCCATCAAAATTAATATCATGGCCATAAAAAAGGCACACAATTTAACGCGAAATTGTGGTGTACCCAAAAAGTTAAAGTAAAATATTTTAGCTAATCAAGTGGCCATTTGTCGGTATTCTACCGGTGAGTGGCCGTTTAATTTTGTTTGGATGCGTGTGTTGTTGTAATATAGTATCCAATTATTGACGGCATCTATCAACGCTGTAGCTGATGAATACTTGTTTAGTGGCCCAATTTCAACTTTAAGCTTATTAAAGAAACTTTCCATAACCGCATTGTCTAAAGCAGTCGCACGACGCGACATGCTTTGGATAATGCGGTTTTTCTTTAGTGTTTTACGCTATGTTCTGTGGCGATATTGCCAGCCTTGATCCGTGTGAATTGTTGTACGATACGAAAGTTTTGGCAGTTGCGCTACGAGCTGATTAAGTGGTTGTAAAGTAAAGGCGAGATCTGGACGCGTGCTAATGGCATAGGTAAGGATCTCATTGTTATACATATCAAGAATCGGTTCTAAATAGACCTTTTCACCAGTCGCCGAAATCTTAAATTC
>NZ_BMWM01000044.1 GCF_014651235.1 Leuconostoc lactis KCTC 3528 = DSM 20202 | reverse complement strand
TACACCAATCGAGATCTTCTTACTTAATCTACGTCACTAAATTCGTTCAAGTTATTTCTTGCAATCTGCCGATACAAAAAAAGAAATAGTGGCACACTAGCCAATTTAGCCCAGACATCAGTTGTCGTCATCATATCGGTCGTAAACCAATCATGCCCTTGGTGCATTTGCCAAGCTAACCCACCAACAAACAAGAGACCACTCAAACTGACGGTTAACCAATGTGTCAACCAGGTCGGGCGTTGCTTGAAGACATAGCCGATATAAAAACTGCTCGTCCACATCAAAACGCCCGTTAAAGCATAAGGCAAAGTTGTCGAATGCGTGACGGCGAGCCACAAAAATAAACTATAAATGATGCCTTGGATAAGGCGCGATAAACGCAATAATGTCAGTAAGCCGACAACCCCATACACAAAAAACAACACATACAAATACCAGAGATAGCCGATAGGTAGCGCATAAATATGTGCTAAATCTTGCCATGAGTTCAGATGATGTACAGCCTGTGAACCCTGCTGCAAACAGACATAAAGCACTGAAAAAATGACATACGGCACTCCGAGATTCACGAGTTTTTTCCCGATGCCGATAATATACTGTCGGCCATTTTGCGGTGGTGTATAAACATAGCCAGATAACGCAAAAAAACTGGCATCACAACTGTAAATAAGACCCCCATGATATTGGTCGAAATGTTTTGTTGTGCTGGAAATTGTCCTGTTTTATACACACCTTCAACAACATGAACAATGACCACCAAAAAGATGGTGACGCCTTTGGCAAAATCTAACCATGCAATTCTTTTCGCTGCCACAGCAACTCCTTTGTTTACCAGCGAGTGACCACCATTACTTAATCCCGATACTAATCCGTAAGGCTTGGGCAACTTGTTGCATTTCGTGCGAATTAGCGTTAAGGTGCGCAATTTTATCACGTAATCGTCGCTTATCAATTGTTCGCAACTGTTCAGCTAAAATCACGGAATCACGTTTAATACCACCTAAATGTGCCGGTAGCAAGACATGCGTGGGTAATTTTGGTTTAGAAATTTGTGACGTGATAGCGACAACAATCGTTGTTGGCGAATTAGCATTCCCCACGTCATTTTGCACGATAAGTACTGGCCGTACACCGGACTGTTCAGAACCAATACCTTGCTTCAGATCAGCATAGAATACATCACCACGTATCACTGTTTGATAAGCTTCTTTCATTATTATTCTCACTTACTATGTACGCGCTCATAGCGCTTTTCATTGATAAATTCTTGGTAATCTCGGTCCAAAAGTTGTTAAAATCTCATGCGGAATTGTCTGTGCATACTGGGCAAAGTCTTCGACCGTGATTTCAGCATCACCATCTTGACCAATTAAGGTCACCACTGTCCCCACCGGATAGTCACGATCTAAGGTAATTACAATTTGATCCATCGTCACGCGCCCAATCACTTTTTCTGCATGACCATTAACTAATACAGTCATCCCACCCATTCGTCGAAGATAACCGTCAGCGTACCCAATGGGTAAAGTAGCAACCCATTGCGGTTCTGTCGCTGTATAAGTCGCGCCATAACTGACTGATTCACCTGCTTGTAATTGGTGAACCGCCCCAATTCGTGACTTTAAAGACAATACATTTTTAAGTGCTACTGGCATAGGTAATTCTGGTGCACCTGGATTGTAGCCGTACAACACCGAACCGACCCGAATTGTGCCAGTCTCAATTTGATCATGATGCCACAAGGCAGACCCTGAATTTGCTAAATGCCAATATTGTTTTGGAATCCCAACAGCAGTTACCCAAGCGTTAAAATTCGCCACCTGTTGATCATAATAGGTTTGATTGGTATCATCCGCTGTTGCAAAGTGGGTAAAGACGCCACTCAGTTGCAAACTTGGGGTGTTTAATACCTTATCGTACATTTCCTGCAACGCTGCCTCAGAGTGGGCTCCCATGCGTCCCATTCCTGTATCAACTGCTAATTGGATCATGAGCTGATCGTCTGAGCTAAGCAACTGTTCAGCCTCATCTAACCATGCCAAAGTCCCAACAGCCGGTGTTAACCGCTGTGACACCATCACTGACACATATTGCACGTCTTGAACGCCTAGTAGGACAATATTAAAATCATCGTATGGTACTTGCTGACGTAATGCCACGCCTTCAGCAATCGTGGCTACGGCAAAGTCACGTACCCCAATTTCATACAACGCAGTCGTCACTGCTACTGCGCCGTGACCATAGGCATCAGCTTTGACTACAGCAATTAGACGCGTGGCGCCAGCATGCGCCATAATCTGTTTGGCATTATATTGTATCGCTGCTAAGTCGACTGTCAGCCACGATGGCCGCATCATTAGCAACTCATTACTATTTGTCATGACAAAACTCCACGTTTCGGAAATAGCTTTAAGCTCACTCTTTCCCAGATTGTTAGCCGTTCAATCACAACGACTGTATTGACGAAATCACCACTATGCGTAATCGCCACGTGTATCGTATATGGGAAATTTTTAACCAGCATAACCGGTCGCCCATTTTCCTCGTTTAAAATCTCAATATCGTGCCAATGGACTTTAGCGCCAATACCGTAGCCAGTAGCTTTTGAAAAAGCTTCCTTCGCAGAAAAACGCCCGGCAACGAATTCATGATAGTGTTTACCATGACGTTCACTTGCCTGGCGACGTTCTGCATCAGTCAAAATTGTCGTCATAAAATTTTCTTGACGGGTTACAATTTGCCCAACGCGACTAATGGATTCTGTATCATTTCCAATACCAATTATCATATTCCTATTGTAACAAAATGTCCACCATTCACCAAGTAGCAAGCAGATCTTAACAGTGTTAATAATCAATACAAAAATAAAAAGCAGTATCATCATAATACTGCTTTTGCGATGCCGTCGGTGGGAGTCGAACCCACACGGTGTTGCCACCACTGGATTTTGAGTCCAGCGCGTCTGCCAATTCCGCCACAACGGCATAATATAAACCCTACTGGCTTATTAGGGCGGTAGAAGGGGATCGAACCCTCGCATGCTGGATCCACAAACCAGTGTGTTAACCACTTCACCACTACCGCCATGGCAGGGATAGAGGGAATCGAACCCCCATCAACGGTTTTGGAGACCGCTATTCTACCGTTTAACTATATCCCTACATTTATAAATCTCAGCTAAACGCTGATATAACATGGTAAGGAATCGCACCTTACATAACACTGGCTTGTTCATGTTTGTCAGTAATTAGCGGTCACAGCGGGGCTCGAACCCGCGATCTCCTGCGTGACAGGCAGGCGTCCTAACCAGCTAGACCATGCGACCAATGGACGCTACAGGGATCGAACCTGTGACCCCCTGCTTGTAAGGCAGGTGCTCTCCCAGCTGAGCTAAG
>NZ_BMWM01000043.1 GCF_014651235.1 Leuconostoc lactis KCTC 3528 = DSM 20202 | reverse complement strand
AACACCATTAAAGACCTTGATGGGTTTTTCTGTCCACTTAAATGTTCAACTTAAATTTTACAATCTGCCATTTGCCTAGTGAGCATATTGGGCCTGTGCATATGTTGCAACTGCAACAACGTATTTTAGCGGCCAAGCAAGCCTTTGATGGGGTTGTGATTACCCATGGCACAGATACCTTAGAAGAAACCTCATTCTTTTTGGATAGTACGTTGGCGGTTGATTTCCCAATTGTGATGACTGGGGCAATGCGCTCGTCTAATGAACTTGGGTCAGATGGGTTATATAACTACCATTCTGCACTGCGGGTTGCGGCACATGACGATTCACGGCACCGTGGCGTATTGGTTGTGATGAACGATGAAATTCATGCCGCGCGTTTTGTGACTAAAACGCATACGACCAATGTGGCCACATTTGGCTCACCAATTAGTGGCACGATGGGGCTATTGACGAAACATCAAATTATTTACTTTTATGATTTGCCAAAGCGTCACGTGTTGCCAATCAACAGTGTCAAGCAAAATATTCCGGTGCTCAAAGCGTATGCCGGTATGGACGGTCAACTCTTAGAATTGTTAGCGGCTGCCAATATTGATGGCATTATTATTGAAGCTTTGGGTGCTGGGAATCTATCAAAAGAAGCGGCTAATGGGGTGCTTTATCTCTTATCACGCCATATTCCAGTCGTGATTGTGTCACGGAGTTTCAATGGAGTGGCTGAACCAGTCTATGACTATTTGGGTGGCGGTGTCCAACTTGAAAAAGCTGGGGCCATCTTTGCCACCAGTATTAACGGTCAAAAAGCACGTCTCAAGTTGTTGATTGGCTTAGATAATTACTTGGACGATGTGGCGTTGAAAAACTATTTGCATCAATTTTAATACTGAAATGCGGGTGAGCTGATGCGCACGCCATTGCTTAACCACGACGACCAAGCAAGACTAGTGACCCAAAAGGAGATCTGATGACGAAACCATTGCAACATTTTCTGACAACATTCATACCGGAACATTATGATGTTTATCTGGATATTGATCGACAAAAACAGCGTATTAGCGGTCAAACCACCATTTTTGGTCAGGCGTTGACGAATCAAATTTTGTTACATCAGCGTGATCTTAAAATCAAAACGGTTACCGTCAATGATCAAGCGATGGCTTTTAACACCCAAGATGAGCAGGAGGCGTTAATCATTCCTAACGTCCCTTTGGGTGATATTCAAATTGTTGTCACTTATGAGACAGTCTTAACCGCGACGTTGATGGGCATCTATCCGGCAGATTATGAGGTCAATGGTGTCAAAAAACAAATTGTGTTGACGCAGTTTGAATCCAGTGGTGCGCGTGAGGCTTTTCCAGGGATTGATGAACCAGCGGCCAAAGCGACTTTTGATTTGGCGATTAAGTATGACGAGCAACCACACGAAACTATTTTGGCTAATATGCCAGAAACGCATGTTGCCGACGGCGTACACTATTTTGCCACGACCAAACGGATGTCGACCTATCTGGTAGCTTTTGCTTTCGGGGCGTTAATTAGTCAAACAACGACTACGGCGTCTGGAGTAAAAATTCAAGTTTTTGCTTCTGATGCTTATACACCGTCGGCGCTCCGTTTTGCGCTGGATATTGCTAAGCGTAGTATTGAATTTTATGAAGATTATTTTGATACCACGTATCCATTGCCAGAATCCAAGCAACTTGCCGTGCCAGATTTGTCATTTGGTGCCATGGAAAACTGGGGCTTGGTCACATATCGTGAATCAGCGCTGCTTTTAGATCCCGACAATGCGTCTTTGGCGCAGAAACATCGGGTTGCCACCATCATTGCGCACGAATTGGCGCATCAATGGTTTGGTGATTTAGTCACAATGACATGGTGGGATGATTTGTGGTTAAATGAAAGTTTTGCCAACATGATGGAATACGTTGCTGTTGATGCTTTAATGCCAGAATGGCACATTTGGGAATCGTTCCAAATGAATGACGTCTCATTAGCTTTAAATCGTGATGCAATTGACGGTGTACAACCGGTACATGTGGCCATTAATCATCCGGATGAAGTGAACACTTTATTTGATAGTGCGATTGTGTATGCTAAAGGGGCGCGAATGTTAGTGATGACACGAGCCATGATTGGTGAAACAGCATTCCGAGCGGGTCTGAAGCAGTACTTTGATCAATACCAATATGGCAATGCGACTGGTGACGATTTGTGGCGTGCTTTGTCGCAAGCGTCTGGGAAAGATGTGTCGGGTGTGATGGCGACTTATTTGTCACAACCGGGCTATCCCATGATTACAGCGTCTATCAATGCCGATGGGCAACTTGTGGTCAAGCAAAGCCAGTTTTTCATTGGTCAGCATGCCACAACAGGGCAATTATGGCAGGTGCCCTTGACCAATAATTTTTCAGAGGACACCCTGATGTTGACGACGCCTGAGATGGTTGTGGGCGACTATGCCACATTGCGTGCGCAAGCTGGGGGTCCGTTGCAATTTAATTTGCACAATCAAGTGCATGCCGTGATACACTATGACGACCAATTATTGGCTGATTTAATGGCGCATAGTGACCAGTTAGATGCGGTGACACAATTACAACTGTTGACGGATCTCAGATTACTCGCTAAAGCGCAAGTGATATCGTATGCGCAACTGGTGCCAATGCTTGGAAAATTGGCACAAAATGATACTATTTTAGTGCAACAAGCTGTACATCAAATCATTGCGGACTTAAAGCGTCTGGTAGCCGATGATCCTGCAAGCACAGCGCAGCTTAAGCAGTTTGTCGGACAGCTGGTGCAACCACATTTACAACGGTTGGGTTGGCATGAGAAACCAACAGAATCAAATGATGATGTCAGAGTGCGGCCGTTAATATTGGATGCCGCCTTGTATGCTCAACTGCCGGAAGCCATGGCGATGGCAACGCAACAATTCACCCAATATCGCGATAACCTCACGCAAATGCCAGCTTATATGCGGCGTGAGGTGTTGACATATCAATTAACGACCCAGCCAACGGGTACGTTGTTTGAACAGCTATTTACAGCTTATCAACAAACAACGGATACGGGGTTTAAAAATGATTTAATGGCGGTTTTGCCAGCCAGCACAGACGCTACAGCACTGAAAACGCTGATTGCGAGCTTGAATCAACCAGCCATTATTAAGCCGCAAGATTTTGCCATTTGGTATGGTGGCCTCTTGCATAATCCGTTGGCACAACAACAGGTATGGGATTGGGTGCGCCAACATTGGTCATGGCTGGACCATAAATTGAATGGTAGTATGAACTATACCAATCTGGTCAAAGTCCCAGCAAACTATTTCCAAACAGCACAACGGCTCACTGAGTTTAACGCCTTCTTCATGCCGAAATTACAGCAACCTAATTTGACTCGCGAAATCAAAATGGGGCAGCTTGTCATTGCCAATCAAATAGCGCTGGTTGATAACCAACGTGCATCGTTAAGTCAAGCATTAACGGCTTATCTTGCAGATAAGGCTTAAGCTATCTAACCATAAAAAAGCACTCACAATTGTGGCGCACCCCGAAAGTTAAAGCAACTTTCGGGGTTTTATTTATGACTAAAATTTCAAAACAAATTAAACTTCAGGC
>NZ_BMWM01000042.1 GCF_014651235.1 Leuconostoc lactis KCTC 3528 = DSM 20202 | reverse complement strand
ACCAATCGAGATCTTCTTACTTAATCTACGTCACTAAATTCGTTCAAGTTATTTCTTGCAATCTGCCTTTTAGATTTGTCTTTATACAAATCTTAAGAACATTTACTAGTATAACTGTCGAGTATAACGCCAATATTGATCAAATTTATCAATCATGTAACTTTGTTACAGAATCATTACAAACGCTGAAAAACCCTATGATACCAACATTTATCGCTCCTAAAATTCAAATTTTGCGTGCCTTTTTGGACAAAAAAACACCATAATTCGGTTCATTTTTGATCCGATTACGGTGTTTTTTTAATCTTTTAATTTATTAGGCGTCTTAACCTTTTCTTTAAAATCCCAAAAGTAAGCTACCATAGGTGAACCCAGCGCCAAATCCAGTTAATAACACGCGCTTACCGGTAAGATCAACTGCTTGATTGAGTTCATCTAACCCAATGGCAATCCCTGCTGACGATGTGTTCCCGTTATGCACCACGTTTGTCGCAAATTTCGCCATTGGTTCATCAAGGGCATTGGCAATGTATTCAATCAAACGCAAATTCGCTTGGTGCGGAATAAAATAATCCACATCCGCTGGCGTTAAGTCGTGGCCGGCCAAAAAATGACGAATATGTTGTGGAATGCGGGTTGTGACTTCATCATAAACCGCGCGCCCCATTTGTGAAAAAGCGTCAATTTTTGGATAATTGTCAGCTGACAATGTCTTCAAAGGGGCGATGCGACCCGAATGGACCACATCGGCATCCCCGATTGTGTGCATCTCTTCACCGGCAACCACACCATCATCCGCAACAGCTGTCAACACCACAGCGCCTGCACCATCACCAAAAAAGACCGTGCTTGTTCGGTCAGTAAAATCCATCATTTTAGAATTGACTTCAGCTGAAATCACCAAGGCATTGCGATACATCCCCGAACGCATAAACTTATCTGCAGTACTGAGTCCGAAAACAAAACCAGCACAAGCGGTCATAATGTCATACGCCCAGGCATTCTCCGCTTTTAAATTACGCTGTACTAAAGCAGCAGTCGATGGCGCTAAACCATCCGGTGTAAAAGTCGTGACAATAATTAAATCAATGTCTGCTGCCGTCAGTGACGTTTTAGCCAATGCGCGTTCTGCCGCTTTTGTGGCCAAATCACTGGTATTTTCACCTTGTAATGAAATATGTCGTGTTTTAATCCCTGTGTGTGATTGAATCCAATCATCACTTGTATCCATAATTTCAGCAAGATCATCATTCGTCACAATATCATTTGGGACATAATGCGCACTTGCTAATATTTTACTTCCGGGCATCGTTATTTCCCCTCTAAACAGCTGTAACGGGACATATCATTTATCAAATTCAGACCTATTGGTCGTCACATTGACAAACGTTACCACGTTACACCCTCTTTTTATACTTATATTATTGTAGCGGATTTTATATAATACGCAAGTTGTTTGCCGTATCATGCCATATCATCGTTGTCTGAACTGGTTGCGTATTATGCCAGTTAAACATCTCATAAACACTCATCGCTAAAACATCCGTTGATTCGAACGCAGCCTGTAACCGACTGCCAACGGGTAAAATACCTAATAAATCTCGCCACAACTCGTGTAACGTCGTGACACCATCCCCAAATGTCCATTGGAGTTCATAATCTTCACCAGCTTTAAAGACTAATATTGCGGCAACCACATGTTGTTTTGCCAATCTCACAATACTATACTCAGGATCAAAATCTTGATGACCAAAGAGCCATTTGTCATAGTCAACGTTTGCTACTGGTGGATTGAAGCGATGCGTGCGTTCATAATGATCACGCAATAATAGGACGAGTTCTGTTTGTAAATCACTGTCTAAATCAGCCAGCGGTACTACCGGTTCGCCAGAAAAATCTCGAATATTTAATGTCGCAACATAGGTTTGACCCACACTTTCAAACCCATTATCAGCCAAAAATCCCCGACTGATTGGATTGGCAACAGACGCTATGAGTCCCTTTTGTTGTTGACGGGCACGTGCTTGTAGTGCCCAAAGTGTGGCCGCATCGAGATCATCCACTTGCGTGAGTTGATCGTACTGTGGATGATCAGGATCAGAAATAACGGTCATTGTCATAGGTTTTATCCTGTCTCTATCAAGTCACCAACCAAAAAATCAGTTCAGAAATCTGAACTGACTCTTTAATGGTTTACTTAGTTGCCTGTAAGGCTTGTAAACGTTCTTGTGTCGCAGCTAGCTTTGCTTGCCAATCGGCTAGCTTTTCTCGTTCAGCGGCAACAACGGCTTCCGGCGCTGAGTTGACAAATTTCTCATTGCCTAACTTGCCTTCAGCACGCTTTACTTCACCAGTGAACTTCTTCACTTCACCTGACAAACGCGCAATTTCTTCATCAATGTCAATCAATTCAGCTAATGGCACATAAATTTCGGCCCCTGAAATAACTTGTGACATCGCCAAGTCTGGTGCGACAATGTCGGCACCAATCGTTAATGACTTTGGATGCGCAAAACGATTGATATAGTCCGCGTTATCTTGGAAAATCTGCACCAAACCAGCATCTGCTGTCTTAATCAACAAGTCAATTTCTGTTGACATTGGTGCATTGGCTTCTGAACGAATATTACGTACTGCCACAATCAAGTCTTGCAATGACTTAAAGGCTTTTTCAGCCGCCACATTCGTTAATTCTTCGTGGACAACTGGGTAACGGGTCACAGAGAAGTCCGCGTTTTGACCCGCTTGGGCTGGCATTTCTTGCCAAATGGCTTCCGTGACAAATGGCATAATCGGTTGCAAAAGACGTAATGTTTGGTCAAGGACATAGGCCAATGTTTGTTGTACTGGCGCCTTATCCCCGTCACCGTTCAACGTTTCCTTTGTCATTTCAATATACCAATCGGCAAAGTCTGACCAGATAAAGTTATACAGTTCACGACCGGCTTCGCCAAATTCGAACTTGTCAAAGTTACGGGTCACATTTTCAACAGTCGTGTTCAAACGTGACAAAATCCATTGATCAGCCAGCGTTAACTTGTCCAAATCAGGTAATGTTGATGGGGTATCTTCTGACAAATTCATGATGACATAACGGGAAGCATTCCAAATCTTATTGATAAAGTTCCAGGCAGCGTCCATCTTGTCATACGTGAAACGCACATCTTGCCCTGGCGTTGAGCCCGTTGCCAAGAACCAACGCAACGCATCGGCACCATATTTTTCAATCACGTCCATTGGGTCAACACCGTTGCCCAATGATTTTGACATTTTACGGCCCTCACCATCACGAATTAAGCCGTGAATCAAGACATTTTTAAATGGCCGTTGACCAGTAAATTCTTTTCCTTGGAACATCATCCGGGCTACCCAGAAGAAAATGATGTCATAACCCGTTACCAACGTGTTGGTTGGATAATAACGGGCATAATCACCAGTCGTATCTTCTGGCCAACCCATCGTTGAAAATGGCCACAAGGCTGAACTAAACCAAGTGTCTAAGACATCTGGGTCACGTTCCCAACCTTCGCCTTCAGGCGCTTCCGTACCCACGTAGATTTCTTCTTGGTCAGTGCCCTTATGCTTGTACCAAGCCGGAATTTGGTGTCCCCACCAAAGTTGACGTGAGATGACCCAATCGCGAATGTTTCCCATCCAACGCGTAAAGGTATCTTCAAAACGTGCTGGGACAAATTCAACTTTTTCATCCGGATTTTGTTGCATTGCCAACGCTTGTTCAGCCAATGGCGCCATTTTCACAAACCATTGCGTTGATAAGCGTGATTCAACCGGCACACCAGTCCGTTCAGAATGACCAACGGAGTGCACAATTGGTTCAACATTTAACATGTAGTCACCAGCTTCCAGATCTGCCACAATCGCTTTACGTGCTTCAAAGCGTTCCATCCCATTGTATGGGCCAGCCAATTCGTTCAAATGGCCATCATCAGTCATCGTGTTGATCCGTTCCAGATCATGGCGGTTACCCACTTGGAAATCATTTGGATCGTGCGCGGGCGTGATTTTAACCATCCCAGTCCCAAAGTCTTTTTCAACGTATTCATCGGCAATAATTGGAATTTCACGGCCGACAAGTGGCACCGTGACTGTCTTGCCAATTAGGTCCTTATAACGCTCATCACTTGGGTGAACGGCCACAGCCACATCACCAAACATCGTTTCTGGTCGTGTTGTGGCAATTTCGATGTAATCTTTGCCATCAAATGTTGTCCCATCAGTGAATGGGTACTTCACGTGATAGAATGCGCCTTCATCATCTTGATAAATCACTTCGATATCAGATAAGGCTGTTCGGGCTTGTGGATCCCAGTTAATGATATATTCACCACGATAGATTAAGCCTTTATTATAGAGGTCAATAAAGACTTTGTTGACAGCCTTGTTCAAGCCCTCATCTAACGTAAAACGTTCGCGGTCAAAGTCGAGTGACAGCCCCATCTTACCCCATTGTTGCTTAATCGTGGCTGCGTATTCATTCTTCCAGTCCCAGACTTGTTCAACAAACTTTTCACGGCCCAAGTCATAGCGTGAGACCCCTTCACCACGCAAACGTTGTTCCACTTTGGCTTGCGTAGCAATACCGGCATGATCCATACCAGGCAACCACAATACATCCAACCCTTGCATTTTCTTTTGACGAATAATCATGTCTTGCAGCGTTGTATCCCAAGCATGACCCAAATGCAACTTCCCCGTGACATTTGGTGGTGGGATTACAATGGCATAAGGTTCTGGTTCTTGCCCCTGAATGGCTTGGTTAGATTCTGGTGCAAATAACTTTTTTTCTTGCCAATGGTCGTAACGGCCTGCTTCAACAGCCGTTGGGTCATATTTTGTTGACATATCAATGTCGCGCATAGTATTCTCCTTTTGTTTATGATACAAAAAAAATCGCCCTAAAAATAATATTAGGACGATTTTCACCGTGGTACCACCTGTATTGCTGATTGTCTGTTTTTAACACAATAATCAGCCACTCTTATTATTCAACTTGTTAACACTTAGCAACCTTGGGCATTAACATGACTGATTCACAGCACCATCAGCTCTCTGGGCATGTATTTGCTTAATCCTCTAAGATAAGCATTATCTTACTAGAATTTCAGCTGTTCGTCAAGTCCCTGCTTAGGTGACGCTATTTGACGTATATAGGCTACCGGATTAAACACTGCATTTAGTAGCGGCCATTTTCTCGTCCCATAAATCACCATGAGACTGGTTCCCCAGGCAAAAGCAACCAACAACACTAGCAACAACGCATAGTAGTTAACACCTAGTTTTAGTAGGAGTACTCGCCCAATCGAAGCCATCGGTGCGTGCACCAAATAGATAATCAGTGAATACCGCCCATACGTTGTAAAGTATCGACTCACAAGCCCACCACGATTTTTTTGATAGGCAGATTGTAAAATTTAAGTTGAACATTTAAGTGGACAGAAAAACCCATCAAGGTCTTTAATGGTGTTA
>NZ_BMWM01000041.1 GCF_014651235.1 Leuconostoc lactis KCTC 3528 = DSM 20202 | reverse complement strand
CAATCGAGATCTTCTTACTTAATCTACGTCACTAAATTCGTTCAAGTTATTTCTTGCAATCTGCCAACAACAAAAGTGCATCAACGCCACCGAAACGATCGTCCTTGGCTACTTCTTCCATCTTGCTGATTGGCACGATGTTAGCCTTCACACCGTTTGGCGCTGCTTGCTTGATTAAGTTCTTACGCAATTCATCATGGGCAACCGCGTCAGATACAACGATGATACGGTTAGCCTTTGAATATGGCGTCCAAGCTGTTGCCACTTGACCGTGCAACAAACGTGTATCCAAACGTGCCAAATTGATGTTGATGTGACCTGGCTTCAAACCATCAGTCGCGTCAGCTTTAGCTTCCGCCTTTTCTGGCGCTGCTGGCTTTGCTTCTTCTGCTTCTGGCACTGACTTAATACCGTCTTTTGAGACTGGTACCAAGTACTTCGCCAAATCAGGTGCTGAATTCATGCCTAGACGGCCGCCGTAAGCTTCAATCAACATTGGCAAGTTCAACCCAGATACGATCGCAACGTGTTCTGGATTTTGTTGTTGGATGAGGCTGGCACGGTTAAACGGTGAGCCACCCCACAAATCAACCAAGAACAATGTGTCATCGTCATTATCAAACTTTGCCAAGGCATCTTGATAATGCTTATCTAAATCGTCTGGTCCTTCAGTCGGCTGGAATGTCACGACTTCAACGTTTTCTTGTTCACCGAAAATCATTGAACCTGACATGATAATGCCTTTTGCAAAGTCACCATGACTAGCAACAATAAGATTAACCATCGATAATCTCCTTCTCAATAAATGTTTACTATACGATTATATAGGAATTTAATCGCGATGTAAACGCTTTCACAATATATTATTGCCGTTATTGTTTACAGTCAATAGTATACATCTTTTGTCCTGAAAAGTAAACGCTTTCATTGCATTTTTTCAATTTTTTTACACCGTCTTTTCTGAAAACAGTTCTACCTTTAATTATCGAGATATGAGAGTTCTTGTTCACGATAACTTGTTGGCGTGACAAAGCTGACAATCACTTCACCTTGGCCCGATAATGTGTAGTTGCCAGTATCCTTTAACATGATAAAATTATCACCTTTTTTAAGGTGATAGGTCGTCCCTTCAGCCGTCAAAGTTAAGTCACCAGCAATCACATTAAACAATTCATAATCATGGTGCTGGTTGAAATGACTTTCCCCGCGAACAGACAACTTATCAATGGTGAACTTAGGCGATGTCAGTAAACGCGTTAAAATCGTTTGATCTTGCAACCGCGTTCTCTGGTTCAAAATCGGATCCACGTGAGGCGCCTTGGTCACACTGAGTGCGGCATCAATTTGTAATGGCCGTGGTTGCTGCGTTGTCGCATCCACACGATCAAAGTCATAGAAACGATAAGTTGAATCAGAACTTTGTTGAATTTCTAAAGCTAATACACCAGCACCCAAGGCATGAAAAGTCCCAGCCGGCACATAAAAGAAATCCCCTTTTTGTACCGGAATTGTGCGCAGTAGCTGTGACCATTCACGTTCGTCAACCATTGTTTTTAACGCCGCTTTAGTCGGCGCGTGATGCCCGTAATATAACTTGGCGTCAGGTGTGGCATCTAAGATATACCAACTTTCCGTCTTGCCAAAGTTCTCGGATGATTGCTTATCATTCGGGTGTACCTGAATCGATAGGTTTTCCTGGGCATCTAAAATTTTGGCTAATAGCGGAAATGCCTGTTCAGGATCATGCCCACCAAATAATTCTGGTCGTTCTGTCCACAACTGAGCTAAGTCTTGCCCGGCAAACTCACCTTGTGTAATCTTTGAGACCCCGTTGTCATGTGCGGAAATTACCCAGGCCTCGCCCACATGGTCGGATGGTAACTGGTAGCCAAACGTCGCTAGTTTTGTCCCACCCCAAATTTTTTCCTGTAAAGCTGGTGCTAACATCAGGATTGTCATAATAGCGTTTTGATCTCCTTTTTGATGATTTTATATACAATGATAATAAAATTGTATGCGCTTTCATTTTATCATATTTTGGCTGTTTTTGGCGGTATCTTCCTATTTGTCTTGTCCACATAAAAAGACTAAACACCGATGCGTGTTTAGTCTTTTTACTGTCGTGTGGCATTATGATAGGCGAAAGCCTTTTTGCTTTGGATAGTTGTTCAAACCCGTATAGTCACGTAGTCGTGTCAACAGTTTCGTATTATTTTGCACCCAAGAACTAGCCACACCCCGATCGGCATAATAGGTCGTCATCGTTTGATCATATGCCGTAACGGCTCCCACCATTTGGTCTTGATCGTAATGATCTTTCATCCACATCCCAGCCATTGGCAACTTTGGCTTAATGCCAGGATCTTGTGCTGGGTAACCAATTGAAAAGCCCATGACTGCTTTCACAAACTTTGGTAATTGTAAATGTTGTTCATATAATTCAAAGGCGCCCAGTGCCCCAGCCATGGTCACACTGCCCAGACCAAGCGCTTCTGCGGCTACTTGGGCGCGTCCCAAAGCAACACCAGCCGACACAATGCCACCTTCTAACATGGCATACGTCGCTAGCCGTTCCTCAGCTAGGGCACGCACCTCCGGCGTTAAACCAATCAAGTCTTTATTAAAGTCGACGGCAACCACAAAATAACGGGCGGCACTTTCAATATAAGCCATCCCGACTTGTGCTGTAATTTCCGCCTTCAATGCTTGGTCAGTAATTTCAATAAAGGTGACCGGTTGGTAATTATTCAGGTTTGGTCCGGCATTGGCAGCAGATAAAATCGTTGTCACAATGTCATCGGTGACCGGTTTATTCGTATAAGCACGAATTGAACGATGGTTATTCAATAAATCTAAAACTGGATTTGACATGTGTTGTTGTCTTGCAACGCGCAACAAACCTGTGTTGCAAGATCCTTTCGTTTTGTGATACATAGATTTTACCATTTCTTTATGATAAAATGATAAGAATATTAGTGGAGGCAGTTATGCAATTTGGACGATTCCGGATCGGTTTACGGACGCTAAAAACAGCCGTGGCGGTTATGTTAATCATTGCCGTTTATTATTGCTTTAACCGTCCCCCTTTTGTCGCTGCTTTAGCGGCTGTCTTTGCCTTACGTGAAAGTTGGGATAAAACGCTGAGCTTTGCTAAGATCCGTTTAATTTCAAACACCGTTGGTGGCTTACTCGCCTTGGTCTACTTTCTCATTTATACGCAAACTGACCACGCAGACTGGGTCGCAATTATCATCCTCCCGCTACTTGTGATCATTACCATTGTTTTCTTAGATGGTTTTGATTTTAATAGTGGGGTTATCGGCGCACTTGCTGCTTTATTGATGATTGCCTTAAATATTCCAGCTGGTGCAACGGTTGTCTACGTGATTGATCGTATTGCAGATACATTTGTGGGGGTTCTAGTGGCTATTGGTGTGAACCGATTTGCTTCACCGCAAACAAAAAAGAAGGCATAAACCTTCTTTTTTGTTTGCGATCATTTATGACGTGCTAGCTAAACCAAAATAATCTTCGATCGTGGCTAACACCCCATCGTTAACATTCGTATTCAAAGCACGCTTATCCACGGCCTGCAACATAAATGATTCGGCATTTGGCATCACATAACCATGTTCATATTTTTGCAACATTTCTAAATCGTTCCCATTATCACCAAAGGTCATCACTTCACGATCTAAAATATCATAGTAGTCTTGCAAAACTTGCAACCCAGTTGCTTTGTCGACCCCTTTGCCCAACACATCAACAGAACCAAATCCTGACCCCGTTGCATGAAGTTCATCGCCAAAGACTTGCCGCAATTCAGCAACATGTTGTTGCACTTCATCATTGGGCCAGACAAATGTCACTTCTAAAATATGGTCATCAACTTCCATCAATTTTTCCACTTGCTTCACATTTGGATAAAACTGAAAGACCATATCAGCGACCGGACCTGTGGCATGGTTAGAGACATACGTTGCCTTATCACCCGTCATAATAATAATATTTTCAGCTGATTCAGGATTTTTGGCATTCCATTCAATGACTTGATGTAATTGTGCTGGTGACAAATGGACAGAATAGAGTTGCTCATCTGGTGTTGCGACCATCGCCCCATTTGATCCCACAAAATTGATTTCATAGCCTTTCGCAATCGTTGGGGCAAAAAGTTGTTGCAAGTTTTTAACTTGCCGGCCCGAAGCCGCTACAAAGCGGACATCCTTTTCTTGAAGCTGATCCAAGACACGTTCAAAACGATGACGATTATACGCATCATTTGCTGTCAAAAAAGTTCCGTCCATATCAGAAGCAATCATTTTGATGGTCATTCACAACACACTCCTTTTAAATATCTGTCGTTTACTAAAACAAATTTGTCGTGCACAAGCCCTACCTGCATATCTTGTCAACCACGCCATGAATTAGCCCACAATGTTTTAATTATAGCATAGTCTTGAATAACTAAAAAAGCCGCCAACGGCGGATTATTTAAATTGTTCAAGATACGTTTCGTAGGCTGTTTCATCCACAACCCAATCCAGTTCACCAATATATTCAGCTTGTGGATCATGATAAGCAAAGCCGTGCTTAAATTTATAGAGGCCATCTTCGGGCACAAAGTCCCCAACACCACCAAAGTCGTATTCGACTTTGCCAAGTGCTAGACCCCATTTTAACATTTCCCATTGCACAGCATATGGGCCATAGTGCTTCGCATATTGCCGGTCAGAACCAGCATACATATACCAGATTTCATCACCATAGCTAAAGCCAATGCTACTGGCAATCACGCGACCTTCAAAGTGTGCTAAGAACACTTTGAATAAGCCGGTACCAGCCCATAATTGTTGCATGCGCAAGAAATAATCAATTGGTCGGTGGGTAATCCCTTGTGCCGCAGCCATCATCACATAAGTTTCAAAAAAGGCGCGCACATCTGCTTCAGAATCACCAGCAGTCACGGTAACGCCATCTTTGGCCGCGCGACGGATTTGGTTACGATAATCACGCTTGAAGTGTAACATCAGTTCTTCTTCTGTCGTAATTGGTGTCGCACCCTCACCACGACCATCATAATACAACACCACATTTTTGCGTGGTTGAATATTGCCATGCATGTGGTGAATCTCACGATTACGTGTCACAAAGCCAGCCGCTTGATATTCGGCATTCAACGCATCGCTATAGGCCACTTCAGGGTCCAAACGAATGAGGAACACATTATCCGGCAAGGCTGCCAAAGCTTCTTGGATCATACTTTTAATCAACGCCACATTATGAATGTCGCCAATCGGTCCGCGACCAGCATATCCCAGCAGCTTACCCGGCACAGCTTCAACCGTTAACACCGTTAATACCGCATCAATTTGCCCTGCCGTTTCATGGTAAACATAAACATGGCCCCAATTCGCTTTGAGTTCACCCCATAGCGGGTCTTGGGTCACCTGCCCACGTGGATCTTCTCGAACAAAACGTTGATACGCCTGTACTTTTTCTTGATCATTTAAATCTAAAATCGGCATGTTAGTTATTATCCTGTCGTAATTGAACCATAGTTTTCAATAAGGCAGATTGTAAAATTTAAGTTGAACATTTAAGTGGACAGAAAAACCCATCAAGGTCTTTAATGGTG
>NZ_BMWM01000040.1 GCF_014651235.1 Leuconostoc lactis KCTC 3528 = DSM 20202 | reverse complement strand
TCAACACCTTTTTTAAAATGTTTTTTCGTAATCATCCCCGCTGCGCTTTCGCACCGCTAAGACAACTTTATCATTCTACTACGTTGCGTCTCGCTTGTCAACTACTTCTTTCGATATTTCCTTTCAGAAATTGTTGTTTGCGTATCAGACGACTATTAAAATTATACGCGCTTCTCACAAAAAGTCAACACTTTTTTCAAAAAAGTTTTCAAATTATTCTTCAAAGCTAACAAACGCCGTTGTTTGTAGGGTTTCTAGCAACCCGTGTAACTTGTTTGCCGGTACAAATTCCAATTGATTGGCCAATGCCTGGGTAATACCTGCCATATCATTGACTTCAAATGAATAGAGTGACAAGAGTTGATCACCGGCTTGAACACTTGTCAATTCACCCAGACGCCAATGATCAAAATTATCTAACCCTAACTTTTTCAATTCACGTAACACGACACCTAAAGACGTTTCTTGATGGTGACGATGGATTTTAGCTGTGAAAAACTGATAACTATCTCCTGTCTTTTCCACAAGGAAATAGGGTAAATCATTTTCAAAAGCAATCGCAGTCGCTGCAATAAGTGACATAACTTCTCCTTTACTGATCAATACGTGCCAAAGCTTCAGCGATCCATTCATCGCGATGCGCTGCAATTGGTGCAAACCCATAGTTTAGATGATTGTTCGTCCAAAAGTGTTTCCGTAGGCTGATATTTTTAGGTAATGTTGTGGTTGGCATCAAGTTGTCTTGCCGTAAAGACAGACTGATTTTATTGGTGTATTGCTCAATATCTAAAACAGTCACCACAACTTCTTCGCCAATCTGCAACTCGTGATTCAAGTCGTGTACAACACCTGATCGGCACTCAGAAATATGAATCAAACCTTGGGTATGGTCATCTAGCATGACAAACGCACCATAAGGTTGTATGCCTGTAATACGCCCTTTCAACTTTTGTCCAATATGATAAGTCATAATTTAAATCCTCATTACCATTATAACAAAAAAAGCAGACACTTAGTCTGCAATTTCAATCGTTTCAATTTTAACGTCTTCACGTGGCTTATCATACATATCGACAGCGACGCCGGCAATCTTATCCACAACATCCATACCTTCGATAACTTGACCGAAAACAGTATGCTTGCCGTTTAACCATGGTGTTTCATCAGCTTGTACAATGAAGAACTGTGAGCCATTTGTGTTTGGACCCGCATTTGCCATTGACAATGCGCCACGCACATTCAACAACTTGTCAGAAAATTCATCTTCAAAGCTACCGCCCCAAATACTTTCGCCACCCATACCAGTACCTTCAGGGTCGCCACCTTGAATCATAAAGTCGCGAATAACACGATGGAAAATCCCATTATCGTAGTAACCGTTCTTAGCGTGTGTTGTAAAGTTTTCAACTGTCTTTGGCGCAATGTCCGCAAACAACTTGACTTTAATGTCACCTTGGTTTGTCTTAAACGTTGCAACTGGACCTGCGTAGTTCGCTGCATCTTGTTGTGGATAGTCTGTCATGATTGAACCTCTCTCGATTATGCTTGGTTTTAATTGAAAAACACCGGCCACCTGCTAAGTCGTGCCTTGGGCGTTTCATATCTGATGTGTGATCGGTATTAAACTTGATCTTCTAAATCAGGATCGATGATCACATCACCGTTTTCAATTTCTTCAAGTGCTTGACCAACTGACTTATTTGAGTTGAACTTTTCTTGGGTTGCAGGCAAGCCAGCATCCAATTCACGGGCACGCTTGGCCCCAAGTGCAATCAACTTGTAACGTGAGTCAACTTTTTCAAGCAACTTATCAACGGATGGATAAAGTAACATGGTAATTCTCCTTATAATGTCTTTTCAAAAACGCGCGCAACACGCAATCGTTCTGCGGTAATGATTGCCTTGATTCGGTCAACAGCGTGAATCACTTGATCATTTTCAACGGCATAGTCGTAGTTGATCATTTGCTTCAACTCATCACGGGCGGCAGCAACACGTTTCTCAATAACTTCTTGAGAATCAGTGCCACGACCAACCAACCGTTCGCGTAAATTAGTCAGATCTGGTGGTGTTAAGAAAATGTAAATACCTTCAGGCATCTTTGACTTTACTTGCAAAGCACCTTGGACATCAATTTCCAAAAAGACATCGCGACCGCTCGCTAGCGTTTCATCAATGAAGCTTTTAGGTGTCCCGTAATAGTTATTTACATATTGGGCATATTCTAGCATATCCCCATTGACAATTTTTTGTTCAAATCCTTCACGAGAAACAAAAAAATAGTCTTCGCCATCAACCTCGCCAACACGTGGTTGACGCGTTGTTGCTGAAATTGAATATTGAAAATCAATACCCTCTTCTTCAAAAATAGCCTTGCGCACCGTTCCCTTACCAACACCGGAAGGGCCCGAAAGCACAATTAGTAAACCACGCTGCGTCATCATTTATCCTCTTTATGTACTAATGATAACATTATACAGGCTTTCCCCTTGTTATTCAATGGTTCGTCAAAGAATCGCCCGAATAGAATGTTTGTTCCCATGGACAAATAAGGTGGTTATCCACAAAATACCGCATTTTATCAACATCTTATACCCGAACGAATGTTCAAGAAAAAGTAAAGTCAAAATATAATAGTTGCTTTTTTGAACATTTGTTCGTATGATAAGACTATCGTATGATCAAGGAGCAGGTTTATGCAAAATTATCTTGTACACCAACCCGTTGCTACGCAACTACAACATCATATGCATCGCCTTAAAAAGCTACTCACGCCGAAAAGACGTGTGCCTTTAAAGTGCCAGCTCCCAGCTGATGACTTGATTGATCGCTTGGCAGTCGCACTAAATTCAGATCAAGTCGTCATGATTCAAGTCAATGTGTCACTACTATCTGAAGAAGTGACGAACTTCACTGGTTATGTTTATCAGAATCAACATGGGGAAATTTTAATCCAATCCCCCAAAACCCATCAAATGACCACCATTTTACCTGGTACGATTCGTCATATTACATTATAAAAAGGACAATCGCTATTTCAATAGTGATTGTCCTTTTTACTTATTTTTATAAGGCACGTTCTGCCAAAACATCTTCTGGCATTTGCTCAAGAAGATGATTCAAGGCTGCCACATCAATGTAGCGATCAATACCAGCAGTCCCTGTCACAAATTCACTTAAGCCACTAATATCTTGCTTTTGACTCAAGAAAGTGAGATAAGATTTCACCTCACCACCAATGCCATCAAGGTTATCCCAATCCGGTGACCAATAATTAAACAACTTATCCGTTGCTAACGCATTAAACATCGCTGGTTGCCATAAGTCATGCGTCGCTTGATATTCAGTCGCCAATCCTTCATGGAACCCACGCAACATGTTAACCACGTTATCACTGACCACATCTTTTACAGAAGCCGCCTTGAATTGCGCCAAGCGCTTGTCAGCAAATTCGAGTTCAGCTTGAATTTGCGCTTCAGTCAACTTAGATTCAAGCGCAACAACTGAATCAGCGTCCTTTAAGGGCTTCATCTTTGGTGACAACCCTCTAAACGTCTCAGCAATGACTGGTAGGTTAAAGTGATCATCCTTATCGTCCACCTGCAAGAACTTGAATTGCAAATCATCGATTGCGGAAGATGTCTTCATCAATTCAGCCACATCTTTACCTTGCCACTTGAAGAAGTTAATTGCCATCACCGTGCGCATAATCATGCGCCAGAAGTTAATGTCAAACTTCGGTGCGTGTGCCACAAAGCGTTCATTCACGCTACCTTCTTTAACCAAGAATTGTTGCATGTCATAGAGCACTGGCACAAGCATCACAAAGTAACGCCAATCGCGATCATCACTATTGACCAATGCGGCTTGCATGACTTCATTTAACTTAACGACCGCCCGTTCATTGCTCGTGAAGCTGGTAAAGTTATGGTTAACCATCATCGCAATGACATCATCCAAGAAGAATGAGGCCACTTCAAACGTTTCAGGGCTATACTTTTGTCGGTGCGTTAAATAATAACGCGCTCTTAAAAATCCAGCGAATTCATTATAGTTGAATTCCGGCAACTTATGCTTATTCATAAATTTCTGTTGCTGTTGCCGATGCTTCAAATTTTTAATTTGTGCTGACTTACCTTGCTTCATATTTTATTAGCGTGCATGATATCGCACGCCCCCCCTTCTAAAATATTGTTAGATACTAAGATCCAAACTATACTTCCCATGACCAAATTCACGTAAGCGGAACTGGAAAACTTGTTCTTGGCGTTCTAACGCCGGTGTCGCCACCACGGCTTGTTGCTTGCTAGTGAGCTCCGCCACTTCAATGGCACCGTTAATTGCAGACATCACGGGTGCAAACAACTTCGTATCTGCTGACACATAAAACATGTCAGCATTCCCATAGGTTGCCGATCTACGTGTCAAATTAACCGATACTTTATACCGATTAGCCTCAAAAACAATATGATTATAATTGAAATCATGTGCATAGTGGAATAGTGAGGATATAAATTCCCCTGCGTCAAACTTTTCTTTTGCCATACTTTTGGACGCCCCAACGGGTACGTCATTCCTTTAACTTAAATTCGTTCACCCTCTATTGTACAGATAAATCCACGGTCTGACCACTAATTCGCCCTATTTTGCGATATCTTCACGTCAACCTATCGGTTAAGCACGGCTAATATGATATTATTTTGATACTAAATTGGGTAAATAATTTGTATTTTACACCATTTTAGCGTAAAATAGAAGGGTATTTTTAATAAATATGTTTGTAACGTTGTTAATTCAATAACAACGTATCAAAAATCAATCGGAGGATTTTATGGAAGACAAAGGAAAGACATTTTTCGGTCAACCTTTAGGACTGTCAACACTGTTCATGACTGAAATGTGGGAGCGTTTCTCATACTATGGTATGCGCGCCATCTTGCTTTACTATATGTGGTTCCTCATCAGTACTGGTGATCTACACATTACACGAGCAACAGCCGCATCAATCATGGCAATTTACGCTTCAATGGTTTACCTTTCTGGTACGATCGGTGGTTTCGTAGCCGATCGTATCATCGGAGCACGTCCAGCTGTATTCTGGGGTGGTGTTCTCATCATGCTTGGACATATCGTGCTCGCTTTGCCTTTTGGCGCAAGCGCATTGTTTGGGTCAATCATCTTAATTATTATCGGAACTGGTTTCTTGAAGCCAAACGTTTCAACATTGGTTGGGACATTGTATGACGAACATGATCGTCGTCGTGACGCTGGTTTCTCAATCTTTGTGTTTGGTATTAACTTGGGTGCGTTCATTGCACCACTTATTGTTGGTGCTGCACAAGAAGCTGCAGGTTACCACGTGGCCTTCTCATTGGCAGCAATCGGTATGTTTATTGGTTTGCTGGTTTATTACTTCGGTGGTAAGAAAACATTGGATCCGCATTACTTGCGCCCAACTGATCCACTAGCACCAGAAGAAGTTAAGCCATTACTGGTTAAGGTAAGCTTAGCTGTTGCTGGCTTTATTGCAATCATCGTTGTGATGAACCTTGTCGGTTGGAATTCATTGCCTGCCTACATCAATCTCTTGACGATTGTTGCGATCGCCATTCCAGTTTTCTATTTTGCTTGGATGATTTCTTCAGTAAAGGTGACGTCAACTGAACGTTTGCGTGTTGTGTCTTACATCCCACTTTTCATCGCTGCTGTTTTGTTCTGGGCGATTGAAGAACAAGGCTCAGTTGTGTTGGCAACATTTGCTGCTGAACGTCTTGATTCATCTTGGTTCCCTGTCTCATGGTTCCAATCATTAAACCCACTGTTCATCATGCTTTACACACCATTCTTCGCTTGGCTATGGACTGCCTGGAAGAAAAACCAACCATCATCACCAACAAAGTTTGCTGTTGGTTTGATGTTTGCCGGCTTAAGCTTCTTGCTAATGGCCATTCCTGGTGCTTTGTATGGTACAAGTGGTAAAGTATCACCACTATGGTTAGTTGGTTCATGGGCCCTTGTTATCGTCGGTGAAATGTTAATTTCACCTGTCGGCCTATCCGTCACAACTAAGTTGGCACCAAAAGCCTTTAATTCTCAAATGATGTCAATGTGGTTCTTGTCATCAGCTGTAGGTTCTGCTTTGAACGCACAACTGGTGACGTTGTATAACGCCAAATCTGAAGTCGCTTACTTCTCTTACTTCGGATTAGGTTCTGTTGTACTTGGTATTGTTCTCGTCTTCCTATCAAAGCGTATTCAAGGTTTGATGCAAGGTGTTGAATAAATTGCATAAAAAAGCGCTCACAATATGTGGTGTACCCAAAAAGTTAAAGTAAAATATTTTAGCTAATCAAGCGGCCATTTGTCGGTATTCTACCGG
>NZ_BMWM01000039.1 GCF_014651235.1 Leuconostoc lactis KCTC 3528 = DSM 20202 | reverse complement strand
AACACCATTAAAGACCTTGATGGGTTTTTCTGTCCACTTAAATGTTCAACTTAAATTTTACAATCTGCCATATAAAAAAGAACCTCTTTTAAGAAGTCCTTGCGTTAGTTACAGTATACTATATTTTCTGTTTTTGAGCTATTACTTCATGACGAAGTTAATACCTTGTTGTAAGAGCCAGTCCACACCGCCCAAGAAAACAGCAAAGATGATTGACACGGTAATCACCGTCACAGTTTCCTTTGAGGCTTGCGCTTCGGACAACCATGTTACATTCTTCATTTCATTTGCAACATTTTTAAAGTATCTCACCATGGTTGACTGCCTCCTTTACTTTGTTTGTTGATGCAATGTGTGCTTGCCACAAAAGGCACAGAACTTATTCACTGCTAAACGTTCTGTCCGATCTTTTGACAATGCTACTGTGTAATTGCGTGAGCCACATACTGTGCACGCGAGTGATACTTTTTGACTAGCCATAATAGGTCTCCGTTAAATTTCATTTCTAGCATAACACTTAAACGCGTAAAACTCAACGGTGCGCAACGCCGTATAAAATCAGATCGAGTAGATTTTGGACGCGTGTGGTCAAATCACGGGCATCAGTAAGCGCATGGAAGTCACTAAACAACGGTGCCAAACTCGTCATATAAAATGCACTCGCCATTTTGGCATCAACATGTTGTCTTAATTGCATCGCCTCTTGATCAAAAAAACGCGCAATGGGACCAACGTAATACCGACCAAAAACCATGCCCAGCGTTTGTTTGCTATCGGGTGAAAGCACATCAAAACTACCGTGAATTAAAGTGAAAACATCACGCGGATGCCGGTTTACAATCACCTTAGTCATGTCGACTAACTGATCAACCGGCTGCGGATAAGGCTGTGCCAAGATGGCAAGCATCTCATCAGCAACCTGTTGTCCAACAACCTTAATCACCTCAACAAATAAGGTTTCTTTGTCGCCAAAGTAGTGATACAAAGCCGGTTGGGTAATGTTTAACGCTTTGGCAATATCACGTGTTGTTGTTTGTTCAAACCCGTGCGCCAAAAATTGGTCTGTCGCAGCGGCTATAATGCGATCACGCGTCGCTGTATTTGTCTGTGATTTGGTTTCCATATTGTTAGTTTACACCATTTTAAATAAAATGCAGCATGACTTTCGTCACCCTGCATTGATTTTTTTAGATTTTACGACTGGCTTAATTCATTTTTGAAACTTTGCCGCTGCTTCATTCGGTAGTATGAGACTAATAAAATCGTCAAGACCAGCCACCACAACGCTAAGATTAACAAATCTTGCTGGACTGCCCCACCAAAAATAATCGCCGTCGTCACACGATACAAAGCTGCTAGCGGCCAGACCATATCACTCATATGCACAACCGTCGGTATCGTCTGGGCTGGGCTAATGCTTAACACAAAGACTGCCTGCAAAATCAACAAGATAACGCTTAACCACCAGCCAGCTTGACCAAGCCACTGCTTCAAATACCAGACAAGACTCATCATGACCCAAGCCGCTAACAATGTAGCCCCAACCATTAGCCAAATATTACCAATCGTCACATGCCAAAATGGCGCACTACCGACCATCAAGCCAACAGCTAACAAGCTGAATACGCCCGCTAGTTGGAAATTTTCCCACCACTGTTCTAAGGCTAACGCCTCTTGACGCGTTGACTTCACAGGGAGGAGTAACCCAAATAATACAGCCAGCACCGTCACAGCCACAACCAATAATTGTGGCAATAAGGTTTGTCCGGTTTGCTTAATAGGTTGCAAATCAACTGTCTGATAGCGCATCATCTGTGTCAATGGTGACGCATCGTGCTGATCCGCCTGCTCACCTAACATATTGTTAAGCTGGCCGGCCACGTCAGCCTGGCCTTGCTGTAGCGCATTGGCGCCAGCTTGAATTGTCCCTGATTGTTCACTTAGCGCTTTAGCTTGTGATAAATTAGCACTGATTGTGCCAATGCCACCAACAATCGTGGTTTGCATCGTATAAGATAGATGATTAATTGCCACTGCCATAGCCTGAATTTTTGCTGTGTCACCAGCATTAACGGCATCATTTAATTGTGCCGAATAATTTGCCAATTTCGCCACCGCATCATTGGCGTTATCCTTTAAATCACTGGCAGATTGCGCATCAATACGATTTCCAACAACTTGCAAATTCACTTGCAAATCGTCTGCTTGCTGCGAGAGTTGTTGACTTTGTTGTGCGATTTTTTTCAACGCTGTGTTATTAGCCGGACCAACCAACAATACGTTATTCTGACGGGTCAACGCCGCTGATAATGCCTGTGTGAGATACTGGGCAGCAAATGGACTTTGGCCACTCGCTAGCCACTGTGAAATCGGCGCAACTTGACCAGTTTGTTTAAAGTCAGCCAGTTGCTGCGTCAACGTTGCTGGCATCATCACGACACTGTTGACCTTACCAGCGCGCAAAGCCGCTTTGGCTTGTGCTACGCTGCGATAATCAACCGCGGTCAACGCTGTATCTTGATGTAATAACTTACTAAAATCAGCCCCAATGTTGCGCTGTTGCTCTTGATATTGACCACCACGATCTTGATTGACAACCGCAACGCGTAGTTTAGTTGCCTGTTGGTTCTGATGTCCTAAAACACCCAGCATACCGGCCACTAAGATGACCGGTGTGATCGTGGCTACTAGCCACTTCACGAGCTGTCGCTTATTTTTAAATAGGGATTGCCAACTGAACATAAAAAAACCTCTTTTATCTATTATTACTAGCATAACGATAAAAAGGCTTTTTGGGGTTATCTTTATAAAGTTTTATGACTTTTACAACATTTTTGCGCGTTGGTCATACTGACGCAACCACACAATACGCCATTATTCGCCTGCAGTCTCCAACAAACCATAGCGGCCATCCTTACGCTTGTAAATGACAGCATCGGTGTTGGTTTCTGCATCCTTGAAGATGAAGAAATTGTGCGCTAACAAATCCATTTGTAGGGCAGCTTCTTCAGGTGACATTGGCTTCAGATCCACATGCTTTGTTCGTACGACTTGGATGGCATCGTCGTCCACTTCTGTTTCAGGAATTTCACCTTCTGCATCAATGCCCTTGAAGCCAGTTGCACGTGACTTACGATTAATCTTCGTCTTATACTTACGTACTTGACGTTCCAGCTTATCAGAAACCGCATCAATCGCTGCATACATGTCAGGGTCAATAGCTTCCGCGCGCAAGACAACGTACGGTAGCACAATGGTAACTTCGGCCTTATCAGACTTATCAGAATGGTAAGTTCTCAAATTGACGTTGGCAGTCGCTTTTTCGCCGATGTAACGGTTCAACTTTGTCAGACGCTTCTCCACATACTCACGAAGGGCATCTGTTACCTCGATATTCTCGCCTCGTACATTAAAATCTAACATAATCAATTCCTCCATCTAAGTTACTACATTCATTATACCATAGCTGTAAGCGTTTTCTGTAAAAATGTTCATTTTCTCATCATTAACGTGCCAATGACAAACTTTTGACCTCTTTTGCGCCTAATTGATATAACAATGTTGCTGCATGATATAACGTGTTACCCGTTGTATAGACATCATCAACAAGTAACACGCGCTGATCAACCAAATCTTTGGTCACCGCAATGGAAAATGGCTGTTTTCGGTGTAAACGGGCCGCCCGATCTCGCTGTGACTGATGCGCCTTTTGTTGTTGCGTCACCTGCAATAATGCCTGATAAGGGACCCCTTCAAATAGGCCTAGTCTTTGATTAAATCCCCGTCGTAACATCGTATCATGACTAACCGGCACCGGAACAACCATATCCATAGTATGCACTTTTTGAATTAACTCATGATTAAATACGGTTCGCAGCAGATAATCCCCGTTAAATTTATACGCCTTCATATACTGTCGCATCGCCTCATTGTATTGATATAACGCACAATGCGCCAATAATTGCTGCCCTTGTTGTTGCCAACGGCGGCAATCTTGACACAGTGTGTCATCTGCTTGTTGGCGACCACATCCAGCACACGCTGTTGTAATACTTTGAAACTGTTGCCGACATGGCTCACAAATTACCGCGTTGTCCAGTGTCATCACGCCGAGTGTCTGCAGCAAATTCAGTTCGTCATGTAGTGGTTGTTGACATAGCAAACACATCATGTCACACCGCCTAACTTTTGGCCACGCCGATTCATTTGCCTAATTTGATGTCGGGCAGCTAAAACGCGGTAATTAACGTGAGTCACATAGGCGATGACTAAACCACTCGGATAGTCAGGATGCCGACCGACACGGCCTGCCATTTGGACCAAAGCATGCTCATTAAATACCGACTCTTCCGCGCCCAGAATTAACACATCTAATGCCGGAAACGTCACCCCACGTTCCAAAATCGTGGTCGTCACCAGAAATTGCACGGTCCCATCTCGCATGCGTTGCACTTTTGCTTGACGCTGGGCATCATCTGCAGACACATAATCTCCCAGTTGTTCAGGGAATCGCTGGCTTAAGGCCGCATAAATTGGTTTAAGATCTGCAATATGTGGCACAAAAATCAATAAACGCCGTTTGGCCAGCAAGCATTGTTTAACCTGCTGATAAAAGTGCATCGGAAGTTTGTACCGCCAATTGTTCACCAGCCGCAGTCGGATGTCGGGTAATAAATGTTGATGAAAGCGTAATGGGAGATAGGAAACGGCTAGTTGTTGCCGCTTGACCCGTTGCCGCAATTGCTTTGTCGGCGTTGCCGTCAGATAAATCACCGTACTTTTGGTTTTTTTGGCTTTGTTCACAGCAAAGTTAAGCATGGCATCCCCAGCAAAGGGGAAGCTGTCAACTTCATCAATAATTAGTAAGTCAAAAGCCGCCAAAAAACGTAACATTTGGTGCGTTGTCGCTAAAACCAACTGGGTATAGGCATAAGGTTGCGGCTGTTCGCCATACAAAACGACAAGCGGTGTCTGTTGAAAGGCTGCTTGTAAGCGTGGTGCCAGTTCCAAAATCACATCAATGCGCGGTGACACAATGGCAACGCGTTGTTTTGCTTGCAGCGCGCGATGAATGACTGGAAAGAGCATTTCTGTTTTACCCGCACCCGTTACTGCCCAAACTAAGTGTTCCCGTTTTTGAGCTAACGTTGCCAACAAGGCATGACTGACCTGTCGTTGTTGCGCTGTCAATTGCCCTGTCCACGTTAATACCGTGTCACCGTTAAATTGGTTGGGTTCTGGCAACGATACCAATACATCCAACGTACTCACACGTCCTAATGCTAAACACGCCCGACAATAAAACTGTTTGTTAGGGAGTGCCGCGCGTTGGTTTTGTCCACAGCGCTGACAGATCGTGTGATGAAAGGCTGGGACAACCTGACAAGTAGTTGGGATAGGCGCAATCTTTGCTTGCACAATTTGTCGACCATAATATTTTTCCATACGCTATAATACGATATATGGACAAGTACATCACAATCGCCCCAGATCAGTTTGTCTGGGAACAAGACATTAAAAAATCACGTTTTATTCTAAATATTGCCCGCATCTCGTCAGAAGAAGATGCCCGTGCGTTTATCGAAAAAATTAATAAACAGCACTACAAGGCCACCCATAATGTGTTTGCCTATTTATTGGGTGATAATGACCAAATCCAACGTTATTCCGACAACGGCGAACCGAGTGGCACCGCAGGCGTGCCGATGCTTGAAGTGCTACAAAAAAACGGCATCCATGATGTCGTTGCTGTCGTCACGCGCTATTTTGGTGGCATTAAGTTAGGAGCTGGCGGGCTCATTCGGGCGTATGCCGGCACGACCGCCGAAGGCGTCAAAGCCGCTGGTCTGGTGGAACGGTTGACGCGGACCAAAGTCACCCTCACCGTCGACTACAAACAAGCCGAGACATTACAATACTGGATAACCGCACATGATTATCAAATTATGACGACCACTTACGACACGGCGGTCCATCTGGTCGTGCCAGTTGCCGAAGTGGAACTACCCGAATTTCAAGCGACATTGACTGATTTTCTGGCCGGTAACATTAAATTTCAAATTGGTGAAAAAACTTTCTTTGAAATTTCGACAAAATAGGCTATAATTGAATAGTTATGATCCGCTAGTGTAATGGATCGCACGCAAGATTCCGGTTCTTGAAATCCGGGTTCGACTCCCGGGTGGATCATCATAACGCTTGATATATAGGCGTTTACAGACGATTGTAGCACTTTCGTAGCACTGCAACGATTTGAAGCACGACTCAAACGGTCGTGTTTTTTATTTGTAAAAAAAAAACCAAACCAGGGAGTGGTCGGTCACTGGTATCAAGGCGTCGACGACTGTTTGTAGCAAATAAAATTCAGAAGCCATCTAACACAACCGAATTAACGGTCATTTTTTTATCGTTAATAAAAAATGACCTACATCAGATGTAGGCCATTTATATTTATCCAAAAACCCAGTGCTTAATCAAAAATGTGGAGAAATTATAGAACATATCTTCAAACATGTTCCAAGGAAAGGGATAATGAGTTTTCTTATTGTAGAGAAAACTATGATTAAACACTGGGTCAGCGTAGATACGCTATAAATAAATTTATCACACTGTTACATTTTTTGTCAAAATAATCAGGTTCTTTATACAAACTTCACACAATCGGCTGTACCCAGCTAGTTTCTGGCTTTGTTATCAATCTAGCATTATTATAAGCCATTTCTAATGTTAATGCCGTTCTACCAGAATAGACTCCGTCTTTAAAAGAAATCGCCAATGCCAAATCTGGAGTTCCATTCCCTTGTAATTCTAACGGAAGCAATAATTGCAACTGCCTCTGATAAAATTGTGGAACAGCTATTGTATAATTGGCTGACACTTTTCTTTTTGCTCTCGTAACTGCACCTTCCAGTAGAGCCTTAATCATAGGATCGGAATATTTTTGAATTTTTCGAGGTAACCTACTTCTATTTTTGTCATCGCGTAAAATATGAGGTATGTTAATTCTTATTTCTGCTTCAGGATTTAAGATTAGCTCTTCAGGATTTTTAAAATAATTGTTTCTCTTTGGTAAATCAGAAAACGAATTCATTTCAATATCTGAAGATGTCTTAAATCCAATAAAAAACCATGGTTGACTATTTTGCTTGTAGTTCTTTTTGAAAAAAGCAAAAATTGATTCGTAGTCTTCATCAAATAAACCAGTGTTAAAAGCAGCTGCACTATTGTCACGACTAAATACTATATAATTATTTTCTGGATTGGCGTTATAATTTTCTGCTAAATATTGAAAAGTGAAAGAAAAATAGTTTTTCAATATTTTATTATCCTCACCCCAGTACTCTGGAATAGCTTTTGCTGCTAATTCTTTTATATAAGGCAGATTGCAAGAAATAACTTGAACGAATTTAGTGACGTAGATTAAGTAAGAAGATCTCGATTGG
>NZ_BMWM01000038.1 GCF_014651235.1 Leuconostoc lactis KCTC 3528 = DSM 20202 | reverse complement strand
TAACACCATTAAAGACCTTGATGGGTTTTTCTGTCCACTTAAATGTTCAACTTAAATTTTACAATCTGCCAAAGATAATCGGCACCGTTGCTTGTGAATTTGGCGTATAATGCGATTCGCTGGTCCGAAAATCCGCCGCATCAAATATTAATTCAAGTTGATCACCTGCTTGAAACACATAATTAGTGGACACCGCTTGCCCATTGACGTGAATGTGCTGTTTTTGCCGCAAAGCCCCACGTAACCGTTGCGGGATCAACCAAGCTTTTAAAGTGTCTTTTACTGACTGTCCAACGCGTACCGTTGGGACTGTCATGTGATAAATCCAAGTTGTCATACCTTATCGTCCGTTTGTTGCGCTGCTTTGTCAGCCGCGACCAAATGATAGATAACTTTCCCATTATCATCTAATGAGACATACAATAATTGCGTTTCCTCGGCATCAAAAAAGCCCAGATTGACCATATATTTTCCTTGGTGCGTCTCTAATCCTTGGAAAGCTTTTTTCATAATATGTTGAATCACACCAACATTTTCAATTTGTTCATTAGCGGCCCGTACGGCCTCATGTAACGACTCGCCATCATCTAAGTGTTGCTTAATGATCGTCACCTTAACGTAAGCTGGAAAACCGTATAGTCGTGACTCTTGCTCATCGTCACGCGCAATGGCTGATACATAGCCTTGCTTTTCCCAGTAACGCAATTGGCGCGTTGATACGCCCGTCATCCGTGCCAGTTCACCAATTCGAAACTGTAAATTATCAAAGGTTGGTTTCTTAAATTTCCCGATATGCTTCGCATGAGATTCTTCAGTCATGATATTTGCCTCTAAGAGTATTATATTCTTGTCAACTTAGTTGTCAAATTTTTGCTGAAAGACGGCTTCCCATTGCGCCAAAATTGGCGCAATTTTAAAGTCTTCAACCCGTTGTAAACTTTTTTGGGCATAGGCTGCACGTTGGTCCACATCTTGTAATAAGGGTTCAATCGCAGTATATAATGCATCCACATCAGCATTGGGGGTTAAAATCCCATGCGCGCCTTCAGCTAATACTTCCGCAGACCCCGTATTACGCATCGCTGCAATTGGTAAACCAAAGCTCATCGCTTCGGCCAATACCAATGGTAGCCCTTCCCAGCGTGACGTCTGAACAAACAAACTTGCTTGACGATAGTGTTCACGCAAGGCATCATCTTTCAATGGCCCACGATAAATGATTTTATCTGCGACCTGATGTTGATCAATCAGCGCTTCAAACGTTGCCATATCCTCGGCTGAACCACCACCGGCAATCGCTAATTGCCAATCGGCTGGTAATTTGTCAGCGAGTTTCACCGCAAAATCAATCCCCTTATGCTGAATCGCAATTCTTGCCGTGAAAGCGATCACTTTCTGATTTAGATCAGCTTGCCCACTGGGCGTAATCGTCAAGGGATTCCAAATTTTGACTGTCCGGTTATAAGCAGAAAAACCTGCTAAATCAGAATCCGTTAACGCCACAATCACATCCAAAGCCCGTAATCCTGCATTAAATTCATCCTGCATCGCCGCGTAATATTGCGTTTGATAGGTTGTCACATTATTGTGCATCCAGCCAATCAATTGGGTATTAGGCAACGTTAATTGTGCCGCAAAACTCGATAATAAGCCCCCTGCCAAAATCACAACATCAAACTGGCGCGCAACCGCTTCAAATTCACGAATTTGTTGCGCAAAACGTTCAAAAGGTTGCGCATCATTATCTAAGGTTACCGGTGTCTCACTCACTAATAACGGCGCCGCCAACGTATAAAAAGGTGGCATATCAGAAAAACTGTAATAGGTGACATCATGGGTTGCTGCTAAGGCATTCCCCACAACGGTTGTTGCCCGCTTCATGCCACCCAAACCAATATTTTCTAAACCAATTAAAATCTTCATCCTATGCCTCCCAATTAACATCATTTCTATTGTATCAAAAAAAGCCCGTTGCGTTATCGTATCGCAATCCGTGGCTTTTTTATTTGGTATTATTCACTTTGACTCCAGTCATCAGCATTTCGTGGCATCAAACGCGTCGAATCCGTTTTTTCATCGTGTAATTCTGGCGCGTCCGTCACATACTGACTCAAGGTTGATTTATTGCCATTCTTGGCAAATAAGCTCTTTGAGGCTTTACCTAATGTCTTGTTTTGTTCTTGCAGACGTTTGATTGTCGCACGCTTACTATAGTCAAACTTGTTCGCATCAACTGGATTAAAGCCGTCTGGCGTGTAGAAGCGCAGCAGGTTCTTCTGGTTAAGACTATCTGACATATCTAATTTTTCGTTAACCGCTGCTTGAATACCGTCCAATGTTTTCTGCAATTCTGGCGTTGGTTCTGTAATCATTTGGTTAGTCTGCACATTCCAGTAACGCCCAGAAAGACTCGCATACTGTGGCGTGATCCAATCTTTGTTTCTAAACGCCACAATTTGTTCATGTTGTTTACTCAATAAGTCTTGGCCAAATTGAATATAGCGCTGCGTCGTAATGCCGAGTAAATGCTCAAGCGTTGGCGCCACATCGATTTCACCACCAAAGGTATGATCAATATAACCATCCGTCATGCCTGGCACATGGATCATAAATGGCACACGCTGTAAGTTCGCGTTGTCCAAGTCACTCCATTGGCTTTCATCTTTGCCTAAAATTGGCGCTAAATATTTCGCATCCGTGTTCGAGATACCATAATGATCCCCATACAAAACAACCGCAGTATTGTCATACAAGCCTGATTTTTTCAGATAATCAAAGAATTCTTTCACTGACTGGTCTAAATAGTGATTCGTGATAAAGTAGTTATCGACAATTTTAGACCCACTATTGGTCGTGATAAAGTTAGGATCTTGATCTTCTTTATCTAACGTGAACGGCGTGTGGTTCGTCACCGTGAGGTATTTCGCATAAAATGGTTGCTGTAACTGTTCCAAATAAGGAATTGATTCTTGGAACAACAGTTTATCTTTCAGACCCCAGGTTGTGGCCTTTTGTCCCGTCAAATCAAAATAATCCCCAGAGACCCAGTTTTGATAACCCATATGCTTATAAACATTGTTACGGTTCCAGAAAGTCCCAATGTTGCCATGGAAAACCGCACTTGAATAGTTCGCCCGCTGGTTCAAAATTGCTGGCATCGCTTGGAACGTTTGATCATTCCCAAGCTTTGAGAACAATGACCCTTGCGGCAACCCAAACGTCGACGTCTCCAGCATATTTTCCGCATCGGAGGTCTTACCCTGTCCAACTTCGTTAAAGAAATTATCAAAGGCCAAGGTACTTTGACTGTGATACAGACTATTCAAAAACGGCGTCACTTCTTGTCCGTTAATCTTACGATCAATTGACATTTGCTGGAAACTTTCCAAGTGAATGACAATCACGTTTTTGCCTTTGGCACGCCCAAAGAATTGCGGATTGAGGGCCGCATAGTGTTTATTTACATAATTTTTAACTTGTGTAAACTCTGACGGTGTGGCACTTTTGCGCACTTGACTCGTTTGATACGTATTGATGGCATCATAAATCGTAAACGGTCCTAGACCTAAATATTTAACCATATACTCCCGATCAAATTGGCGGGTTAACAGTTGTGGCCGATCAATATCGGATAAAAACAAATTGGCCATGAGCACAAACACCCCAACTGTTAGCCATTTAAAGGGTTGAAAACGTGGTAATGGTCGTGGATCTAACTTGATTTTCCGTGCCAATATTAAGCCAAGTAATACCAAAATATCTAACCAAAATAAGATATCATGGAAGCCAAAGGCAATCGCCCCCGCTGCTTTCCCACCTTGGTTGACCGTACTATAGCCGAGCATGGTATTGATGGACATGAAATCCGAGAATTCTCGAAAATACACCACATTCAGATACAGCAATAGCGTTAAGACCGTATCTAAAATTAACAACGTGCCGTAATAGAGCTGCTTGGGTTTAATAAATAACGTCAAGCTGAATAAAATCATTGTAAGTCCAATTGGATTCACTAACATTAACAACACCTGTAACGGATCTTGGACATGTAACCATTCAAAGTCAACACCGTAGGCTAAAATAGTCTTTAAGGTAAACAGCGTCAGGACCCAAGCAAAAAATCCGCGTCGCGTATTGAGTTGTCGCAGCCAATTTTTTGGCGCTAATGTCGTCTGCCAGAACTGTTTCAAGCTTTTTTTTACACGATTTTTCATAATCTCCATTATACCAATAAAGCGATACACCTTGCGTTAAAACTTGTTATAATACTCGTATGACAATAGAAATCAAACATCAAATTGGGCTAGGTCCCATCCATGACGACGCCCTGACCATTCGCACAACCGTTTTTGTTGCCGAACAAGGCGTCCCAATGCAACTTGAGCTAGACAACCCAACAGTTGAAGCAACGGCCTTACATATTGTTGCCTATGTTGACGGTAAATTGGCTGGTACGGCCCGCGTTTTTGAAGAGCAACCTGGGGTTTGGCATGTCCAACGCGTCGCAACCCTTTATCCAATGCGCGGTCAAGGCATCGGACGCCAATTATTCGCCTACATTGAAAAATTAGCCCCAGGTTACCATATCCAAGCCCTTGAACTAGGGGCACAAGTTCAAGCAAAAGGCTTCTACGAAAACTTAGGTTTCCAAGCTTTTGGCGATGAATTCTACGAGGCAGACATTTTACATATCAACATGAAAAAAGAATTGGTGTAAATCAATTCTTTTTTTCGTAGGCCACTTCGACCTGAATCTTGTACGGTTGTTGGACAGCTAGCAACGCCGTGCGCGTCGCAACATGTCCCATGCCACCAGTAATCACAACGGATGACAGCGCTAATCGATAAGTCATCATCGCCTGATTGGCCGGCGTCATCCCAACCATGACCAGTGTGCCAAGTTCACGCGCCTGTAACTGGTTAATGCCCCCCATAATTTTGATGTCACCACCGACTTCAACCATATCAAAATAGGGTAAAAGCGTGCCTGGGTGATTCGCAAAAATCACATCGTGCTGTAAAATAATTTGCCGTTGTGCCTGTTCACCAAGATGGCCATAATCTTGTTTCATCAGCCCGAGTTGCATCAACGCCGTGGCTAATTGCGTGATATTGTCTTGCTGCGTGGCATTGACCGTCACTTCACCCAGCATCACATGTTGTCGTTGATACAGCCCATTAGCGGGTACAATGACTTCATGCACATCCGCTTTCTCTTCCTCCAGCTGCGGGCCGCCTAACACTTTCTCAATTTTTGGCGAAATATCCCATTTGACCACAGTATTTGTAAAATAGTAAATAATATTTAAAACGACAAAATAAGCCAAGATAACAAAAACAATGGCAATCATTGCCCCGCGTAGCCAACGCCCATTGGCCAAAAAACGATAGGCAATATATAACACATACCAGACGCCGATAGCACTAACGGCCGTATAAATCCGATTTTTTGTTTTAGAATTCGTTGAAAAATAGCCCAAATAGCTATTCACTAAATCAAGTAACGTAAACACTTATTGGCCACCTCCTGTCGGCGTTGTCTCAGGGACCGTTGCGCTCACCGCTGTGTCTGGTACCTGAGACGTTGAACTACTGACAGCTGACGACGAAGCCGGCGTACTATTTGCCGAAACGTCAGCTTGTTGCGACGATGATGAGGATGATGCTGGCAACGATGACGTCACAGTCGAAGAGGATATCACGTTAGTTGACGATGATGACGTACTGCTAGGAACCGATTCAGTCACATGAGATGAACTCGTCACCGATGACACCACACTTGTTTGTCGTGGTGCAACTTGGCCACCCTCTTTGGTACCAGTTGCAACATTGACAGCAAGATTCCCCGCACTAATCGCAATAATCAGTGACACAATTGCCGCCGGCGTTAAAAAAGGCGGTGTCCGATATTTCTTAGTCATAATTCCCCCAAGAACCTTACTAAAAGCTGCTGATATCAATACATGTCACGCTATCTCTCAGTAAAAATATCCCTATAAGCAACGAAAACCCGCAACTGCTTGCGGGAGGACATTTTTATAAAATATTTTAGGAGATTTTATTTTTTAGGGAGATTGAGATTGGAGAGAGAGCGTCCGTTGATTCGTTGTTTGATATCAACACTTGTTGATGTATATAATATAACTATTAGAAATTAAATGGAGATTAAAGCAGATGAGACAATATCAGGCTTATTTTATTGATTTAGATGGGACCATTTATCAAGGTACAAGACAATATCCGTCAGGCAAACGTTTCATTGACCGGTTACGTGCGCAACAGATTCCTTACCTCTTCGTCACAAATAACTCAACTAAAACGCCTGAAGCGGTTGCCGACAACTTAAGTCAAAATCATAGGATTGTGACAACACCAGATCAAGTCTATACTAGTGCAATGGCAACGGCGGATTATCTCAAGACCCACGTACCTGATCAAGCTAAAATTTTGGTCATCGGCGAAGCTGGTTTGCAAACAGCCATCCAGTCCGCCGGTTACGCACTTGTGGCTGATCATCAGGCGGATGTTGTCGTCATGGGCTTAGATCGCCAATTCACTTATGACAAATTGGTTCAAGCCACTTTGGCCATTCAAGCTGGTGCACTGTTTATTGCCACTAATTGTGATACCAATTTACCAACTGAAGCCGGTATGCTACCTGGTGCTGGCACATTGGTGAGCGCGCTACAAACAGCAACCCAAACCGCGCCCATTATTATTGCCAAGCCCGAAGCACCCATTATGACTGGCGCTTGCCAACGGCTGGGTGTTGCACCGCAAGACGTCCTGATGGTCGGCGATAATTATCAAACAGATATTCTTGCGGGGATTAATAATGGGATTGATACGTTGCTAGTCTATTCAGGTGTTTCAACCCCTGAACAAATTGCGCAAGTCACACAAAAACCAACCTATGAAGTCGCCTCACTTGATGATTGGCACCTATAAAAAAGCACTGTTTCACGTGAAACAGTGCTTTTTTACGTTAATTCACTAAACCGTCTGCTGCTATTTGCCGTTTCGCAGGTCGGTAAAAGAAGTAATACAGAATGGCCGAAATAAGCGGTATAATTGCCGCAATGAAATACAAGTCTCTAAATGGCACATACGCATGTAAGGCCCCAAAGGCATAAGGCCCGACACCCAAGCCCAAATCTAAGCCGATAAAGTAAGTCGATAAAGCAATCCCAATCCGACGCGCCGAAACTAACTTCAACGTCACAGCCTGACCATTTGACATAAATGTGCCATACCCTAGCCCAATAAATGCCCCAGACAGTAGTAAGGTCACGCCATTATGCGTTAAGCCTAAAATAATTAGGCCAATGGTTAAGAAAATATAACTCGGATACATGACCATATTTTCACCAAACCGATCAAAAATCCGCCCAGACATCGGCCGTGTGATCGTGACAATGCCGGCATAGACAACAAAGAAGAAGGAACTAACGGCGACTAGATTCAAACTCTCTGCATACGAGGCCAAAAAGGCTAAAACACTGGAATATGATAACCCCATTAAAAATCCAATTACGGCAATTAAGCCAACTTTATACTCAACAAAACTTGAGATTTGCCATGACTTTAATGCTTGACGATGCGCATCAGTAAGCGTCACATTCGTAATTTTAATCATAAATAACGCAACCATTGCGGCAGCAATTAAGGCAACTGACAACAGCACAATAAAGTGAAAACTCGTCGCATTCAACAACATTAAGCCAACAAATGGGCCAATAGCTGCTGCCAAACTTGTGCTCAAGCCGTAGTAATTAATCCCCTCACCACGTCGATTATCTGGAATAAAATCCGTGACAATGGCATTCAGGGCCGTTGAAGTCATCCCGTAAGCAAAACCGTTCAACAAACGCACCGTATCCAGCACCAAAATATTAGGCACAAATAAGTAGGCAATTGTTGTCACGAGATAAAAGACAGCCCCCCAGCGCGCAATTTGGCGACGACCGACTAACTCTAACTCTTTGCCGACAATGAGTCGCGCCACCAACGTTCCAATAATATATATCCCAGATGCCACGCCCGCCTGGCCAAACGATGCATGTAGTTCTTCATGTGCAATCACCGCAATAATGACCATCATTAAGTAATATACAAGATAGACAATAAAATTAATGCTCGTAACTGCTATAAACCCTTTATTAAATAACTTCTCTTCCATTTCCCGTTCCTTTGTTTATCATTGCGACAGTTCAAACCCAGCAAGACAGCTAGGTTGGTGACGGTGATAAACGTAGAACGGTCTTAGCGCCGTCCATGTTACAAAACTCCGTTCAATTTGACACCGTGCGCTTGCATGAAAACATTGTAAACGGCAGATTGCAAGAAATAACTTGAACGAATTTAGTGACGTAGATTAAGTAAGAAGATCTCGATTGGTG
>NZ_BMWM01000037.1 GCF_014651235.1 Leuconostoc lactis KCTC 3528 = DSM 20202 | reverse complement strand
ACACCAATCGAGATCTTCTTACTTAATCTACGTCACTAAATTCGTTCAAGTTATTTCTTGCAATCTGCCAAATAGAAACCGCAAGCTACGTGATTGGTACCCTAAAGGCACGTCATTTAAAGATGTGAAACAACGACAATTAGATGAAGTCGCTTCAAAAATGAATGCGATGCCATTAAGACAGGCACTTGACGGCAAACGACCTATGGTAGTCTTTGAACAAGAATATAAAGCCATGCAACGTTACCGTAGAGCTTATGAAAAACGTAAACAGCGCATGCTTGAAGAACGCCAAAATGATGAAAAATAAGCCGTAAAAGCTGGTAATAAAAATAATAAACTTTAGACACTACATGTGTCTTTTTTTGTTGTGCTTAAAATATAAATATTTGAAAACGGTTTAATTGGTTGAAATATTTGATATAATAGCGAGTAATTAGATTGCTAAAAGCCTTTGTATAGACCTTCCAAAAGCGTGGACGTGCGGTTTACTTTTAAACCAAATCATGATATTCTGAAAGAAGTTGTGCTCTGATTTAAAAATAATCTTCGTTAGTTTTACATACATGTTACTGGTAGTTTACCAATATATTAAACATGTGGTTTTTACCTTGACATCTGCCTGACAAATTTAGGTGTACCGTGCATAATCTAACGTAACAGAGGCTTGTTGATACGTTGGCGCACAAGGGATTACACGTTTTTAAAAAAATCCAAAGTCAATAAATTGAAATAAAGTAACGTATTTGTAACATTCGTTATTTTAAAAGCTCATAAGTCCTGTGTGGGCTTATTTTTTTTGCTTAAAAATAGCCTAAATATTAAGAAGTTGTTAAGAAACCGTCTTCATGACGGTTAATTATTGGTAATAAAATCAATGAAAATTGACAACTAAAACAAGGGAGAAAGAAACAAAATGAGACATTCTTTTGGGTCAATTGTAAAAGCTTATCGGGAACGAAAAAGACTAACACAATTGGAATTAGCTGTGAGATCAAAAGGGGAATTATCAACGGCGACGATTTCAAAAGCTGAAACCGATCCAAGTTATAATCCGAAACTGACGACGTTCATCAAATTTTACAAAATTATGGATGTGCCATTTGAAGATATTGTTGCGACATTAGAGGGGACTGCTGATGATAAATGATCAAGATACACCCAGGAAAATGGAACGTGTTAGTAGAAATCAAGTTGAAACTAATGAACGATTCTACAAAATTCCAAAAGCACTGTTTGAAAATGAATTCTATGCCGACATGAAACTTGAAACGAAAGTGGCTTATGCAATTCTGCGTGATCGTTTCTTGTTGTCAATTAGGAATAATTGGATTGATAAAAATGGTGATGTTTACCTGATTTACAAAAACATTGATCTGCAAACAATCCTGAGTGTTGGCGAGAAAAAAGTCATTAGTTTGAAAAAAGAACTAGCAAATTTTGGGTTACTTGAAGAAGAACGACAAGGGCTAAATAAACCAAACAGACTTTACGTTGGCAACATAAATGCTGAATTTGAAGTTATCCACAGGACCAATCCCTTGGGGGACAAGGAACTGTCAAAACGACAGGTCCGGAACTGTCAAAATGACAGGTCAAGAACTTCCAAAACGACAGCTCAAGAACTGTCAAAACGACAGTCAAGTGAGACTGAGAATAGTGAGACTATTTTGAGTGAAACTGAAACCATTTCTTTTGATGAGGATGAAATAAATACTAATAATAATTCAAAAAAAACTCAACAATCATTTATCGCTATCGGCAAAATCATTCAAAACAGTCCTGAATTAAGAAGTGTAGTCCAAGGTTTGATTCCTGATTTACTTTTGAATGAACCCCAACAAGCAGAAATTGTTGTCCGCGCTCTTGAACGTGGTTATCACTTTTTGATAACCGAACTTGAAAAAGGTAATTCTGTTTTGACTTTGCAAAAGCAATTACAAGGTGAGGTTGCCATAAAACAGTTGCTTTTAAACACTGGTTTCAAACAAGTAGATTACATGCGTGACCATCTAATTGATATCAGCCAATATGGTAAATATTTTGCTAGTGGTTTTGACAATCGTTTGAAAATTGCGATCACAACAAGTCAATCGGTATCAGGCTTTTAACTTTAAATTGGGGAGAGGAGAGATATAATGGCAAACCAATACAACGTATTTATTGCAGTAGACTTTTTCAACTCAGACATACTTTTTGTAGCTAACTCATCAGGTGAACTCAGCCGAAAAGTGATCAAAGCAATTGAAAATCATAAATTAGAAAGCGATGGCGCAGTGAGGTTATACCGTACCTCTTATCAATCATTTAAGGCTATCGAAAATTTGATGGTACGCTACCATTTACCATTTCATGAAGCCGCAAGACCGAAAGGGAGAGATTATGAAAGTCAGACAACTAACGCTGTTGGATGAGCAAAGTTTACAAGAACTTCACCAAACTAAATATGTCGTCATTCTTGTTAAAGAATTAAAAAATAATCTCGTTCAACCAACAAAAAAACAAGCCTTTGTCTGCTTAAAACCAAATGAGATGAAAGTCAAAGGTGAGTTGTTTGACGATTGCTTAGGGAATCATTATGTCGGTTGTACAGTCCTAAAGGGCATTCATTATTCTGAAGCTGGTAACCAAATCCCCGTGTTTAAACTACCAAATAATATCCAAGACTATTTAGCCAAACAACTGACACCGATTATTAATTTACTGGATCAAAAAAGGAGAAATTATTATGCAAATTAATCACCACGTAGGACGTTTAGTTCGTGATGTAAACTTCACTGTAAGAGGTGAAAATGAAACCGAGATTGCCTACTTCAAATTAGCCATTAATGATTTAAAAGATGGCAAAGCAACTTACATTGATTATGTTGCTTTTAACAAAACGGCAGAATTGATTCGTGATTATGTGACTGATGTTGGTCAAGTAGTTGAGGTTGAATTTGTGATTCGCAATCACAACTACACCGATAAAAATACAGGTCAAAAGATTTACGCTATGCAAAATCAAGTGACACAATTCCGCATCTATAAATCTAATCAGTCATCGCAAAATTCTGCTGTTCAAACACAGATTGCTGACAGTAAAAATAGTGAAGTGACAGATAATGATTTGCCACCATATCCTGACTTTAACAGCAATGCATTTGAGTATGTAGAGGGGTAGGACAATGACTGCAATAATCACAATAGCTGATAAATTTAGAAATATCTTTCAAAGATTTAGTCGCTTTGGAACTTGGTTTTTGGAACATCAACGGCGCAATTTAATTGCCATATTTAGCCTATTTATTCTGATAGCTTTTAGTACAACCGTGATGGTTAACATTACACCTCGACCTTCAAATTTGCCTAGTACGGAGTTAAATACGCCAGTGTCATTTGGCACTTTGAACAAAACCGCTAGTCTAACAAAAAGTGTTTTTAATAAAAATAATGGTGTTTTGGAACTTCATTATACAATCTCTGACGGAGCTGTTTCTGATCAAGATTTGGTTGATATTAGCAAAATTAAATTCACTGCTATGACCGATCATGGTGGCAATCAAGTTACTGGGCGTGTCGTGCCAACTTCAAATAATACACTCGTGGTCCAATTTAAAAACTTGAGTCATAACTTCAATGCTGTGACTTTAACAGCTCATGATAAAAGCATCAATACTGCCACAGTCGAAGCGCCAAGTAGCGTAGCTTCTGATAGTTCAAGTGCAAAGAAAACTAACGCAAACATTGATACCGCAAGCGGCAAATTCATCATCAATCGTGACAAAGTGTCTAAATCAAATACGCTAACATTTGCCAGCCAAAAGGAACTTGAAGTTAGCGAAAGTGAAGCTAAAATAGCGGCAGAACAAAAACTGATTTCCAAGAATACGAACGCTATTGTTGAATATCAAAAAGCCATTGATCAACAACAATCTTCCATCAAAAAGTACCAAAAAATACTCGCCCAGTCTGATGACTCAGATACTCAAACAAGCATTGATAATGCTCGCGATGCCATTACACAAATACGAACACAAATTAGTGATGCACAAAAAAATATTCAACGTGCTAAGACAAATATTACTCAATATCAAAAGACTAGAAAGGAGGTTCAGGAAGGCAAATCATTGTTGCCAAAACCAACAGGTTTGTAATACCACATCGTTAAATAAATTGCCTATTGGGCTATTTTTTTCAATCAAATAAAGGTTTAAAAAGGGTTAAACGTAGGTTAAAAAATGGTTTAACCAAGCGCTCAAACTCCCAGCACTTGAAATGCCCGCACGGCGGGGTTTAGGCACATGGTGCCGGCATTTCCCCTTAACCTGTTCCCAATTATCAAAATAAATTTAGGAGTTTTTATGCAGACAGTTAGAAAAGAAGTTCGCGGTCTTGATAAACAAGATTTGAATATCATTGACCAGCGTGCGCAAGCAGAAGGAACATCTACAAATGAATTACTGCGTATTGTTATTACGGACTATGCAAAGCGAATTAGAGAAGATGATGCTAGTAATGTGTTACACAGCTACCTAGATGATTTAATCATGGCTAACAATAATGTTGTGCACGGATTAAATGACAATACAATTGCGATAGGTGAAATGTTTAAAACAATTCTAGCGCGACTTGAAATGTATTTTCCAGACTTAAATGATGAGGTAGAACGAATTCAAAAAAACGCTCGCCCTCAGGAAAAAAATTTGCCAAAGTCGATTGACTTTGATGAGTTTGAATAAGCAGAAGAGGTTCAAATGAAAAATTATAAACGCGGTCGGTTTGCGAGAAGAATCCTATTAGGCATTGTCATATTGATAGGTATTGTGTATTTAAATCGTGTATCGATTTTGCAAAGAATTGTAGCACTAGGTTCGCAATCCCAACTGATTAATATTGATAAACAAAGTATCTCTCCAACACAAAATGATGATCTTGTTAATTTGAAATATACTGGTCAAACAGTTGTTGAGATTAATCATAACCAACCAACATTTAGTCAGGATGATTTACAAATAAAAGAGGGTGGCTGGCAAAAACTTTCGTCATTAGATTGGTTAGGCAGACCACAAGTTGCTAATGCATTGCTTAACCAAAAATTGATGCCGCCCTCTCAAAAGTATCAAGCGCGTGAACGATTAACAATTAAAACGCCAGGATACCATGCCATTAAAACTGGAACAAATACTACAGACTGGTTATACAACCGTAGTCATTTGATTGGGTATCAATTTACTGGCCTGAACAATGAAGCCAAAAATTTGATCACAGGGACACGACAATTAAATGCAGATAGTCGAGTGAATGCAAAAAGTATGGTGACTTGTGAAACAGAAATTGCTGATTACTTGCATCAGTCAAAAAATAATTATGTGCGTTATCAAGTCACACCCGTATACAAAAATGTTGAGTTAGTTCCCCGCGGTGTTCACATGATGGCACAGTCAAATGACAATACTTTGAAATTTAATGTCTATGTTTTTAACGTTCAAGATGGCTGGACAATCAACTACTTAAACGGTAATGCTGAAAGGAGTGAATAAATGAAAGATGCAATAGAATTCAAAACAAGTCAAATGAAGGCACTCATCAAAAGAAGAAATGTTTTGAATAAAAAATATGATACAACGCTACCCGAAGATATTCCTTTAGAGGTTAAATCAGAACTAGAGCTTATTGAAAATTTGTTAAATGAATTTGACATCAATCAATCAACTTTTGATGAAAGACCAACAATGATTGGAATTAAAAATTCACGAGATGAAGAATGGTATTTTCAACAAATGAAGCATTGGATAGAAAGACACCCAAATGCTCTTAATGCGAAGTTTAGTCGAAGTAGTGCCTATAAGTTTGCTTTGCATTTCTTCGTAGAAAATATTGCGCTTAATGCCAACAATGCACGTCTTAATTATTCAGAACTAGCCCAGAAGGTAAATGATGCCAACTCCACAAAAAGTGATTCAAAATTGACTGCGCAATTGGCAAATGTAGAGAATTTATTAGGTTTTCTTTTAACCATGCAACAACGTCAACTTGAATACATTCCAGAAGGCATTAATTTAAAAAATGGTTTTGTTAAATATGCCATCAACCCAATTAATCCAACAGAGTTCCAACAATTTGGTACACCAACAGAACTCAATCCAAACAATGAATTGGCACAATCCTATGAAGAATATAAAAAAATTCGGACTCGGGATAAGCAGCTGATCAAAAAATATCACCAAACAGGAGGACAACTCGATGACGACTAAAAAGCATAGTAAAAGAAAAGCACAATTGACAAAGTATTTAGAACAACTTGATGAATTCAATTGGCACCATCCTACTCAAGTTAGTGAGATGGCTGACAGTCAACATGAACGCGATAATCGTACGTACTATTTGGCTCAGATAAGCTTAATTCTGTTTAATAACTATCAACAGTCCTACATGCAAATTAGCCAGATGCTGAACATGTCTTCCAGAACAGCCCGCCGTTTAACAATTGATTATGAACAAGATTTTGATAGTTTAGAAGAAATTATGGGGGAATTGCAAAATGGCGAAGACTGGTGAAATTGCTGCATTTGCCCTGGGTGAAAAAAAGACGGCAATGGTTAATTTACCAGCGCAGTTTGTCACGTCTAGCACAGCAGATATGAAAGGACAAAAATACTCAGACCTCGTTGATTATGCTAATAATTCGGAAAAGACAAACGATCTTAATAATGAGTCCATGAACGATTTAATTGACTTAAAGGAACAATTTAGCAAGCCTGGCTATGCTAACCGCAATTCTGCGGTAACAGAAACGCATCCAATATTTGGTAGCGATAAACTAAATTATGATAATCACGATATTTATGTATTGAGAAGAAATTTGGATGAGGCACAAGAAAATGGTAATAATATCCATGAACTTGCTTTCTCAATCAGAGGCGATTGGTTAGTTAAAAATAATCTCTATGATCCTGAAACTCGTATGATAGACCAAAATAAATTGAAGCATGCAGAACAAGAGGTTGCTAAGACGCTAATTAACAAAGGATTTAATTTACCTTTGGGAGAAGATGAAAATGACGTTGTTTGGTTTGGTGTGATTCATCAGGATACTGACCACCTAAACATGCATCTGTGGTTTGCTAAAAAAAGCCAAGAAACGCGTCCTGAGATGATCAAGCAAGAAGGTAAGTACAAAGGACAGCCAATCGGTGTTATACCTCTGGAAGTGATTGAACAAGCCAAACGACAGTTTAGAAAACAGCTAATGTCATCGCAAGAATTAATGCGGCATCAGGAAATATTGAAAGGCATTGGTGGCTTTAAAAAAGAAATTGTTGAGGCAGCGCCAGACAACCTATTAAATGATCGTCATGCTAAAGCCATCAAACAAATTTACGATGCTTTACCTCAAAACATGAAAGGGCGGTGGCAGGTTGGTAATGCTCATTTAACCGCTGGAAAAGGCAAGATGGCAAAAGCAAATCAATTAACAAATCAACTATTAGACGATTTGTTTGACAAAGAGCTTAAACCTGAATATGAGGGCTTTAAGTCGTTGGCACAAGAATATGATGCCATTAATATTGCAGACCAGGGTGTGATGCATAAGGAGCAACGCAAGTGGTCTGAGAATAAGGAAGATGAATTAAGAAAGCGCTTAGCGAATCAACTCTACAAGCATTTAGCACAAATTGAAGACACCTCACTAAATGATATTGACCAACAAATGTCTGAATTGCTGAGCCATGTTAAAAAACGTGATAAAGGCGGTAACGTAGATAGAACTAAAATTGCATCTAGCACTCAGGGGAAACATTTGGGCGCCAAGCCGTTGATCAACAATGTAACCCCAAATTCAAATCACATAGGTGATCAGATGCCAGTGCGGGGAGGTTCATTCACTAAAATTAGCCGCTTGTGGCGGCAGGACATCCGTTCTGAAACAAACGCAGAACGTCAATTCTTAAGAAATCAAAAGAAAGATGAACTAGAAAAGGCTCAAAAAGAATATGAATCACAAATATCAAGAGGAATGTAAGGAGAAAAGTTTATAGTGTCAAAAAATTTTTTTATAAATTATTGCGTTGATTTTTGAATGGAAATGATCATTCTCATTACTCTTTAGGGACTAGACAACTATGGTGATATTTTTCATTGTGCTACAGAAAGTGATCTGTCAATAAAAAAATTGTAAAGCAAAATTTAATGATTATGTCTTTCATCGAAAACGACCAAAGTCTGTAATCTTTTCTAAGACTCTTAAAGTTCGAAATAAAACTTACTAACATTAAAGGTGAAGATTAATCTCGACGGAGATAGTCTTCACCTATTTTTGATTTATTCTAAAATAGGTTGTGAAGCATAGGTCGCGGAGTTTTTTGGCACTGGATGTCGTGAATAAAAGTGGCCGGTTCACTGGCGTTACCACACAATTTGTTCTTAGTAAGTTAGACGCTAGACGTCGAGTATAGAAAATTAGATGGTGATGGCTACCAGTGACTGTTTCAATCAATTATTCTTTGGAGGTGCACTCATGCACGCTGTTATTGGTATTGATGTTTCGAAGGCAACCAGTCAAGTTGCCGTCGCTGTTGATGGTAAGGTTGTACAGAATTTTAAGATCACCCATGATGTCTTTGGGTTCAATCAGTTAAATACGGTCATTATGCAGTTTAATACGTTCCCAGATATCGTGTTTGAGGCGACGAGCGTTTATTCGAGACGTTTAAAAACTTTCTTAGAGGCCCACAATTATCCTTATACTTACCTGAATCCTTTGACCACTAAAAAGCAATTGGATCAATTACGTCCTAACAAAAATGATCTTAACGATGCCAAGCATTTGGCGGAAACG
>NZ_BMWM01000036.1 GCF_014651235.1 Leuconostoc lactis KCTC 3528 = DSM 20202 | reverse complement strand
ACACCATTAAAGACCTTGATGGGTTTTTCTGTCCACTTAAATGTTCAACTTAAATTTTACAATCTGCCTAACATAAAAGCACTTACATCCTTGTAATGAGTATACAGAAAACCAACTGAAAACAGGTTGCGGTTATTCAAAATAAGTTCTGGCACAGTGTTGAACATAGAATGGAGAAAGCAGTATGATGTCTTTCGTTGTCTTGGCCCTTGGAATTTTATTCCTCTTGTTACTCATTATTAAGTTTAAAATCAACACGTTTATTGCGTTGATTTTAACGGCGAGTGTTGTTGGTTTGGGATTGGGGATGAAACTCCAACAGATTCCCGTGTCAATTCAAAATGGGATTGGCTCATCTTTAGGTGAGTTGGCGATTGTTTTTGGATTCGGCGCGATTTTAGGCCGTTTGGTCGCTGATGCGGGTGGTGCTTATCGGATTGCCCATACGTTAATTGACAAATTTGGTAAGCAACGTGTCCAACTGGCCATCATGGTTGCGGCCTTTATTATTGGGATTGCGCTCTTCTTTGAAGTTGGGATGGTCTTGTTGATTCCCATCGTCTTTGCGATTGCGCTGGAAGCCGCCGTACCATTGCTTTATCTTGGTATTCCCATGGCAGCAGCTTTGTCAGTCACACATGGTTTCTTGCCACCGCATCCAGCCCCAACGGCGATTTCTGGTGCGTTGGGTGCCAACCCAGGAACGGTCTTGGTTTATGGCTTAATTGTTGCGGTACCAGCGGCGATTATCGCTGGGCCACTATTTACTAAGTTGGCCCAAAAATTTGCGCCAGATGCCTTTGTGATTAAGCGACAATTGACCGCTTTTGGTAAAGAAAAGCAATTTGTGTTGTCAGAAACACCAAGCTTTGGTATTTCTGTGTTGACATCACTGTTCCCGGTTTTGTTAATGGGAATCACAACAACGTACACGATTATTTACAATGATGGTCAACCTTTTAAAAACCCAACGGGGATGGCAGCATTTATCACCATGATTGGTAATCCGGTCGCAGCGATGATTATCTCTTTGGTGTTTGCGATGTGGGCAATGGGTTGGCATCAAGGGCGTAAAACACCAGATATGATGGCTACCGTTGAAGAAGCCATCAAATCCATTGCAATGTTACTTTTGATTATTGGTGGTGGCGCAGCCTTTAAACAGATTTTGATTGATGGCGGTATTTCTGGTCAAATTTCACAATTGTTTATCCATTCAGCTATCTCACCATTGCTGTTAGCTTGGATTATTACTGTGATTCTGCGTGTCGCGTTAGGCTCAGCAACGGTTGCTGCCTTGACCGCAGCTGGTTTAGTTCAGCCCTTGATGGTTGCCTCGCATGTGAACCCAGCCTTAATGGTTTTGGTGATTGGGGCAGGGTCATTAGCCGCTTCGCACGTGAATGATGCTGGCTTCTGGATGTTTAAAGAGTACTTTGATTTGAACGTGAAGCAAACACTATTGATTTGGACAGTGTTGGAAACCGTAATTGCGGTTGTGGGACTTGTGATGGTCTTGATTATGAGCCTATTTGTTTAAATTATATTGGCTAACTGGTCTTAAAGCAGGTGCTTTAAGGCTTTTTATGTGGCTAATAATGCTATAATGATGGCAAATAACAGCGATTGGAGGCTGGTGCATTGATTGACAAAAATAGGGACCAGCATTGTTTAGTAGACGGTGCGGCAACAGCATTTGTGGACGGTGTTTTACTGCCTGAATTAGAGCCGAATTTACGGCGGGCCATTCAACAAGACTTTCCCGAGCATCAGGGTGATGCGTTTATTTGTTTGGCCCATTTATTACCATATCGTTTGGCCCGCATTAATGCCATGCGGCTGGCTGATCAACAGATGAATCGGCAAATGAAACACAAGCTGACCCATATTTTGACGGATAAAAATTTTAAAGTCATTAATGTTAAGAAGCACCAGCGCGAGACTTATACGTTTGGGCAGCGGGTGGCAGATAAGGTTGCAAAATTTGGCGGCAGTTGGGGCTTTATTATCATGGCGATTATCACCATGGTTGTCTGGATTGCGGTGAACGGCTGGCACGTGTTCCATGCAAATTTTGATCCCTATCCCTTTATTTTATTGAATCTCTTTTTGAGTATGACGGCGGCTTTACAAGCACCGTTAATTTTAATGAGTCAAAACCGCTCGTCAGATTATGACCGACTGCATGCAGATAACGATTTTCATGTGAATTTGAAAACCGAAGAAGAAATGCGGGTATTACATGCCAAGATTGATCGTTTAATTCAAACAGATTATCCAGATATGCTAGAAGTTCAGGCATTACAAACCAAAATGTTAGGTGAAATGCAACAACAACTCAGTGCCTTAAATGCGCAACAAAAAAACAGCAACCCGTAGGGTTGCTGTTTTTTTAAGCTTTGAGCGTCATCGCGTTTAAAGCAACAATAACCGTTGATAGCGACATTAAAATCGCACCGATCATTGGGTTTAACATGATACCAAAGGTTGCCAGTGCCCCAGCAGCCAGTGGTAAGGCGATGATGTTATAACCAGCCCCCCACCAAAGGTTTTCAATTTGCTTGCGATCCGCGCGCTTAGCAAGCTTAAGAAAATCAATAATAGTTGGGAGTTGATTAGCAATTAAGACGGTGTCCGCCGCTGCTTGCGCCACTTGTGTTCCAGCGCCAATGGCAACTGACAAATCTGCTTGGGCCAACGCCGGCGCGTCGTTAATCCCATCACCAATCATCATAACCTGACCTTGTTTTTGATAATCTTTGACCAGGGCAATTTTTTCTTGTGGTGATACTTGGGCGTGGATTTCGGTAATACCCATTTGATCCGCAACAGCTTGGGCCACTTGGGTATTATCACCGGTCACCAGAATTGGAATGAGATGTTGTGCCTTCAGATAGTTAATAAATGTTGGCGCAGTGGCCTTAATTTCATCACCTTGGGCGACGGCCGCCACGACGTGATCATGTTGGAGCAAATAAGAAATTGTGCCATCAGCAACCAACGGCGTGTAATGGATATGATGATCCTTCAAATACCGTTCTGAAACGAGTAGGTAATGCTTGTCATTCACCATCCCAGCAATACCGTAGCCCGCCATGTTTGCAACATCAGTGGCTAATAATACTGGTGCTTGTTGTTGCTTAGCATAGCTGACAATCCCTTGGGCTAGTGGGTGCGTTGATTGGGCATCAAGCGCTGCCATGATGCCTAAGGCTTCTTTTTGATCAAAGTTATCGGTCACAACTTGCATAACTTTGAATTGACCGGTCGTTAACGTACCTGTTTTATCCATTAAGACATAAGTCAGGTGGTTAGCTGAACTCAATGCTTTATGGTTCTTAATTAAAATCCCTTGTGTGGCGGCAATAGCTTTGGTCCGTTGAATAACGAGAGGCACCGCTAAGCCAAGCGCGTGTGGGCAGGCAATGACTAATACAGTCACGGCAATATTAATGGCAAAGCCCAAACCGTGTAGTGGTGTCCAAATCATTAAGCTTAGACCGGCAATTAAGAGGGCGACCCAAAAGAGATAACTCGCCACTTGATCAGCAATCGTTTCAATGCGTGATTTGGCACTTTGTGAGGCGGCTAATGTTGACTGGAGCTTACCAATAAATGATTGGGCGCCAACATGGGTCACTTTCACTAACAGGGTCCCGTTACCGTTGATGGTGCCACCCACAACTGAGACACCGGGTTTTTTATCAATTAAACGGCTTTCACCAGTCATGAGAGATTCATCGACTTGACTTTCACCTGATAAAATAACCCCGTCGGCAGGGAAAGCTTCACCGGCTAAAACTTGCACAACCATGTCTGGCTTCAATGCTGAAACCGGCATGTCCATAAAGTGATCGCCGTGCTTCACGTGTGCGGTGTTAGGCAATAAGGCGCGCAACTTGGCAGTGGCATCACCAGCTTCCATTGTGGCTGCCATTTCAATGCGGTGACCCAACAGCATAATGACGGTCAGGGTCGCAAATTCCCAGAAAAAGTCCATTACATGGGCCATTGGCCAAAAAGTGTTGACCACTAAGGCATAAATCGAGTACCAAAATGTCACGAGTAGACTGAGACTCACCAAACTCATCATTGCTGGTCTTTTAGCTTTTAACTCGGCTTTAGCCCCAACAAAAAAGGGCTTTGTGCCGACAATATATAAGACCGTGGCCAAAATAGCCGTGACCCACGTGTCCCCTGGGAATTGCAAGGTGAAGGGGAAAGTCATGCCCATCAGTGGTGTAATGATAATAATGGGTAGCATCAACGCCAAAGACCACCAAAAGCGGCGAGCCATATCGGTCATATCCATATGCGCCATGCCAGGATCATCTGACATGTGCATATGATGATGCGTCATGGCTGCATGGTCATGTTGCATCGTGTGTGATGCGTCATGGTCATCATGGGTCATAGTCATTTCATGGTGTTCGTGATGCATATGGTGACCAGACATCGCTGTATGGTCTTGATGTTGGTGATGTTCATGGTCGTGTTGCTGTTCATGTTCATCTCTCATGGGGTGTCTTCTCCTCTTCTTGATGTGGTAAGCAATCACAAGCAATGTGGTCGGGTGCTTGGGCATATTTATCCTGTAAGACGGCCTGCAATCGCGTGATGTCGTCTTGAGACAGAGGCGTGGTGGCCAACACATCGGCTAAGGCGTGACCAAAGCACATGGCACACATGGCCTGGATGGTCCGCTGCAAAGTTGCCGTCATGGCCTCGTGTTCCGCAACCGTTGGCAGATACAAGCGGTCGCGACTGGCGCCATTATCGGTTAAATAACCTTTGGCTTGTAAGCGCGAAATAAGCGTTTTGATCGTCGAAGGCGACCAATCCGTTTTCTGTGCCATTATTCGAATGATTTGGCGGCTGGTCGCTTCTCCTAATGTCCAAATCACGCGCATAATTTCCCATTCACTTGTTGTCATTGTTTGTGTTTGTTTGATCATACTATTAGTCTACAACTGTAAATTAAAAAATGCAAGGTTATTTTAAGCCTACGTGGTATGATAGATAGTGATTAAAGAGGTTTAAAACATGGAAAATTGGTTGGTGAAACGCGCCCGGTTAACCCCAAACCGCGTGGCCGTTTCGGCTGGACAACAACACTTAACATTTCAAGAAGTGGCCCAAACGGCGCAACAAATTGCGGGTCAGATCGCCGCATTGGGGGATGGCAATTCGTGCGTGGCCGTGATCATGACCAATAGTCTACAAGGTTATTTGGTTATTATGGGCCTGCAACAGTTGGGTAAAACCATTGTTTTTATTAATCGGCGCTTGTCTGTTGCTGAAATTAACTACCAATTGGCGGATGCAGGTGTCTCGTTATTATTAACCGATGACGGCTACACAGCTGAATTAGCCGTAGCCCAACAAGTTAAATTTTCGCAATTACCAGCAGAACAACCGGTGACACCAGTTGCTGAGTATCCCGATGACTTTGTGACGAGCGTGATGTACACGTCGGGCACGACGCGCCAGCCAAAAGGCGTGATGCAGACGTATTATAATCATTGGATGTCAGCGATGGGTAGTGCGCTTAATCTGGGGCTCACTAGTCAGGATGCTTGGTTGGCCGTGGTGCCGATTTTCCATATTAGTGGGTTTGCCATTTTGATGCGGAGTTTAATTTATGGCATGCGGGTAGTATTGGTTGAGAAATTTGATCCGCATCGCATTAATGACTTACTGATTCATGATACAATTACTACAATGTCGGCCGTCCCCGTGATGCTTAAACAATTACTGGCGGATTTACCGGCTGGCGTGACGTATAATCCGCATTTTAGAACGCTACTGCTTGGTGGTGGGCCAACCGATGCGGCCACGTTGCAACAAGCAGCGGCGCATCAACTTCCTATTATTCAATCCTATGGTATGACGGAAACGGCGTCACAAGTGGTGGCGTTGGATGCGGCCGATGCCCAAGTAAAATTAGGGTCAGTCGGGAAGCCGTTATTTCCTGTGTCGTTGAGTATTCGTGATGCAGCGGGGAAACCAGTAGCACCAGGCACGTCTGGGGCTGTTTGGCTCAAATCACCAACGCTAACCCCAGGTTATTTGAACCAACCTGAACTGCTGGCTAAAAATATGCAGGCAGACTGGTTTAACACTGAGGACTTTGGGTATCTTGATGCTGACGGCTTTTTATATATTCAAGGGCGCGAGGGCGATATGATTAGTTCTGGTGGGGAAAATATTTTCCCCGATGAAGTCGAAGCTGCCTATGCAACCATGCCAGGCCTGCAGAAAATAGTTGTCGTGGGTGTGCCTGATGAAAAATGGGGGGCAGTGCCGGTCGCTGTTGTGATGGGAACGGACTTATCTGCGGCCGCAATGCGGCGTTTTGGTCGCGAACAGTTGGCCCATTATAAGGTGCCGCAACGTTTTTACCAAGCTAATACTTGGCATGTCACGGCGAGTGGCAAGGTGCAACGACGTTTGTTCGCAGCGGAACTCGAGACATTAACAGCGTTACAATAAAAGAGGAGTAGGCGTGAGTAATACAGCTCGCGGATAAAAACTGATGACACAATCACCAAAAAATACTGATGTGCGGGCACTTTTTAATACGATTGCCCCTGAATACGACAAGATGAATAATATCATCTCACTCGGCACGCATAAGTTGTGGCGCCAAAAGGTGATGGCGCGGATGACCTTTCCAGAAGGTGCCAACATTATTGATCTAGCGACTGGAACCGCTGACTGGGCGTTAGCTTTGGCGGAAAAAAGTGATCCGACGGCCCATGTGACAGGCCTTGATTTTAGTGAAGAAATGTTGGCTGTTGGGCAAAAGAAAGTCGATGTCAGCGATTATTTTGATAAAATCACGTTAGTGCAAGGGGATGCGATGGCCTTGCCGTTTGCAGATAATACGTTTGATATTGTAACGATTGGCTTTGGCCTGCGTAACTTACCCGACCCAGTGCTGGGTTTGCAGGAAATGTATCGTGTCCTTAAGCCAGGGGGGCAATTGGTGATTTTAGAAACGTCACAACCGGATAACCCATTGGTGAAGCCGTTTTGGCAATTGTATTTTGGACAAGTGATGCCAATGTTTGGGAAGGTATTTGCTAAAGGGAAGTATCAAGAGTATAAGTACCTGGATGAGACCACTGAACAGTTCATGGATTATCGCACGTTAGGGCAACGATTATTACAGGTGGGATTTGAAAAGGTGACGATTTCACGCTTCAACCTTGGCGCTGCTGCTGCGCATTATGCCGTAAAATAAGTATGAGCCGTGTGGGCTAGTTTTGTGACTAGTCTGCATGGCTTTTTTAGTTGTTGCGGGTTGTACGGATATGAGTCGCTGCTTTTTATTACAAAAATAATTACACAAAATTATTGATAATATTTTAAAAGCGCGTAAAATATTAACTGGAATTTTGGCATATTATGGAAATTTATTGTTATTTATATGGGAAATTATTGCTATTTATGATGAATGATTACAACTTTGCGTGATGTGTCACAAACCACAAATAGAAAAATGTATCGATAGTGGAGGGTAAAACTATGAAGAAAATCGCTTTACCTGGCGCAATCCTAGCATTTGCTATGGTTTTGTTTGGGGTATCAGCATATGCTGGAGAAACCTTTAAGCTGTGGGAACAGCATACCGCGGGACGACAGTATGAGGATGATATTAGGAATAGTATTAATGAATTAGCTACACGAATACAAACGTTGAAAGGACAAGTGCAAAATGCTCAAACTGACAAAACCAACCTTGAGAACGTTTTAAAACAGGAATTAGGCACTTCTGATGTATCTGATGTGAATAAAATTCGGGAAGCAATTCAAGCAAAAGATAGATTGATTCAACAACTGAATGGAATAAAAGAGAATCTGGAGAGGGATAAAGAGAATCTGGAGAAGTCTAAAAAGGATCTGGAGGATTCTAAGACATCAACTAATACGGCTGAGCACAATAGAGAAATAGAAAAGGCAGAGAACGCAATGAGCCGCTTAAGGGAACATGCTGTGAACACAAAAGATCGACAGGATTTGCAAGTGCCAGTACAGTAAAAAAATATTATATTACAACGTGAGCTAACAACTAACTGTCTGTTATCTTTAACTTAAAAGAGACTAACCCACTAATAAGTGGTAGTTAGTCTCTTTTTATACGTGTTGATAAATAATAAAAGGGCTGTAAAACATATTTTTAATATGGGCAAAAAGGTAGGCAGCGCCATTAAAACCAGTTGATTAGTTCTAAAATAAGGCTATATTTTAGTTTCAACATAGTTGCAAAACAATACTACTGTTGGTATAAACTGAACCCCATAGTTAGAGGTATTAATACAAGCAAAATAAAAAAGCAGCCCCGAAGGGTTGCTCAATAGCATTTATTATTGTTTTGCTTGATCTTTCTTTGCTTGATCGTTTGCTAGTTGATCGACAGCTTTTTGAGCCTTATCTCTTAAATCCTTAGCGTCACTAACGGCTTTTTCCAATTCTGAAATTTTCTTATCATCTTCTGAACTTTTATCCTTAGCCTTAGCTAGTTCATCATTCAGACGATTAATTTCATTTGCGTTGTTTTTAATAGTTTGTTCTTTCTCAGAAATTTGGTTATTTACTGCGTTAAGCTTGCTTTGGATAGTTTCTTTCTCTTGTTCTTTTTCACTCACTTCTTTTGACCGATTAGCATGTGTGTCAAGAAGCTCTTTCTTCAAACCACTAGAGATGCCTTGTTCAAATTTAAGTTGTTTCTGTAATTTTTCAGCTTCTGCTTGTAATTTATTAACATGGCAGATTGTAAAATTTAAGTTGAACATTTAAGTGGACAGAAAAACCCATCAAGGTCTTTAATGGTGTTA
>NZ_BMWM01000035.1 GCF_014651235.1 Leuconostoc lactis KCTC 3528 = DSM 20202 | reverse complement strand
ATTAAAGACCTTGATGGGTTTTTCTGTCCACTTAAATGTTCAACTTAAATTTTACAATCTGCCATATACAAAAAACCAATCATGAAGTTGAATGTGAGTTGTTGTGCACTATATCCGGGTAATTTATTAATAAATGAGCCAATGCTTAACTGATTAGTCCCTTTTGGTATTTTTGAATTATTTAATGTATTCTTGAATACCACAGCATTTGTTACACCTTTATTCAGTGATTGAATAGTGTCTGGTGAAATATAAACCACGGGAAGAGCACTTAAAGTTGCCCTGGGTGTAAAACCTGTAATTTTAATCCTCAATGATGAATTAGCAACTAACAAGTGGTCACCGATTTTGAATCCATCACTTTTGAATTTATCCGATACGACGCCGGCATTATTTCGGATATTTTTACTACCACTTGTTATTTTCAATTTTTTAAATATGAACGATTTGGAATCAAGAGCTACTAATTGAGTATTCTCTTTTAATCCATTTTCTGATTTTACAAGTGTACTATACTGTGAAATTCTGGTTCCATTACTGGGTAAACTAGCAACCTCATCCTGTGAAAGAAAAGATTGTGGTAAACGTCCTTCAGAATCACTATTTAAGACAATACTTGAAGCATCCCACTCGTTAATTGCCGCTTTGTTTAGGTTAGCTAAACCAGTGGCTAAACCAGTAAGAATAATCAAAAGATAACTTACTAAAAATATAAGTACCACTATTAGGCTATAACGCAATTTTTCATGTAGCATCTCTTTAATAGCTAAAAACATAATGATCTCCTGTTATTAATTCTATTTATTATTAATATACCACTTAATGTGTTTTGAAGTGGACGAACTCCTAGAAGTACGTCTGGGTGCTGGGTACTCCTTTTGTAACTTACGCATCACATCAGCAAGCTTATTACCAGCCATATACTCATTTTGTGAATGCCAACCAACTGCTTTATACATTGTCATGTCCCTTTCTTAAATATTTGAATAGATACCATACAAGCACCTGATTTACCTTAACCATAGTATTCTCAAAATGGTAAGTTGGCTTTTTTCTCAAATTCTGCTGTTTCTTCATCATACTTTTCCTTTTCCTTATCAAAATTGATATTACCTTGATGCAAAACACTTTTTGCGCTTGTAATTGCATATACCAAATTAGCCTCTACCAATTTTTGATGTTCTGCCGACAACTCAACACTATTGATCGCTTCAATAATTTCATGCCAATGTCCTGTTTTCTTCAATACTGCTAGACTGGGCACAACGGACTGTAAGACCCATTTTTCAATTCGTTCTACACTTTGCTTTTTAGGTTGCCTAACAAATTTCATTCGATTTCCTAAAGCTGTCAGCAACGACCAAGCAGGCATCGGCTCAACTGTTTGCTCAATCACTTCACGCACTTTATCTGATTTTAGCTTTTGTGCATCTATCGGCTCATTAGTAAACCACAAATAGGTATACAAAATATCAAAGGTTATATCCACCAATTTCTTATCATGATTAAGCCACTCATCAAGTACATACTCTGCTTTATCTTGATGCAATTCTAATTCCACACGAGTTTTTACATCAGTGTCATAACCTTTATTGGCTTGTTCTTTGTGCTTATCATAAGCACGGATAACGAAAGGCGATTTACCAAAATCAACCGTCCAACCGTCATCAACGTTACCATGAACCGCATAAGACTTTGATTTGCTCCAAAAACGTTTTTCTTGTACGGCTTTTACCAGTTCGTTCATATCCAATAAGCCCCATTTGTCGTTAATCGCAATATCTAATCTAGTGAGATGCCCCCGATACTGTCGTGCTTTCTCAAAGAAGTTACGCCAGTTCATGCTTTGTTCAAGTAGCGCTTTTTCAAAAAGCCGTGTGCCTTTACCAGTTAAATAAAGCGTTGTCCCAAACTTTTGCTCAATCGCTTGTGTTTCTGGGTTTTTCACTGGTGCAAAATCTTGAATATAGATATTCTTTTCGCCAGCAAATGCCATTTCACGAGTATAAAAATTTTGAGAGGTAGGACGTTCTAAAAACAAATTGTCCTGCAATCTCAACACATCATCAATTACTTGCTTTGAAGTTAAATCTGGAAATGTTAGTGAAACCCAATCAAATTGTACTTCAATAATTTGTGCCAATTCTGGATATACTGCCAATAATTTGTTAACAAAACGCTCACTGATACCTTGTTCTTTATTTTCAATACGTCGTATGGTTTTTTCGTTGATGCCCATTGTAACCGAGAGTTCTTTTTGTGTTACCCCAAGCATTTGGCGCATCAATATCAAATTATTATTTGTTAATGTTGGTACATTCAATTCTTGTGTCATATTTTTTTGTCCTTTCAGCAGTTGGTATCGACCAACATTTTTTAAATCAACTAATTTTTCTAATTCAGTTGAAGCCGTATTTTGTATTTTTGCATCAGACTGTTTAAGTTTTGCCTTGAAACCTGATAGCTCACTACCAGTAATTTCATCAATCGCAATCTCACTACCGATATCAGGTAACTGTCCCAATTCAATAGCCGATACGGTTACGTTATAAGTCTCAATAATTTCATCATTCAATTTCATACCGACCATGATAAGTATTTCCAACGATAACCGTAAACTATGTTGTGTTGTCCCTAGAAATATAGGTGTATAAGCTGTTGGTTCATTGTTAATCGTTATCATGTCGGCTTTCCTTTCTCAAAATGTCCGTTTTGACCTTTTCAAGTGGACATTTTTGTTTTTTAATCTAAATGGCTTCATATCGGCGTTTGTTCCCCATATTGGGTTGACGCTTCCAGCGTTTTTACCGGTTTAACCCCCCTGTTAGTAACTGGGGGTTAAAGCCTGTTTGGTGACTTTATTTTTGGCGCATGTGCCAGTCGCTTACAAATGCTTTGCATTTGCTTAACAGCGACCACGCACCCAGCCCCAACGCTACGCTAGGGCAGGGCGTGGCACTGTCTCTTCCTTTGGTCGAGCCACGCCTAAAATAAAGTCACTATGTACATAAAGCCCCGGTCTCTCACAGGACATTTGCTGTAAAAGACTAGAGCTTTAACAATAGTTACTTACTTGATATGTGACAGTTGATCTAGCAAACCTTGAATGTCTTTTGTACGGTTGACACCGTGTGTTTGCAATGACTTAGCCGTACCAAGCAAAAAACCTAAGTTCTTGCGTAGTTCAGCAAAGTAAGGTGGCAACATTGGACTAACAGCACGTAACTGTTCTTCATCTGCCATTGCTTTTTTAAGTTCATCACTTAGTTGAGCAAGGTGTTCAAGTCCACCTATCTTTTCAATTGCCTTCAAATCTTCAATTGATTGAGCGGACAAAGATTGAATTTTTTTAACTTCTAAAGCCATAATTTTTACCTACTTTTTCTTTTTAAACTACAAATATTTAATTAACAGCAAAGCCAAACACAGATACTAAGTGTTGGACTTCTAGCGTGGTATTTCATCTTTCTTCACTCAACTTTCTACTAGACCAATCAAAGTTGACATAACCACTGCTATCGTAAGTATTGCTATATCAACGTTTAAAAGCACTAAAAAATAGAACATTTTCAAAACCTTTCACAAAGTCCTTAAAACGCCTATTTCATCACGTAATTTTTAAAATTTCACAAGCAATCTTGTTTTAGACCAATTTTCTAAACTCTTTGATATAAGCATCTAACTGTTCCTGCGAACTTTCAATATGCTTCATCAAATCGACAATATCCTGTATAAAATTAAAAACATCAACATCTCTTATTTCTTCAATAAACCGTAATGCTTTTTCATTTTCAATTGCGCCACTTTCAACATCAATATTCTTAACGATATTTCTAATGTTAGCCATTTCATTGGCATCAATCGAACGTAACTTATCCAACATCAACGACATATTTCTCGAACCATTCACTAAACTTAATCTAGTTCGCTCAACTGCCATAATATCATCTGCCATTATTTTCCCTGACTTTCTCTTATTGCGATATTTTCACGCATGTATTCATGTAAATTAAAATCTTTTGGTACTTCTGGTGCAAAAAATGACCTAACTTGACTATCCCCAATCTTAATAAAGCCCCACCCTTTTAAATGTGATGATAAAGGGCGCAACTGCTTTTCGTTATCAGGAAACACCATTTTTTCAATTTCTGGTGTTGGCACACCCATGTTAATACGCATATTCAATTGGTTACGTATTGCCATTGGCAAAGAACCTGCATCAGGTCTTTGCATACCAATTAAAATATAAAAACCTAATTCACGACCCAACATAGCAATCTCTCTAAGATTTGACATTGCCGTCTCATAACTAGCCTTAGTTGGGTCATCATAAGCCAACCTATCGTTCATTTCGTAGTAAGCGCCAAACTCATCAAACACCAAAAAATAAGGTGCAAACCCAAAATCTTTATAAGTCCCAACTTGACCCGATACTTTAATTGCTTCAATTTTTTCAGCACGAGCCATCATTTTAGTATAAAAATCTATCACAGCTTGATTGATTTCAGATGCCACACTAAAAACATTATTTTTCAATTCAGGTACATGTTTTAAGCCTGCTAAATCAGAACGCTTTGGGTCAATGATATAAACAAATTTAGTGACCTGTAACAACTGTCCGATAATCGCAAACATAGTGTAAGACTTACCAGTACCAACGTTACCTGATATTAAAACATTGTAGAAAGTATCATATTTCCAATCAATACCCTTTGAAATCTGCAATAGCCCTTTTTTAGGTTTCAATTCTTTTAACTGTCGCCTAAACTTAATTGGATCAAAAGCAAAGGTACTCATCATCTTATTTTTACTAAATTCAGTTGTCTGTCTATCAGCAAGCAATGCTGTTTCAACAACATTATCAAACTCATTTTTAGAAAAACTTTCCATGTATTTCTGGCCGTCTACTGGCTCTTGTAAAATCAGTTGCCCTGTTCTGTGTAGTACTTTTAATTTCAATTTTGGGAAATAAGCTATAAATGTCCCATTGTCATCACTAGCAGTATCAAAAAACCCTTTAGAAACAACTAGCAAGCTTATCATCTGGCGTAGTTCAACTGTTTTCAAATACTTTGAAATAAAGTCCGAATGTTCTGGCGCATAGTGCTTGTAAAACCAAAAAACTCCCCAACCAAACAAAGCCGTTAGTCCCAAACTCAAAACAACTGGCAACAAATACCACCAACTATATTGTCCTTGCATTAACGATTGAAAAATATTCAAATACCAAAAACCAAAACAAATCGTTACTAAAAACAAATTAAAAAGCAAAGTCCTTTTAAATAAAGTCTTTGCCAAATACTGATCACTGTATTTAATTTTCTTAAACATCACACCACCTATCTTCTTTATGTTGTCAAAAATCTATAACAAATCATACTAGAACCACATATAGCAACCCATTGAGAATATACATCTAAACTACTTGTACGCCCTGATTTTAAACATCTTTCCGCCTGCTTGTAAAAACTAAACAAATCATTATCGTATACCCTAAAACAAGACACACCAGAAAAAAGTCGACTATTAACTAAAAAATCATGAAAAGTATCAGAACAACGCTTTGCATCTTTTACCGTATCTTCGGTAACATCTTGAAATTCACGATACTTTGGAAAATATATTTTTTTAAAATCAGTTCCTGTTAATTCAACCACAGTCATAATAAAACTCCTATCCAAACATTACAGTTCTTGTTCCAACCTTTGCATCTCATCATTGATGACATTACTATACATTTGATGCGTAAACTCATTCCTAAAGCGTTCTAACTTTTCAGGACTGCCCTTAATCTCATTCAAAGTAAGACTGTGTTAGTCGGTATAAGGGCTATCACTCGCATAATCTTGCCAAGCAATTTTTCCATGAACATTGATAATCGCCTGCGCCAATAACAACACATTTTTTCGTGTCATACGATATTTTTTAAAAACACTAGACATCAATTGACCCCCGACTATTCAAGTAATCTCTTAATTCAGCATAGGTATCGTTATATTCCAAATAAACGCTAAACACGCCCATACTGTCATAATAATAACCTGACTTCACAACCTGTCTCACTCTGCCAACAAAATCTTCCAATGAAGCATCATGACCAATCAAAAGGTCTCGCAATTCTGGCTCAACCCCTGATGCCACTAATTCTAAATACTTATTATGAAAATACTGATATGCCTTTTCTGCTCTTTTTAAAACTTCTCTTGTCACATATTGCCCTTCTTCATAACCCAAAGACATTGGCTGTAAATCTGCCATTGTAAAATCAATTTTCTTCATAATCTTAACCCCTATTCTTAACATCAAAGCGCACCACATTTCGCTTTTTATCCAAAATAACTATAATAGTAAAATCACTTGCTTCAATCTTCAACGTAAGCAATTTTTTATCAAAAGCAGTCACTGTGTTGTCAGCAATCACACCAGTTTTGTCTTGAATAGCTTTAGCCAAATCACTCGCTTGCGGTATCATAAACGCCAAATCTTTGGTCTTATAAATTGTCTTACCCAAATCATCTAACGCCTCAAAATCTCGATTATGCCTAACATAGAAAAAAGCAAAACCAACTACCAAAAATAAAATTACATTTCCCATACTGCCCTACTTTCTAAGCATATTTTTCTTCTAACTTGGCACTCTCATTTGAGTTAACCGTCTTTAAAGCAGCCGTCCATTCATCAAAGAGTGAATGAATAACAACTTTACCAACTCGACCATAAATATCTCTAAACAAACATTGTCCCTTTTTCAGGTTAGCCAACATTTCAATATTTGCTTTGGTTACTGGTAAATTGAACTGTTTTAAAATATTTTCACGGTCATCAGAACTATCAAAGGCAAACAATTGACCATATTGTCCGATACTTTCTTCATCATCACTATCTTTGACACGTTGTGTCGCATAAAAAACAGCATTGTTTTCAGAACGCCCTAATCGCTTGATGCTATCAAACACATTTTTACCTGCCTGTGAAGTGGTAAATATCCAAGCTTCATCAATCATTTCCAAACTAAACTCATCTGGGTTGGCTCGACCAAACTTTTCTAAATATTTACCCAACGCTAACATCAAAGCCATTGAATACTTTTGCGTTTCAGTATAAGTACGGCTATCTTGCTTAGCATTTGGTAATTGCAAACCAGTAACTTCTAGGATTGTACGTTGGTCATTAAATTGCAAACTATCTGTTAAACCGTCACTAAAGGCTAAACGTAACATTGTCTTTGGCACAATGCTTTGGTAGAAATCAGATAAATCTTTTTCTGCTTGCGAACCTTTAGCTAGTTCATCAAAGACTGTTAAAGTGCCAACCTTTTCGCCTTGAATACGCATCGCACATACTTTACTAATCGAACGATTAAGCGCTGTCTCTAATTGAATATCTTGTGAAATTGGTCTGATTTGGACTAACATTTCTTTAACCAGAGTCAACACATCAGGTATATCATCTTCGGTACTCTGCTCATTCAAAGTTAGAATTGGGTCAAGTACCCCTAAATTATTTCTATCATTGGCATTTAAAGTGACAAAATGAAACGAGCTAATCAACTTACGGAAGTAAGGGTTTTTCTCAGTTTCCAATGCACGCATAAACCAACGGTGTATTTCTTGCTTAGGATCAATGTATAAAATCTTGACGTTAAACATTGCCATGTGGAGCAACAATAGTTTAAATAAAAAAGATTTTCCTTGTCCTGTATCGCCTGATAATGCAAGGTGGGGACTATCTGTTTTTGCACCCCTGATGCCCTTGTTGGTAATCACTAAATTGAGTAATAACAGTAATCTGGAAGATGCCACGGCTTGTTGGATAGTCTCAAACTTATCTAGGCTCAAAACACGTCCCACATAGAAACCAGTATGTGAACCTAAGGCTTGACTTGTTCCAAACATTAACTCGGCTAAAGCTGGCACAGTTGTGTATTGTCGCCATTGTTTGAAGACCCCTAAATTAACAGCAGGTAATGTTTGATATAATAATTGTTCTTGATTGAAACTTGGTTGATACAACTCAATATCTCGCTCAAAAGTCTTTAAACGTGTTTTAAGTTTATTGACTTTTTTCTTCAATTCTTTGACGTTCTCATCTCGAACCACTAAAATAACAGACCATTGCAAAAAGCCATTTTTATCATCAAGAACATTGACCAAATTTTTGGCTAGTTTGTAATTCAATTCACTACGTTTGGAACTGTCTTCATCAGTATTAAAGGCATCACGTAATTCATCACGATACTTTCCTTTTGATGATTTGGTTTGTTGTTTTAAACCACGCCAGCCGTCTCTTTGTGGAAAATTGATTTTGATATGCACTTCAACTGGAAATTTATATGATTGTATTTCTGGTAACACAGATAAAAATTGCATTTTGTCTGGCATATTCAAAATGAGATGCGTGAAGTAATCTTCTTTTTCATCTGTAATTCGTTTAATAAAGCCTGTTTGGGATAAATCAAACACTGTATCACGCATTGCCATAAGTGATTTTTCTTTTTCGTGATGATAAGGCAAACCAAGCATGGCGACTAATCTATCTTCGTCCATTTTCTCGGCATCAATTGATTTCAAGATGCTCAACACATCTTCATTCATGGTATTAAAACGTTCAAAAAAACTATCATCAAACTTGACCTGATACCTAAAGGTCTCGGCAATTCGTTTCATGACTAAATCAGTCACAAAACTAACCTTGTCTTTTAAGTCATCACCAACGTTGATATTTTTGAGCTTGACCCCGATATAAAATTCATCAATGATTGCTGGGTTGAACTCACTCTCCAATAAATTGACTTCTTCTTGACCGATATAATACTCGGCAACTTCTCGCAAGTCATCAGCCCAATCATCACTCGTGCCTTGAATACGTCCAGCTAAGTCCATATCTTTAGGAATGAGTTTGGCAGATTGTAAAATTTAAGTTGAACATTTAAGTGGACAGAAAAACCCATCAAGGTCTTTAATGGT
>NZ_BMWM01000034.1 GCF_014651235.1 Leuconostoc lactis KCTC 3528 = DSM 20202 | reverse complement strand
TTTTACTTCTTTTTTACACGTTCGCTTTATACCTTTATCACACTTTTTATCACTTTCTTCGTTCGTTTTTTGCTAGATATTTCACCTGAAACTTTTCGGTATGTTAGGTTTGTTCCCATCAGTCATTTTATTGCAACGTTAATTTGAGATCTTCCGGTTTAATCAAATGCCATTTTTTGATAAATAACCACTTTAATGTCATAGCTAATACACATGGTAACACGACAAAAACAAATACAATATCCACTACTGCTTTTGCCGACTGATTAGACAACCCATAAGCCGTCATCGGTCCAATTAAGCCTGAAAAACCAAAACCAGCAGAAAACGGCGTCCCCTTTACATCAAATACCGTTGCCAAGATACCCATAATACCCGCGCCAATCGTTGTTGGGATAAATAGTTTTGGCTTCAAGAGCATATTGGCCATCTGAATTTTTGGTGAACCAATAAAATGTGCCAACGTACCACCGATAGGATTCACACTAGCGCCCATTGCCGCTAAAGTAAAACTCGCGACAACAATCCCCGCATTAGCCGCACCAGATCCAACACCGGATAAATTAATCGCCATTGCAATGCCAACAGATGATAGCGGCGACACGACAAGGAAAGCAAAGGCCATACCAAGCAAGGCCCCCATCAACAATGGCGTCAAGTGGGTAGCTGCTGCAACCGCTGTTCCCATCAGCACCTGCACTTGTCTTAACGGTGCTAAAGTGACCAAGCCCAAGCCGCCCGCCAACAACACAACAATCAACGGTTGTAACAACATCTTCAAATGACCAAACACAGTTGTTGTCAACTTAACTAAAATTGCCGCAACCAACGTAATCAAAACAATGTTTAAAATAACCCCAGTCCCACTAATCACCATCCCCGTAGCTGTTTTCGTCACAACACCTGAGGATACGAACGTTGCCAAAGCAATCGCACCAGCGTCAATCGTGGATAATTTCAATAGATGTCCCACCGCAAAACCAGCAACAAGCGGTAGCGTACTTTGAATCAACGTCGTCATAAAATTAATATTTGCTGCAATCACACTATTAGGAAAGAGTAACAAAAGTTGACTCACGAGCGCACTTGGAATCAGGGTAATGACAATCCCTAAACTTGTCCCATTTAGCACATCAACGATAAATTTTTTGATTTGTTGGCCACGACCGACACTTGACTTCATTTCTTTTCTCCCGTTATCACGCATTGCAATAGTTACCTATATATGTACGCGCAAAAGCGCTTTTTAAATTTCATGTAATGCTGGTTGTCCTTGAACAATTAATAAAACATCATCTAATGCAATATCAATCATATTTTGTACGGCAAGGTTCGTATAAAACGCCACATGGGGTGTCATGATGACATTTGGCAAATCCAGTAACTGTTGAATACGTTGATCCGCTACACCCTGTTGCCGTAAGTCATGATTAAATACCGCCGATTCACCTTCAACTGTGTCGAGTGCGGCAGCTTCGATCTCACCACTCATCAGTGCCGTAATTAATGCATCCGTGTTCACAACTGGCCCACGCGATGCATTAACTAAACCTGCATGTGCTGGCATACGTTCAAAGTCCGCTGCATTCAGCAAGCCAACTGATGATGGATTTAAATCAACGTGTAAACTCACAATATCACTCTCAGCCAATAACGTCTCTTTATCAACATAAGTTAAAAATGACTCGTAGGCTGGCTGGGGATTAATATCATAAGCTAACACACGTGCACCAAGAGCATGTAATAATTGTGCCAAGGTACTCCCAATCCGGCCAGCCCCAATAATACCTACCGTCACTGTATGAATTTCTCGTGCTTGTAAGCCGCCCCACCGAAAATCATGTTGCGCAACACGCTGATCAAAAGCCCACGTTCTGCGCAATAACCGGAAAATTTGCATCAATGCCATTTCAGCTACTGATCGTGGCGAATAGGCCGGTACATTGGTGACTTTTAAACCGGCTGCTTTTGCTAGCGCCACTTCAATCATGTCATAGCCAGCTGTTCGCGTCGTAATTTGTTGCAAGCCCTGTTGTGCTAGTGTGCGGTAAAATGTCGCATCCCCACCGATTTTAGCAGTTTGTTGCACAATCAAGCCATCATATTGCCGCAAATCCGGTAGGTTATCTGGGTGCAATTCATCACGTGAAATATCAATCTCAACTTGGTGTTGTTGCGCATAGGCAGCAATAGCCGCCTCTTCATCTTCACGTACGCTAGTCATTAAAATTTTAGGCATGGCGATTCGCCTCAATATATGCTGTTAAACGTGCCATTGCTTCTTCCAATGTTGCCATTGATGCTGCATAACTCAATCGCACGTAACCTTCGCCACCTGGGCCAAAAGCCGAACCAGGAATAACCGCGAGTTTGTTTTTCTGCGCTAAGTCACGGGCAAACGCCACATCATCTTGCGGTAAATCAGCTGGAATCTTGGCAAAAATATAGAAAGCACCCGCTGGTTTTGGTATATCAAACCCTAAATCAGTCATCGTTTGGTAAACATAGTCACGACGCGCTTGGTATTCGGCCTTCATCGCCAAGGTATCGGCCTTTCCAGCTGGTGTCCCTAACGCTTCGGCCGCCGCTGCCATCGCTGAGTTCGTTGGTGTTGTAATCGTAAATTGGTGAATCAAACCCAATTTAGCCACTAATTCTGCCGGACCGGCCAACAAGCCAATTCGGTAACCCGTCATCGCATGTGACTTAGAGACGCCATTGAGTAAAATGGTTTGTTCTGGTAAGAATTGTGCCATCGAAACGTGCGTTGTTTCATAAGTTAACTCGGAATAAATTTCATCAGAAATCACAACGATGTTCGTGTCACGCAACACCTCAGCCAAAGCGCGAACTGCTGCTTCGTCATAAGTGACACCAGTTGGATTAGATGGGAAGTTCAACACAATTGCCTTAATACTGTCGCCATGTTCTGCAATCGCTGCTTTTAACATCTCCGGACTTAAGACAAATCCATTGGCTGAGGTATCAATAAATACTGGTTCGCCACCGCCAACTAACGTCACCGGAATATACAATGGAAAGATTGGCGTTGGTAACAACACTTTATCCCCAGGATTTAATAGTGACGTCACAACCGTATAAATCGCTTCCGTTGCCCCAACAGTCACAATAATTTCGTTTTCAGCATCATAATCAACCCCATAACGGTCTGCCAAGAAGCCAGCAGCGGCCTGACGTAAAGCCAATGTACCATTGGACGCCGCATAATGTGAATCATTTTCAACAATTGAACGAACAGCGGCCTGCTTAATGTGTTCTGGTACATCAAAATCTGGCTCACCCAACGTTAATTTTAAAATGTCAGGAATGGCACTGACTTCATTATCGAAAGCACGGATTGCACTGGGCTTCACGAGATCCAATCGTTGGTTAAATGATGATAGCAAGGCTTGTTTTGCGTGTGGCATAATTTTCTCCTCTAATTCACAACTCAGTTTAACAAAAAACGCACATTCGGCTGCTTCCGAATGTACGCTAACTCGAGTCATAACAAAACTCATCAGGCATTCGGAACCATCTCCTCCGAATACCAATGCAAAATGCTTTTGGTATACGGTAGGCTACCTAAAATACCAAAAGTAAAACTGTTCTGCATCTTCTATGTGTTTGACTGTCATTTGTTAAAAACCTTCATTAATTTATGAGACAATCATAATCTTTTACCTCATGAAAGTCAAGCACATTATTACTAATTTATCATATAATATCGTATTAACTGAGCGGCTTGTTTTTCGGCACGCTACGCCCATTCATAATGTCATGAACAAACAAGTCCAGTTGTGTCTTTGTTTTCGCCCAGTCATCATTATCTAATTCGTAAGCCACACCCTTTAAAGCATCCGGCAATACCATGTCCCGCAAAAATTCCGGCGAAGCCACACGTTGTTTAATCGCCGTTGGATCATCCCCACGTACTTGCACCCGTTCTACTAAGACATCTGGACTTGTCACCGTCACAAAGAGAATGACCGCCTGATCACCTAGTTCGCGCGCATAAGTGATAGCCCCTGCCGTATCCAAAACAATCGTGATGTAAGGATTTTTAGCCCAGGCACGTTCCAGCCCTTCATAAGATGAGCCATATTGCGCCCCAGCATAGTTAACCCGCTCAAGATAATGATTTTTTTCAAACGACGTATCATTTTCAAAATAATACGATATGCCATCGACTTCGCGATCGCGTGGTGGGCGCGTTGTATGCGTAATGACACGAGGCATACGAAAATTATCTTGTAAATATCGTGCAATGGTTGTTTTGCCGACGCCGGTTGCCCCAGTAATCACAAATACTTTATTCTCTTTCATATATCCTGTATCCTGATTCGTTATTATTACTATTGTAGCGTATCTTTACAAGCAACGTTAGACATTCGCGCGGCAACTTGTTAAAATAATAGTTATGTTTAAATTAAAATAGTATGGGAGAAATGTTATGTCTATCTTCACAAGAGCATTCAGACGTGAATCTGTGCAAAACTACATTAATGCAGATTCTCATATGACGCGCGAATTAACAACGCGCGACCTCATTGGTCTTGGTGTTGGGACAGTGATTGGGACAGGTATTTTCATCTTACCTGGCCATGAAGCTGCACAACACGCTGGTCCTGCTGTATCCGTCGCCTTTTTGATTGCCGCTATCTTCTCTGGTCTATCTGGTATGGCCTTTGCTGAATTTTCATCAGCGATGCCGGTGGCCGGATCTGCTTATTCTTATGGCAGCGTCATCTACGGTGAAATTATCGGCTGGTTATTAGGTTGGTCACTTATCTTAGAATACTTCTTAGCCGTTTCAGCCATTGCGACTGGTTTTTCCGCTTATTTCGGTAACCTCCTCACAATTTTTGGCATTCACATGCCAAAAAGTCTGATGGCCGGCCCACTAGAAGGTGGCGTTGTGAACTTATTTGCCGTTTTGATCATCTTGGTGGTCACCGCAATTTTGTCTCGCGGATTAAGCACATCTAAAAAGGTCGAAAACGCTGCGGTGGTTTTGAAAGTTGCAATCCTAGGATTGTTCATCATTGGTGGTTCTTTCTTTATTAAGCACACCAACTACGTGCCCTTTTATCCAAAAGAATTCCATTCTGGAGTCTTTGGCTTAAACGGTATCTGGGCAGCCACTGCTAGCATCATCTTTGCTTTCTTGGGATTTGATACCATTGCTGCACATGCTGCTGAAGTTAAGAATCCACAAAAGACGATGGCACGTGGTATCATCGGGACTGTTTTGATTTCAGCCTTACTTTATGTGTTATTTGCCGTTGTTTTGACTGGTATTGTGAACTATAAAAAGTTAGGTGTGGATGATCCGGCAGCGTTTGCGCTACAAGCCATTCACCAAACACAATTCTCTGTTGTCATCATTGTCGGTGCATTAATTGGTATGTTTACAGCCATTTTGGCACTTGTCTACGCCTCATCACGTCTTACTTACTCATTTGGTCGTGATGGATTGCTCCCAAAGCCATTGGGTAAGATTTCTTCTGGTTCACGTTTACCAGTTAACGCGTTAATCGTTGCTGTTGTCGTTGAATCAATCTTTGCTGGTTTAATTCCACTGAACACATTAGCGAGTTTGATCAATGCTGGTACTTTGTTAGCCTTCACATTCATTAACTTTGGTATCTTGATCTTACGTCGTCGGAAAGACTTGTCACATGACGGCTTCAAAGTACCTGGTTATCCAGTGCTCCCATTTATCGCTGGGGTGATTAGCCTATTGTTGATCGCAAAACTACCGGTCAACACCTTGTTCCTATTTAGTCTTTGGGTTATTGCTGGTATTGTTTGGTACGCTATCTACGGTGTACGAAATTCAAAGTTATCTTAAAGCCAACTAAAAAGGACTGCAAATTGCAGTCCTTTTTAGTTGGTCAAAATTTAGAGTAACGGTGTCTTACGACGCATATACGAGTCAACTAACTTCTCGTAAACTCCTGGTTCAACGCTATCCAGTGCTGGTCCCAAAACGTCCATTGCTTTACCAAAATTGTAATCTCGTTCGTAAAACATCCGTGCTTGTTCACTTGCCGCAGCCACACGCTCATTTGTGGCACGATAGCGGTTAGCATACTGCAACAATTGTTCTGTCAACGCTGCTTGATCAACAATCGTGTCTGTCTTCTCTTTTAAGGTATCAATATCGGCTGACACAATGTTTAATTGCCGTTGCACTTCGTCCATGTCAACTTGATCTGCTTTAAGTGACTTGGCAAGTCGGCCTAATTCATTCGTCACAGCAAAGAAATATTCGAGATAAGTTGCAGGTAAACCAGGTAAACTCATCCGTTCAACAGCGTGTTTAATGTTCTCAATTTCTTGCTGATACTCCCCACCGAGTTGACGGGCAGAACGCTTCGCCTTTTCCAAACCAGAAATCTTTTCCCAAATGTCAATTTGTTGCGCTTCGATTTCGGCAAAATGCTTGAGTAAGGCTTCTTGCTTCGCCCGCAATTCACTATATGACATTTCAGCAGATTCCAACAAATCATCATTATGGTTCACTTGTTCTTCTGCCGCATTAATTTGTTCTAGTAATACGCGGCGTGTTTCAAGTTCTTTGTGATTAAATTGGAAACTCTGACTCAAGCGATCCAATTCAATCGCTAGCGTACTATTTTGTTCACGCAACCGCAAAAGATCTGATGACAAAGTCTTCGCATTTTTCATGACCTGTTGCCGGGCAGTAATTTCCGTTTCCATCATGTCGTAGAGTGTATCAATGCGACGTTCGATGTAACCGTTCTGCTCAGATACTTCTTTCAGCTTCAAATCACCTAACAATTGCAACACTTGTTGGCGTTGTTGGTCAATGGCTTGTAATTCTTGTTGGAGAGTATCATTTGGGAACACATAACCTTGGGCAACTAGTTCATCATGACCGTGAGCTAATTCGTTAAGTTGATCCACGTAAACTGTATCCAATTTTTCAAACAACGGTGGAATCTCTGTCATCATCTTTTCCATTTGCGTTGTTTCCATAGCCAATTGTTCGTAGATATCCGATGCAGTTGCATGATCACCAGCTTCTGTTAAACGGGTAAATTCATCATAATCAGCTTCAAGTTGCTTCAAGAACTGATCCAATGCGCCGTTAGCTGGCCCAAACTTAAAATTTTCAGCCAGTAGTCGCTTACGCAATTCGTCATACTTCTTCTTCAGCTCATTAATAGCTTCGCGATGCGCTTCATTAATCTTTTTCAGTTCAACAAGCCCATTGCGAACATCATGAATCGTTTGCTCCGTGTCATCCACCATCGCTTCAAGGCGCGCCAACTCGTGGCGTGTTTTAATGAAGTTAATCCCGCGCGCTTCAAACAACACAAGATTGGCTTGCTGGTCAATTTTTAGAAACTTATTATTTTTAACATCATTAAAACGACTCTCTAAGTTTTGATATTCCTTCAATGACTGCCCTGTTAAGGCTAACTTCCGGCCTTCAACCAGTTCATCACGTACTTTTAGAGACATCAATTGTGCTTTTCTATCTTTCAGGACGTTGACTTTTTTGACAGTGGCACGCTGCATGACAAAGATACCTAAGTAAGCAATGACAACAATACCCAAAACAATTGCTAATATAATTAAATTCATGTGTTTTTATCCCATTTTTATTGATTATTCCAATTTTATCACGCCACTTTTTTTTATGCTGATTTTCTCGTCTTTTTTTGCTAAATCTCAACGCGTTTACAATTTTCTTAACAACTTGCTAATTATTGCATTTTCTGGTATATTGGGAGAAGTTGTTATATTGAGTAGCAGTAAGTAAAGAAGCGCGTCAACAGCGTCCCCAAATCGTTAGTAAGGCCTCAGCTACTGGCACTGAGAAACGTCAAGTTTGGCGCTGCACGCATCTGGTGCTTACCCTCAAATGTACGACAAAATACATTTTGGAGGACATATATATGTCACGTTATACAGGTCCAAAGTGGCGCATTTCACGTCGCTTGGGTGTTTCATTGTCAGGTACTGGTAAGGAATTGTCACGTCGTGCGTACGCACCTGGTGACCACGGTGCCGGACGCCGCGCTAAGGTTTCTGAATATGGTATGCAATTGCGCGAAAAGCAAAAGTTGCGTTTCACTTATGGTTTGACAGAACGTCAATTCCATTCTTTGTTTAACAAGGCTGGTAAGATCCGTAAGGGCACTCACGGTACAAACTTCATGATCTTGTTGGAACAACGTTTGGATTCACTTGTTTACCGTCTTGGTTTGGCAACAACACGCCAACAAGCACGTCAATTAGTTAACCACGGCCACATTTTGGTTGATGGTCAACGTGTTGATATCCCTTCATACCAAGTAACACCTGGTCAAGTGATTTCTGTTCGCGATAAGTCAAAGAACATTGTACCTATCCAAGTTGCTGTTGAATCAGTTGTGGCACGTCCACAATTCGTATCATTCGACGCTGACAAGCTTGAAGGTACTTTGGTACGTTTGCCAGAACGCGAAGAATTAGATGCCGACATCAACGAAGCTTTGATCGTCGAATACTACAACCGTTTGGGTTAATATCTTAAACCAAATCTGGTTAAAAAACACCACCTTCGGGTGGTGTTTTTTTCGTTTGAATTAAAATTTCATCTTAACGTATAATAGACTTATTACAACGTATCGGAGAAGAAAGAAACTATGGATATCAATGAACGCTTGCAAAACGAACAGCTTGGCGGGGGTCAACCAAAAATTAACCCTGATGAACAACGCCGTTATCTAGGCACTTTTAGAGAACGTGTCATTGCTGCTGTTAAAAAATCACAACTCAATTCACCAGCAATTCAGGCCCAGTTCGAGGCCACATTAAAGCAACACACGGACGGTAAAGTCTTAATTAGCCAACCACTCGCGGGCGATCTCTTTACAACATATGTCCGTATGGCAGTTACGACAAATCACCCGTTCACTTTGCTGTCGACAAACGACACAACAACAGAAGATGACCCAATCGCAGTGTTACTAGCTGCCGATGAAGCCGTTAATATCGATCAAATTTATTTCACTTAAACCAACTAGAAGGGATGTTCGTTCACGATGCAACAACCACTCGCATATCGCATGCGTCCAACAAAAATTGAAGAAATTGTTGGCCAACAACATCTCGTTGGCGAAGGCAAAATCATCTGGCGCATGGTCGCGGCGAAACGTCTCAGTTCCATGATTTTATATGGCCCACCAGGCATTGGCAAAACATCCATCGCTTCGGCAATCGCTGGCTCTTCCAAGTATGCTTTTCGCATGCTCAATGCTGCGACAGATAGTCAAAAAGATTTGCAAATCGTCGCAGAGGAAGCAAAAATGTCTGGCGCAGTGGTTTTGCTCTTAGATGAAATCCATCGTTTAAATAAGGTCAAACAGGACTTTTTATTGCCCTATTTGGAATCGGGTGCCATCATTTTAATTGGCGCCACCACTGAAAATCCTTATATCAACGTCACCCCAGCCATCCGATCACGGACACAAATTTTTCAGTTAGAATCCTTAACTGAAGCCGACATTTTGTCTGCGGTGGATCGGGCATTGGCCGACAAAACTAATGGCCTCGGCCAATACGACGTCACGCTCGATGAAACGGCACGTCAACAACTCGCCCGTGCCACAAATGGTGATTTGCGTAGCGCTTTGAATGGCTTGGAATTGGCTGTCTTATCAACAAAACCAGATGACAACCAACAAATCCATATCACCTTACCAATCATTGAAGAAACCGTCCAACGTAAAGCACTTTCGGCGGATAAAGATGGTGATGCGCACTATGATGTCATTTCAGCCCTTCAAAAATCCATTCGTGGTTCAGATGTTGATGCTGCCTTACATTACGCCGCACGGATCATCGAATCCGGTGATATCAACATTCTCGCTCGACGCTTGACGGTGATTGCCTACGAAGATATTGGCTTAGCTAATCCTGGTGCTGCACAACGTGCCATAACCGCTATTCAAGCCGCCCAAAGTTTGGGGCTGCCAGAAGCACGAATCCCTTTTGCCAATGCCATTATTGAATTGGCGCTATCGCCAAAGTCAAATGCCGCCTACCGTGCAATTGATGCCGCATTAGCTGATATTCGTCAGGGCAAAAGTCGTGACATTCCGCCACACCTTAAAGACGCCCACTACAAAGGCGCCGCCGACTTGGGCCATGGCACAGGTTACATTTACCCCCATGATTACGACAATGACTGGGTACCTCAGCAATATTTACCCGATCAACTGCAACAAGTGACTTATTTTCAACCAAAAGGCAATTCAAAAATCGAGCAATCATTCCAGGAAATTTATCAAACTTTGAAAACACAACAAAAAAAGGGTCTCCAGTAACCCCCATTATCATCTCAAATGTCAAGACTGGTTGTGTGACCATTTTAGCGGTATAATAATTGATGAATTCCTCAGATATGCGCATTGCTACACCATCAGTTTTTTCCTTACAACCTTTATTTTTCGGTTGGGAATTCACGGCTGAAAAGATCTGCCCTTTCATTCGGTAATCTGACCAGCCTGATGAACCATCCACCTCGATAATTTCGAGGAAAATCTGCGTAGCAGTTAACGGTATCACGAGTGTTCCGGGCATGTCCCGTGCATCCATTTCGATGGATGCTTTTTTTATGGTCAAATCAGGCTAAAATACTATTATTTTTTTCATGTAAGCGTTATACTTAGTATATACCTACACTAACTAAAGGAGATTTCTTATGACAGCAAACTACAACAAAATTTTGGTTCCTATGGATGGTTCAAAAGAATCAGAAGCTGCGCTTGTTCGTGCCATTGAATTGGTAAGCGAAGCTGGTGATCAAGGTGTTTTGTCAATCCTAAACGTGATTGACACACGCGCTTTCCAAAATGTTGCAAGCTTTGACGACACAATGGTTGAAGCTGTTTCTGAAGAAACACGTAAGAGCCTTGAAAAGTACAAGCAACAAGCGCTTGATGCCGGTGTAAAGAACGTTGATTATTTGATTGAATATGGTTCACCAAAGGCTTTGATTGCTAAGGAAGTACCTAACGAAGTCCACGCCGATCTTATTGTGATTGGTGCCACTGGTTTGAATGCTGTTGAACGCTTTGTGATTGGTTCAGTGACTGAATTCGTCACACGTACTGCTAAGGTTGATGTCTTGGTTGTTCGTGGCTAAACAGCAAAAAAAATAAGCCTAACGGCTTATTTTTTTTGCTTAAAATTCAACTGTATCTAATTCAGCCAAACGTCTTTCAGCTGTTTGACGATTTGACAAATAGGCGGCTACGTGTGCATAGTGTAAATGACGCTTGGCTTCAGCCAAATTACCACGCTTTTCTTCCACTTTTGCCAACAATTCACTCAAGTCTGGGACCCAGAACAAATCGACGCGCTTACGTAATACTTGCAACGCTTCTTGCAAAAGTTCCGCTGCGCTATCCAAATCACCACGATCAATCAAAAATTCAACATGACGTTGCCGCGCTTGTAATACCACATGGAACTCTAAATCATTGGCAGTAAGTAGGCCAGGTTCAAGTTCAGCGGCTAATCTAAACTTTTCTTTGGCTGCCTCAATATCACCTTGCAAGAAATAATTAGTTGCCATCTGCCGGTAAGCATAGAACAAATAGAAATCACCTAATGATGGCGTCTTCTTGTCAACCGCCAAATCAGCATACTGAATCACCTTCGCAAAATCTTCGCCCTTATGACTGGCTTCTTCAGCTTTGAGAATATAGTAAGCTTGCAAAGTCGGCGCGTTTTGACTCAAGGCTTTTTCAAATTCTTCAAATTCTCTCAGCGCTTCATTCTTCATTTGCAAAACAACTTTGCCTAACAGTTCCTTGGCCTTTTTGGTCAAGAAATCGCCCGACAAAAATTCTGACATATCAAGATTCAAGCGGTCTAGAATTGCTAACAAAACATCAGCGTTTGGGACGCGATTTTGATTTTCAACTAACGAAATCGTTGCTTGCGTTGTAATCCCTTCTGCAAGTTCGACTTGAGACAAGTGCATTTTCTTACGCGCTGCACGAATTGCCTTCCCGTCGAAACTGTCATTTTTTCCGTTCTTTACCATTAGGCAGATTGTAAAATTTAAGTTGAACATTTAAGTGGACAGAAAAACCCATCAAGGTCTTTAATGGTGTTA
>NZ_BMWM01000033.1 GCF_014651235.1 Leuconostoc lactis KCTC 3528 = DSM 20202 | reverse complement strand
CTATATTGGAAAATATTTATTCAGATATTTTAGATTATAAATCGTTAATTGATGCTAATTGGCACTATTTATATAACCCCAAAAATGAGTGGGCTAAATTTTCTAAAATTGTAGTTTTTTTGTATACGGTACGCGATTATATTCTTAAACAAGCTGAAGTTTTAGACGAAAATAAAGACGGATACTATAATGATATACAAAAAATACAAGAAGATGAAAATTTTGAAATAACTACGATAGGGACCACAAATTATAGTCCTTTCATTGAAAAAATTATTAAACATGAAATCAAGTTTTTAAATGGTGGAACAAGTATTTATTATGATCCATATCTTAATTCTATTGTTAGAAATGATGAAACAAACAATCATTTTGTTGTCCCATTATTGTTTACTCAAAGTGGAACAAAGCCTATGACTTCGATAGACATGTCTGAAAAATATGTTGATTTTTATCATGAACTCCTTGATTCTGATGTAGTAGTAGTTATAGGGTTTGGGTTTAATTCAGACGATGAACATATTAACGGTATATTCAGACAACTGATTAATAAACATGATAAAACAATATACATCGTGGATACCGACACTAGTTCTGAAATGATTAAGAAAAACAAAATACAAGCAAAACTTAAAATAGAAACTACTAGTAACATAAATTTCATCACTATAAACCCAGAAGACAGAAAATCAGATGGTGATGAAATGTGGTATAAAAAAATAAAATAAGTACTTTCTTAAATTTATGATTCGCATTATAGGGTCTATAATTATATAATGACCCCTCGAAAAGACTATTAAAACAGCCCCTGTTATCTAATCACTAGATAACAGGGGCTGTTTTAATTCTAAAACGACATAATAACCCTTTGATATTACTATATTTTCCGTAATTATATCAGCATACCGTTTGTAAATTGTAATTTTATTTTGCATTAAATTTAAGGGGTGCTTTGCACTAATAAATCGAGTAGGAGACTAGCCATTAATTGACTAGTCTCCTACTCGATTTAAAATAGTCCTTTTTTCAATATATAAATACTTTAACTGCCATAAGCATACCCTTTTTCCAGTTCGTCTTTACTTGTAGTTATTTCTATTGTGATATGATTCTTTACACCCGATGTATGGGCAAGCTCTGCAATTTCTTCTTTGATTTCCCTAGCCTTGTTTATATCGGAAGAATCTATAAGAACCGTAACGATAAGGGCATTTTCTTCTCCGTCCAGTGACCAAATGTGAAAATGAGAGAGGGCCTTTACAGCAGGAATATTGTTAATGGAGCTCGCCAGGTTCTCTACGTTTACATTTTCCGGCGAACCGTTCAATAAAATTTTCATTGTGCTTAAAAATTCAGGTACAGTTTTATAGAGGATATAGAGTGCTATCAAAATCGATAAGATTGGATCCAATCGATAAGCCTCGGTAAAGTTCATTACGATACTCACAACCAAGACCCCAATCCACCCTAATACATCTTCTAGCATATGCAGGTTCAACATGCCTTCGTTTTTAGATGACCCTTTGCTTAGAATCCAAGCCGCATATCCATTCAATCCAATAGCCACGAGTGAAAGCCAAAACATGCCACTGTAATTAACCGGTTGCGGATCAATCAAACGTGGGATACTTCGGTAAATCATAAAAAATGAGCCGCCGATCAGTACTACTCCAGTTATCAACGCCCCTAATAATGAAAAGCGGTTATAACCAAAAGTGAACTGTTCATCTTGCTGCTTTTCTGAGTACCCCTGGAAAAACCAAGCGAATCCAATAGAAATGGAATCTCCTAAATCATGAACGGCGTCGGACATAATTGACACACTATTGAAAAGAGACCCAAAGAAAAATTCAATCATGGAAAAAATAAAGTTGGTGAAAAAAGCAATTTTAATATTCTTATTCGGTTGATTTTGGTGCGAGTGATTTTCTTGTTTCTCTGACTTTGAAATTTTAAAAACCTCCATTTAGTTTTATACCTTATTAGCTTTTATTGTTCTTGTTCTTTGATATGAGTTAAGACTTGTTCGAGAATACTGAAAACATGAAGATCATCAAGACTGTAAACCATGCTTTTCCCTTCTCTTCTTGCCTTCACTAAACGTGAATCATTCAATATTTTTAGTTGGTGTGAAATCGCGGACTGTTCCATATCCAATGCAAGCACAATGTTTCCAACACTGAGATCTTCTTTCTGTAAAAGAAAGAGAATTGACAAGCGTGTAGGGTCACTAATCACTTTGAATTCTTTGCTTATTGATTGGATCTTCTCTTTATTGATTGGCGAAGTTGTTGATGTATCCATATGCTCTTATTCCTCTCACATGATTTTCCATTCATATATATAATATCACATGAGTAAAACGATGCTAGTTTTTTGTTTATAGACAAAATTAAGACTTTTGTATCAGCAATAGTAGTCCATTTGAATAAGAAGCATCTTGTCTTGACAAAACTCATACAGTGAGTTAATATGATTTTGTAAACATATGATTTGTTATTCATATGTAAAACGTAAAGATTCCGATTTACATATGGGACAACTGAAAGGAGTCAGAGACAATGGAAATTACATGAATACTTCTCTTCTTTTAGTGGGAATTTGTGTGATTTAATAAGTAAATGAATGGAAATCAAAGGAATTATATAGGAAGGTGATAAAAATGGAAACTATCGAAGAACAACAATCTCAAGAAAAACATAATCACAACCACGACCGTGAACACGGAAAAATGCCAATCGTTTTATACTTTATTGGTTTAGCCTTAGCGGTGATCGCTTTATTTTTGAATGAAGATTATCAGTTAATGCGAAATATTTTATTCTCAATCGCTACAATCAGTGCAGGATATCATGTCATTATTCTTGAAGGCCTTGGAGAAACAATCGAGAACTCCAAAGTTCAAAAAAAGTTCATGCCCAACTCTCACATTTTGATGGGATTAGCGGCCATTGGCGCTTCTTTAATGGGGAATTTTTGGGAAGGTACATTATTGATTCTTATTTTTTCTGGTGCACATTTTTTGGAAGATTATGCAGAAGGAAGAAGTAAACGAGAAATCACGAAATTACTCGAAATGAATCCAACGACTGCCCGGTTAATCCAGCCTGATGGCAGTACAAAAAATGTTGACGTCAGTGAATTAAAAGTGGGAGATCAACTTCAAGTATTGAATGGCGATCAAGTCCCCATTGATGGCGTCATTTTGTCAGGCTCTACGTCCATTGATGAGTCATCTATTAATGGAGAAAGTATCCCAAAAGAGAAGTCCAAAGGAGACGACGTTTTCGGAAGTACAATCAATGGAACAGGTACTTTCACAATGGAAGTCACTAAAGAAAATAAAGATACAGTATTTTCAAAAATTTTACAGTTAGTAAACCAGAACCAAGACAACCAAACAAAAGCTACGAGTATAATCCAAAAATTTGAACCGAAATACGTTACAGTTGTTTTAATTGCCATTCCGTTATTCATGTTATTGGCTCCTTTTCTCCTAGACTGGACATGGTCACAAAGTATCTATAGAGGATTGGTCCTTTTAGTGGCAGCTTCACCCTGTGCTTTAGCAGCGGCTACTGTATCGGTAACTTTATCGACGACTTCTAACTTGGCCAAAAAAGGCGTCCTTTCAAAAGGTAGTTCTTACCTGTCTCAATTAGCCGATACTCAAGCCATTGCATTTGACAAGACAGGAACCTTGACTAAAGGAAAACCTGAAGTAACCAATTACTATTTTGCTGATTCCGTGAACGAAGAAAACATGATTGATATCGTAGTAGCTCTTGAAAAAGAATCCAATCACCCTTTAGCAGATGCTATTCTAAGAAAGTTTGAGCAAAAAAATAAACTAACTATCGAAGTAGAAAACCAGATCGGCAAAGGATTGACAGGAGATTACAAAGGGAGAAATTATCGTATAGGAAAACCGACTTCGTTTGACGATGTTTCAGATGAATATAGTCGTTTAAATAATGAATGGTCGTCAGAAGGTAAGACGGTCGTATACGTAGCAGTAGATGAGGCTGTTATAGGTCTTATTGCCCTCATGGATGTTCCGAGTGAGCATGCAAAAGAAACCATTGATTATTTCAGAGAACAAGGCATACACACCACATTAATTACTGGTGACTCAGAAATGACGGGTAAAGCAGTCGCTAAACAATTAGGAATAGATGAAGTGATTGCGAATGTCATGCCGGAAGACAAATCCAGAATTATAGACGAACAAAAAGAAAAATACGGTGTAGTTACCATGGTTGGAGACGGAGTGAATGATGCCCCCGCTCTCGTAAACGCAGATGTGGGAATCGCTATGGGAGATGGGACCGATGTGGCAGTAGAGGTATCGGATTTAGTTTTAATGCAAAACGATTTATCCAAATTGGTACAATCTCATAATATATCTACGAAAATGAATCGTGTCATTTGGCAGAATGTTATTTTTTCAATGGCCGTTGTTGCCTTTTTAGTTGTCGTTAGTTTCTTAGGCTTAACGGATATTGCAATCAGTGTCATTATTCATGAAGGAAGTACATTGGTTGTTATTCTGAATGGGCTTCGATTGTTAAGGTCTAATTCTAAGCCTATCAAAAATTAATAACCTGTTTCAAATATTAACTAATTCTCGTTTTCATATGCCTCTGAAGTTTTGGAAACTTTAGAGGCATATTTTTATAAATCAGTTAGTATCAAAAACAATCGATTATGGGACGATTTTAAATAAGGGAATAATGTCAATACTTTGGAGTGGTTTTTAGATAGCCCCGCGAGGGGCCGGAGCTACCCCGAAAGTTTAATCAAAAAGAATAAACGAGGTCCAGGCAATCATCGCCCGGACCTCGTTTGTTTTCTATAATTTATTTTCGGATTCAATCATGTGAGAATCATAGTTGTCAATTTTCCACTGTAAATAATCACGGGCATCAACAATTTCTTTTACCTTTTCGTTAAGCGTATTAATTGCTTCGCCTAGAATGTCTTTACGGGCTGGAATGGTAGTCGGGTCGTCTTCGAACACGGCGCTGATGTCAAGATTATGGACAGGCTTTTTTGGCACCGAGAGGTACCGCACTCCGAAAATTTTTCAAAACCCGGATTTCAGCTTAAAACGGCGTGATTTCTGGGTGTTTTTGTAGGTGGAACAGGGACGAGCCCTACCGGTGAGAGAAAACAGGTGGTATAGATTGTGAACCAGCCGGATTTCACAAGTTGTATCGTGCAACAAATAAGCCTTCACAAGGCGAATTTTTGAAATTCACAGGTGACGGCTTATAAACGGCGTCGTACCGGCTAGTGCCGATAACCGGCATTATGTTAAGCAGCAAGTGGTATAGCTGCTTAACATAATGTAGCTTATACTAAGTTAAAAGCGCCAAGCCTTAATTTCATAAGGTTTGGCGCTTTTTATGTGATCTTGATTTGTGAATTTCGCTCAAATTAATTGGTCTAGCTCTCACAATCCCTACAGCTTGGCTTTTGTCATTTGTGAAATTTTAGTCCGTGAGCGGTTTATGAGAGGGCTGTTTGTGTTTTTGGCGGAGGCGTAAACGGACCACCAACTTGTGTTGGGCGACCTCTTCGTCAGACAAGGTTAACTTCTCATCAATCGAGAAAGAGGTCGTTTTATAATTTTTGGCCAGGACAACCGCATAAACAGCCTGGTCAATCTGTTCACTTTGCTCGGGTGTTAAGGTAAACGTATAAGACTTGTCGCCATACAAAATCGTTTTATCAGGGGCTACGCGCGTAAAGCGACCCTTAATTGCATTGTACGTCATAACAGCTCCTTTCTTGATTTTATTAGATAAATCTCATCAAAGGGGCGTTTATTACCTTTTTGCCCCATAATAGAAATGTCGACTTAAGCCTACTCCCCCAAGCGTTGAGGAGGGGTTGCCTGTCGGTTTATTTGCAATTTTACCCCCCCTATTAGTAATTTGGGGGCTTGGTTAATTTTTTGAATCGTCTTTAATTGTCAAAAATAACAGTCTAGCCATCATACTATCAGCATCACTGTATTTTAAAGTGGGCCACCAGGCTTGACCAGCGTACTGGCCCAAGCCTTTGAAACAGCAGAGCTGTTTCATGGCAGTTATTGTTTATAATTATACACTGTCTTGCCCTGAAAGGAAACTTGCTTCAAAAAAGACAAACAAAAAGAGCTGGTGTTCCTACGCACTAGCCCTTTTTACTAGAGAGGTTAATCTCCATGTATTTCTTCCTGTTTATATTATAGCATTGTATTAGTATTATTTCCAAACGTGATATACTTAAAAAGCTGTTGTTTCCTACTATACGCAACGGCAAGGAGGTGAAACTCCATGATATATTTCTTCCACGAACTAACACAATTGCTCAACGCGATATGTGTTGCTGTTGTGACGTTCGCAATTAAACGTTATTTTGATGATCTTAATGATCGTTAAAATAATGTGGGCACCTTAAGGGTGCCTTTTTGTTTGCTTTTATTGTATAACACCTATTAATTGCGATAGTCCACTACAATTTTTTGTTATTATACACTTACGTTTACAGATTATTTTAATGTGGTTAAGCTGACACCAGCTTGCCCCACGCGGGTAGCGTTCTGCATGACATGCTCTCACTGAAGGTGATCCTGCAATGATAAATTGCCCCGTCACGGCGTGACCCGCCAGAGGTTTTTCTAGCCGGATAATAGGCGCTGTAAAATAGCAGTTTCCCCAGTAGGAAGGGGAAACGCTACGGTCATCGATTGGCGATGACGCGCCTTGCAGAGCCTGTCCAAAATGACATTTTGGTATAACAGGCTATACCAGATTTTTAACGGTGTTATACTGGTCTTGGAAAACCTTTTTCGAGGAGGCATTTTTGATGGCGCATTTAAAGAAAAATACCCGTGGTTCAGTTCCCGGTCTTGCCGTTCATTTTGAACGTAAAACTGGCCATCACAGCAACAAAGAAATTGATGTGTCGAAAACTTATCTGAATCAAGATCTCATGGCGGATGGTTCTGATATGCTTTCACGCTTCAATGCGCGTTTAAATGACGTTTATTGCATGAAAAGAGACGATGTGAAGGCGTTAGCGACGTGGATAGTCACTTTACCTGAAGAACTCACAGAAGCCCCCTACGAGCAACAGAGCGCCTTTTTTGAAGCAACCACTAATTTTTTGAATGACCGTTATGGTCAAGAAAATGCCGTGGCCGCGGTGGTGCATTATGACGAGACAACCCCTCACTTGCACTATGCCTTTGTCCCCGTCGTTTTTGATGATAAAAAGACACGTTATAAAGTATCCGCTAAAGAAGTGCTAACGCGACATGATTTACAAACATTTCATGAGGATTTAGATCAGCATTTAAAAAAGGTGCTGCCCTTTTATGAACAAGGGATTTTAAATAACAAAACCTTACCGTTTGAGAATGTCGCTGAAATCAAAAAATACAACGATCAGTTTAACGCCTTAAAAAACGAACTAGCTGACGTTGAAGAGAATATTAGGGCTAAACAGGCCGTACTTCAAATCACGGCTCAAGCCTTAACGGAAGTAGACTTAGCCGAAAAACAAATTGATGCGTTTAAACAAGCCTTATCTAAAAACCTCTTTGGTAAGACGGTGCTGAAACCAGATGACTTAGATCGCTTTAAAAACGTGTTAGCCACGATGAAGAAAGCCACCTTACAAAGCAAGAATGAGACAGAAGAACTCAAGCAAACATTAGGCCAAGTCAAAGCGCAATTAGTAGACGTCCAAGCAGACTATCAAAACCTGAAAGAAACGCATCAAGCGCTTCAGAAGCGACAACGCGAACAGCGACAGCTGGATTATGCCATGCGTGACATGCTTAAAAATGATTATGGTGTCGACAAGCTATCGCATACTGATGTGGAAGCTCGGTCTGTTCTTTATAAGCTGGATCATGAAGAATTCACTCAAAATAAAAAAGTAGCCCAGTCCTGGTTAAAAACACTGACGACAGCTAGAGCAAATCCAGATACGAAAATAGCGCCAACTAGATTAGATCGCGGCATTGAACAAGTTAAAGCATTAATCAATCGGATCATTGAATTAACGCGTGAATTAACGCGTGATATTTTTAAAGGACCTAGTCTCTAACGTTAAAACGGCTTATTTGCCCGTCTAAGCGTTTTTATATGAAATACGTAGAAATAATCATTAAGTAACTTAAAACGTCGCTATTGGCTTAATAAGTGGCAATTATGATAGATAACTAGGTAGCCGTCATTTGAAATGATTCAACACAAAAAGAACACCACGTACAAAATTTATGTACAACGGTGTTCTTTTTGTTTTTTATTTTATTGAATCAATAAAAAGGCGGAGCCTATTATAAGTTTATCTTTTATATTTTAATCTTTTGTTCTTTTGCGTAGTTAGAAATTCAGTAATATCAAGGGTTTAATAGGTAATATAGCGACAAAAAACTATGCATATAGCGACAAAAAACTATGCATATAGCGACAAAAAACTATGTATATAGCGACTGTTTAAAATATTTTGTCGCTATATAATGTTATAATAAAAGCATAAAGAAATTCCCGACTAAAAGTTTTTCTTTATGCTTATCCAACAACACGCCCAAAGGAGCGTATTTATATGTCTATTATACCAGAATCAAAGACAAGGCAGGTACAGACCTTGAATGAATTATCAAAACGAAAAGTGGTTGAGCATAACAGTTTAATTACCTCCATTGCCAAAATGGATAAAACACCGCTTAAAATGTTTGAATTAGCTGTTTCTTTAATTGATACAGAAAATCCACCGAAAGACCAGACAGTTTATTTATCCAAGCAAGAGTTATTTGCTTTTTTTAACGTGGATGATAGCAATAAACATAGTCGTTTTAAAGAAGCAATTGAAAAAATGCAGAAACAAGCATTTTTTAAGATAAAAAAAGCCAAAGAAAAGGGATATGAATTTGAAAGTATTGTGCCTATCCCTTATGTTAAATGGGCTGATTATCATGATGAAGTAACTATTCGATTTAGCCCCGAAATCATGCCTTATTTAATCAATCTCAAAACCAATTTTACGCAACATGCCTTATCGGAAATTTCTGAATTGAATAGCAAGTATGCAATCATTTTGTACCGTTGGTTATCAATGAATTACAACCAATATGAGCATTACAGCGTTAAAGGTGGGCGAAGAGAAGAGCAAGTGGAAAGTTACCGTAATCCGATAATCACTATTCGGGAATTGCGCGACACGACCGATACGGTGAGTGAATATAAAAAGTTTACGGATTTTGAAAGAAGAGTATTAAAAGATCCGATTAAAGAAATCACAAACCATACCAGCTTTAATGTTACGTATGAAAAAGTAAAAAAAGGACGCAGCATTGAGAGTATTGTCTTTCATATCACTAAAAACCAAGTGGCAGATAATATTAGTTACAAGCTAGACGATCCCGTTTATATCGAGGGCAAGATCCGTCAAGAAGAAACAGAAGATATGTTGACTGTTAAGGCAATAAAAAGTCCCTATACAAAGTTACTTATGGAGCAGTTTTTATTGTCATATATTGATTTAACGGATACTACTATTTTGTCAGGGCTACAGAAAAATGTTTATCCACTTTATGACGAATTAAAAGAGTTACGTGGTTTAAAGGGCGTGAAAGAACACTTAGCATATATTCGAGATAAACAAGATGACTATTCGAAAAAGAATATTGCTAAGTATCTTAAAAAATCGATTGAACAGTATCTACCAATCGTTAAAAGGCAGGATATAGATCATGAGTGACAATTTAAAAACAATTCGAGAACTTGCAGATGAGTTAGGAGTTAGCAAGAATAAAATTCATTATCAAGTTTCTAAAATATCAAGCGAATATGTAGTTAGAAATAATAGTATGAAGCTATTAACCGCTGAAGCGGTTAAACAAATAAAAGAAAATCTAGGTATTGAATTAAACAGTAGTTTAAACAGTAAGTTAAATACCGTTAAACACCAAGAAAACACTAATATAAAAGGAAATACAAGTGTTGAAGGTGTTGAATTAAACAGCACTTTAAATAGCTATTTAAACAGTCTTAAACACCAAATTGAATATCTTGAATCTCAAAATATCAATAAAGATGAACAAATAAAAAGTTTAGTGGAAGCACAAAAACAAACGCAAAATTTGCTAGACCAGCAACAACGGTTAGCCTTACAAGATAAAAAGTTGTTAGAAGAATACAAAGCAGAAAACGACAGATTAAAAGTTCTCAAAATGCCCTCACAGGAAACAGAATTCAAACACTTAGACAATCAATATAAAGATGAAGTGAACGCTCTTAAAGAGAAGTTGGAAAATTTGCAGGAACAAATCAAAGATCAAAAAAGGATAGAAGAACAAGAAAAACCAAGAAAATGGTGGGGACTATGGCGAAAATAGATGATTCAGTTAGAAAGAAAGTTCCAGAATTGCGATTTGCGGGGTTTGCTGACGATTGGGAACAGCGTAAGTTTGATGAATGTTTTAATTTCCCTGTATCTACAAATTCATTATCTAGAGCATTGTTGAATTATGATGAAGGAGATATTCAAAGTGTTCACTATGGAGATATCTTGATTAAATATCCAGCAATACTAAATGTTAAAAATGATAAAATCCCTTATATTACAGATAGTAGTTTTGAAAAATATAAATCTAATTTACTTGAAAATGGTGATTTGATTTTTGCTGATGCAGCTGAAGATGAAACTGTTGGAAAAGCTGTTGAAGTCAATGGTTTAACTGAAGAAAATCTCGTAGCAGGATTACATACAATAGTTGCAAGATCAAAAGATAAAAAAGCTGAATTTTTTCTAGGATATTATATCAATTCAAATACCTATCATAGACAACTTTTGAGACTGATTCAGGGTTCAAAAGTATCATCAATTAGTAAAGGGAACTTACAAAAAACATTAGTATCTTTTCCAAAAGATTTTGAAGAACAACAAAAAATAGGGGCATTTTTCAAACAGTTAGATGAGACTATCGCTCTTCATCAACGGAAGTTAGATTTGTTGAAAGAGCAGAAAAAAGGCTACTTGCAAAAGATGTTTCCAAAAAATGGCGAGAAAGTTCCTGAATTGCGATTTGCGGGGTTTGCTGACGATTGGGAAGAGCGTAAGTTAGGAAATGAGTTAACTTTATTAAAAGATGGAACACATGGAACACACCAAAATGTTCTTGAGGGGCCTCTCTTATTAAGTGCAAAAAACATAAAGAACGGGAAAATAATTATAGATGAGATTACGGATCGTAAAATATCTGTAGAAGAATATAATTCTATTCATAAAAAATTTTCTTTGGAAAAAGGAGATGTTCTTCTAACTATTGTCGGTTCTATAGGAGAAACGGCTATCATTGAAAACCCTATAGGAATAACGTTTCAAAGAAGTGTTGCATATTTACGACCAAGTCATACGATATTATCACAATTTTTATTTACAACAATTAATGGTCAAAAATTTCAAATGGAATTGAGGAAACGACAAGTTGTTTCTGCTCAACCAGGGATATATTTGGGGGACTTATCAATTATCCCTATATTAATACCAAGTGTAGCAGAGCAAGAAACAATTGGTTCATTCTTCAAACAGTTAGACGAGACTATCGCTCTTCATCAACGTAAGTTAGATTTATTGAAAGAACAGAAAAAAGGTTTCTTGCAAAAAATGTTTGCATAACATGGTGTGAGTTTCTTATCTGAAATAAGAGAAAGAAGGTTAAATATGAAAAAAATAGGATTTCTTTTTGGAGCAGGAGCTGAAATTTCTTACGGTATGCCATCTGGTGGTAAATTTGCGTTAGATATCTTTAGGCATTCAACTCAAGACAGTAAAAATACTTTAAGAGATATGCGCTCAAAAATAGATACTTCTTCGGCATATGCAACAAATTGGTTACCTGAAGACTTTGAGTCGAAAAGTATTTCTTCGTTTGGGCAACGAGTTTTTGATTCAATAATAAAAAGTACAATTGGCAATAATAGAAGTGCTATAATCCAAAAATTAGGAGATTTTGATCGTCTAGCAGAGTCTGCAATAAATAAAGTATATGCTGATGATAATAAATATATAAAGGTTGTAGAAACCGATCTTCAAAAAAATTTTTCGGATATAAATATTTCCCAAAAATTATCCTATAATGCTATATTTCATGAGGGAGATACTCTTTTTAAAAGTCGAACCTTTTCTATCCTACTTACGTACTATGATAAATATGTATTTGATAATGAAGATGAAAAACTGTTATTTAAGAATATAATAGTCTCTATATTCCAATTACAGTTAGGCGCATTGAGCGAGAACGTATCGAGAAATATTGAAGAATCTTTATTTAATAAAAACAGTTTAAATTTAGATTTTTTTGATGACCTTGGTGGAACTATAAACGTTAACTATGATATGGCTGGAATTAGTGGACTGAAAATTTTAGCCGAAAAAGATTTCGCTTCAATAAATCACCATATAGTTCAATTATCCTATGCTATATTGGAAAATATTTATTCAGATATTTTAGATTATAAATCGTTAATTGATGCTAATTGGCACTATTTATATAACCCCAAAAATGAGTGGGCTAAATTTTCTAAAATTGTAGTTTTTTT
>NZ_BMWM01000032.1 GCF_014651235.1 Leuconostoc lactis KCTC 3528 = DSM 20202 | reverse complement strand
AACCACGATATTGTGTCCGCTAAAAATCGGCTACATCGTTTGCTTCAATTGACTTTCCCAGAAATTGAAACCTTGTTTTCAACTACCGATAGCCAACAATATTGGGAGATTGTGTCGTTAATCCCTCATGCCACAATGGCTAAGCATTCACGACAAACGTTATCCGATACGATTCAAAGCAGCGTCAGTCGTCAAATCGGTATTGCGCGTTTAACACGACTCGTTGATAAACTAGTGGCGCTTGGCAGCCTATCAGCGCCTGCTGTTGCCGTTGCTTCGTATAATGTCACCGAGGTGCGTTATTATGCGCAGCGCTTAATTGCGTTATCTCAAAGCAAGGCCAATGTCTTAGCGACTGTGGTTGATCAGACCAAAAATTTACCTGAATATGACATTTATCAGAGTATACCAGGATTTTCGGACAAAACAGTGGTTTCTCTAATCGCTGAATTAGGTGATTATAAAAGTTCTGGGTTCATCACAAAGCGAGGTAATACAATCGCCAGAAAAGTGCTATTCAAAGCCATTAGTAACATTGCTAGTACGGCAACTTATGGTCATCAAAATCATATCAATGATTGGTATCAAAAGAAAAAGCAATCCTCAATGTCAAAGGGAACAAAGAAAATTGCTATTGGTGCGATGTCACGTCTCTTACGAACCATGCACTATCTGGTTTTGAATAACCAATTGTACGATTACGATACAGCGTCAAAGCGCTAGAATTGTACATTTATAAGCCTAACATTTTGCAAAACCAATGTGAAGACATCGGTTTATTTTAGTAGTGCTTGATGATCAATTGCAGCATAATAAAAAGAAGCTAAATGCATTGAAACACTTGACTTCTGGTAGAAAAAATCTGTTCGTAAAGTTATTGGTTTTTTTTTGCCAAAATATTCAAATGAATTTAAATTAATGGTTGTTAAGAAATGGTTATCTGGTCAAAATAGTTTGACTAAATTAGTCAAAAAATATGCCGTCCATAATGATCACGCAATACGTGGATGGCGAGATGAAAATATCATTCCAGGCATGTAAAACTGGTTTACATGTATATTCTTGTAAAATACTATTGTTTTTTATATTTATTTAGAATATTATTAAAATAGTTTGTAAAATAGTTATTTTGAGCTAACTACGTGTTAGAGAAATGGAAATTAAATTAATATGTCAAATTTTGAAAAAGATAACATCGTTAGTAGTTTAAATGATGAGGAAACTCAAACTTTTGATCCAATTCTATCTGATGAAGATGAAAATGCTTCTGAAGATGGCATAGCATCTCGGGATTTATTTTCCATTACTTCCTATGGTGCAGATTTGTCACTTAGAGAATTACATTCTATGATTCAAGAAGGAGATTTAATCAAGCCGTCGATACAGAGAAACTATGTTTGGCAATTACCAATAGCAAGTAGATTTATGGAAACCATCTTACTTGGATTACCAGTTCCCAGCATTTTTCTTTCATTAAATCAAGACTCTACGTACTGGATTGTTGATGGATTGCAACGCTTAACAACCATTTCCAATTTTATCAATGGACTAACGGATCAAAATAAAATTTTTAAACTTTCCAACAATATAAACTCTCTTTGGGCCGGAAAGACTTTTAGTCAACTGTCACCTGCCGATCAGAGAAAAATAAAAACTTCAACTATCCACGCTATAATATTTAAACAAGATGCTCCAAAAGATGATGATACTAGTTTATTTCAAATATTTGAAAGAATTAATACTGGTGGTGTGAGACTATCTTCACAAGAGATCCGTAACAGTATCTATCACAATGAAATCAATGAAACATTAATAGATCTCAACAAAATGAAAGAGTGGACATCGATAATAAGTGGACATAATTTAGAAAAAAGAATGCGTGACGTTGAATACATTCTGAGATTTTTCCTAATTTATTCTATTAAGGATATTGCAACGTCGGATATCATTTCTTTAAAAACTGAAATGAATTTGTTTATGGACACGACTAAAACTAAATATGATAATAGTGAAGAAAATGTTCATATTCTTAAAGATTTGTTTATCCAGAGTATTAAATACTTAAGTAAATATGATAATCCTTTTTCTGATAATAAAGCATGGTTCGACAATATAATGTTTGACTCTATTTTAGTGTCCTTTGCAAAAAAGATTTCCAAGGATGGCACGATTCCAGAACTAGATGCCGATACATTTGAAGAAAAAAAGCAAAAATTACTAAATGATCAAGAATTTATTGAGGTAACACAGAATACGAGACGAACTCGATATGATCTCATCCAGAAACGTCATTTGATTACTGATCGCGTTTTTTTTGGAGACTAGCTATGCAATATTTGACAGTATTAGCGAAATATCAACAATGTCAAAGTCAATGTTCTGATGCAAAAAAGGATTTTTATACAAACATTATTAGTTACATAGAACGTAATGAAGAATTGCTAAGGGAAATTCATCAAAAATTTAATAATGTTCATATTAGCGAACAGGCCAATTTACTAGCTCAAAGCCAAAAAGACCTTATTGTTATTAAGTTTAGTTCAACTATTGAAATATTTGTTAAACAATTGTTAAATATTCATTTTGCTTCTCAAATTGATAATACTTTTATTGAATCTTTTATTGATGATGTAATCATAGATGCGAAAGGTAGGAACGTTCATATTGAATATGTGGAAGAAATTCTAAAGAAATTCAATAGTAATACTATTTTAAAAAATATGATAAATTCTACTGAACATTCTCTGACGTATGCTGAATTTAAAACATCATTAAAGTCCCTAAAAAACAATCGTAATAGTGTTGCGCACGAAGGAAATGCAATTGTTTCAACTACCATCCAGGATATTGAGGAAAACTACCTAAAATGTCTTTTATTCATCATTGCATTAGATAAAATTTTAGATGATAACTTTATTTAGTAAATTTTTCACTAGTTGCACAATTTCAGAATCCAGAATTTTTGCTCAGAAGTCAATAAATTGGACTATTTTTATTGGATCTGGTGCAAACAGTGTGAGAGATGACCATCTAACCAGCTATTGATCCTATGTTGAAGGTTATGCAGCTAACAATGCTTCTAATTCGTCCACGACTGAGAACCCGATGAGACTTAACTCTCGTCGGGTTCTTTTGCGTATTGCGTGAACAATTTCCACACCGCTCAACGTTGCACTAGCGGTTCGAATGCTTTGAAAGCTTGCTGAGCGGACACGATGACGTTTAATGAATCGGTGGTCCTGTTCAATCAAATTATTTCGATATTTGGAACATTGGTGGGCTGATTTGCTCAAATAGTCTTGCTTTATCAGGTGCTTCACTGCTTTCAGTGTTGCCCGATATTGATCAGTGACTAATCGATCAGGCCGACCATTGGTCGTCAAGAGACGCTTCAAAAAGTGATAGGATGCGGTATAATCGCGGTGTTTTCGTAGCTCAAAATCCATGGTCAAACCGTTACTGTCAATAGCGCGATACAAATAGGCCCAACGGCCTTTAACTCAAATATAGGTCTCATCGATTCGCCAACTTTTAGCGTGAGCTGTTTGATGCCGACGCCATAGAGCCTTAAAGATGGGGCCATAGTGATGAACCCAACGCATGACCGTGGTGTGATGAACAGTGATACCCCGATCCCGAAGCAATTCAACGATGTCACGATAGCTGAGACTGAATCTGAAATAGTAGCCAACGGCTACTAAGATGATGTCCTTTTGAAAGTGGCGTCCCTTAAAGTGATTCATGCGCGCAATCCCTCGTTTCTTGGCACCCAGGGTTCTGTTGCAAAGTTTTCCAAAAAATCTATTTTTGTGTAAAATTGAGAAAAAAGACAGAGAGGACAGAGTAATGAATCATTTTAAAGGCAAACAATTCAAAAAAGACGTCATTATTGTCGCTGTTGGTTACTACCTGCGTTACAATCTAAGCTATCGTGAAGTTCAGGAATTGTTATATGATCGTGGAATAAATGTTTGTCATACTACGATTTATCGTTGGGTGTAAGAGTACAGCAAAGTCCTCTATTATCTTTGGAAGAAGAAAAATAGACAATCCTTCTATTCATGGAAAATGGACGAACCCTATATCAAAATTAAGGGACGTTGGCATTATCTTTATCGTGCAATTGATGCGGACGGCTTAACCTTAGATATCTGGTTACGAAAGAAACGGGATACGCAAGCAGCCTATGCTTTCTTAAAACGACTCCATAAACAGTTTGGTGAGTCGAAAGCAATTGTGACCGATAAAGCACCTTCTCTTGGCTCCGCCTTTAGAAAGTTACAGAGTGTGGGTTTATATACTAAGACAGAGCACCGAACTGTGAAGTATCTTAACAATTTAATAGAACAAGACCATCGACCTATTAAACGACGGAATAAATTTTATCAAAGTCTCCGTACAGCCTCTTCCACGATTAAGGGCATGGAGACCCTTCGAGGAATATATAAAAAGAACCGAAGAAATGGAACGCTCTTCGGCTTTTCGGTGTCTACTGAAATCAAGGTATTAATGGGAATACCAGCCTAAGATATTTGGAGTTCATAGAGGGCGCGTTTGATTTTCAAACTTCGCAACAGAACCGGGCAACAATTCCCAGTCAACTACATTATCGAGAAACGTTCAAAAAAAATAAGTAACCGTTTACATTTTAGTAAACAGGTGGTAAACTATGTTTGTAATTTAGTAAATATTTTCTTGGAGGAAGCAAATGTCTAATGCAAACTTTTTTTTGACGAACAACAACAAGTTTTTCATCTATCAAATCAGCAGGTGTCTTACTTGATTCAAATCGAAGATGGTGGGGTGTTGAGCCACTTGTACTTTGGCAAAAAGGTATCAGGCTATCATGGTTCTCGTCTTTATCAACGATTAGATCGCGGTTTTTCACCTAACTTAGCTGGAGAACCTCATCAAACAGACCGTCGTTTTTCAAAAGATACGTTGTTACAAGAGTATAGTGGTTATGATACAGGCGATTTTAGACAAGCTGCCATCAAATTACGGGGCGTAGATGGTGCCGAAGCTACTGATTTTCGCTTTAAATCGTACGCAATTGAAAAAGGTAAAACAAATTTAAGCGATTTACCACATGCTTACGTATTATCTGATGACGAGGAGCAAACTTTAGCAATTGTGTTGGAATATGTTACTTTAAATGTCGAACTTACTTTATACTACACAATTTATGCGGACAGGCCAGTTGTAACACGCTGGAGCAACATAAAAAACTTATCTAGCGAAAATGTGAAAATTGAAAAAATCGCGTCGCTCCAATTGGATTTACCTGCCAATGATTTGGAAGTTATCTCTTTGACGGGTGCTCATGCTCGTGAGCGAAGCATTGAAAGGCAGGCATTGCGTAAAGGGTTAACGACGTTTGCAAGTCATCGTGGTACCAGTTCACACCACATGAACCCATTTATTGCTTTGGTTGCATCGACCACGACAGAAAATCAAGGCGAGGCGGTCGGCATTCAGTTAGTTTACTCTGGCAATCATCAATTTACTTTAGAAAAAGATTATGTTGATCAGTTGCGCATTTTAGCTGGTATTAATGAAGAGGGCTTTTCTTGGGAACTCACACCAAACGACAGTTTTCAGACACCAGAAACGCTGATGGTGTACTCGGATGAGGGCCTTAATGGTATGTCGCAAGCTTATCATCACCTTTTGCGGGAACGTGTGGCTCGCGGACAATACCAGTACGCACAACGTCCCATTGTTATCAACAACTGGGAAGCAACTTATTTTGATTTCAATGCCGAAAAAATTGAAGAAATTTTAGATGAGGCTGCGCCACTAGGGGTTGAAATGTTTGTCTTAGATGATGGTTGGTTTGGTCATCGTGATGACGATGATAGTTCACTAGGTGATTGGTTTGAGTACACAGCCAAGTTAAAAGATGGTGGTGGATTAAATGGTTTATCACAAAAAGTGCATGACAAAGGAATGAAGTTTGGACTCTGGTTTGAACCAGAAATGATTTCTAAAAATTCTGACCTATATCGCACCCATCCAGAATACGTACTACGTATTCCAGAACGTGTCATGACACCCAGTCGAGATCAATATGTACTGGATTTTTCACGACCAGAAGTTGTTGACAATATTTTTGATCAAATGGTAGCCATTTTGGACAATGTGCCAATTGATTACATTAAATGGGATATGAATCGTCATCTGACTGAAGTTTATTCGACTGCTTTGCCAGCTGATCGTCAAGGTGAAGTAGCACATCGATATATGTTGGGTGTATATGATTTGGCTAATCGTTTGACCAGCCGATATCCTCAAATTTTGTTTGAAGGTTGCTCAGGTGGTGGCGGTCGTTTTGATGCCGGTATGCTGTATTATTTCCCACAGTCATGGACATCTGATAATACAGACCCTATTGAGCGTTTGAAAATTCAATATGGTACAACATTGAGTTATCCAGTTTCAAGCATGACCGCTCACGTTTCGGCATCTCCTAATCATCAAACTGGTCGCAAGACGAGTTTGAAAGTACGTGGCGATGTTGCGACTGCGGGTGTGTTCGGATATGAATTAAACTTAGCCAAATTGTCTGATGCAGAAAAAAGTGAGATTAAAGATCAAATTTCATTTTATAAGCAACAACGGCAGTTGATTCAATATGGCAATTTTTATCGCATTAAAAGTCCGTTTGAGGGTAACGAAACTGCTTGGGAATTTGTGAATGAAGATAAAACAGAGGCGCTTTTGTTTAATTATCGTGTGTTATCAACGGCGCAACCAGCGTTTAGTATTACAAAGATGAGCCATTTGCTGCCCGAGGCACTCTATGTTGATCAAGCCACACAAGAAAGTTTTTCTGGGGACGAGTTGATGTCAATTGGTTTATATAATGCGCCGATTGAGCAAGCAGATTTTACCTCATCAGTTAGATATTTTAAAGTCCAAGAAAACGAATTAAAGTAAGAAAGGTAGATTGAAATGTCTGATACTTACACAAAATTAACGCAGGTTTTTGAAAGTCAATTTCACCATTTGCCAAGTGATAAATTTTTTTCACCGGGTCGCATCAACTTAATCGGTGAACATACAGATTACAATGGCGGTCATGTCTTTCCAGCATCAATTACGCTAGGAACTTATGGTGTAGCGGCATTGCGATCAGATCGTGATGTCAAAATTTATTCAACTAATTTTCCAGAACAAGGTGTGATTACCTTTGATATTGATAATGAAGACAAATTACCTCACGCATCTTGGGGTAACTTTGTTAAAGGTGTATTACAGGCCCTTAGAGGGTATGGTAATCAGTTTGAAAATGGTTTTGAACTAGTCATCGAAGGTAATATTCCAAATGGTTCAGGCTTGTCATCGTCATCATCATTGGAATTATTGATTGGCGTTGTTGCTCAAAAATTGTACCAACTTAAGATTCCAAGGTTGCAATTGGTTGCCAGTGGTCAACGAGCAGAAAACGACTTTGTTGGCGTTAACACAGGCATTATGGATCAGTTTGCAATTGGTTTTGGTGAAAAGGATCGGGCAATTTACCTTGACACTAATACGATGATTTATGAGATGGTGCCTATTCATTTGGGTGATTATGTAGTTGTCATCATGAATACGAATAAACGTCGTGAATTAGCGGACTCAAAGTACAACGAGCGTGTTCGTGAAACGCAAGAAGCTGTATATCAATTGCAAAAATATGTACCGATTCAATATTTAGGTGAACTCGATAGTGATACATTTGATAAATATGCTGATAATTTATCCTCCGAAACCTTGCGTAAGCGTGCACGACATGCGGTTTATGAAAATGAACGCACCAAGGTGGCTGTAAAGGCATTAAAAAATGATGATCTTAAAGAATTTGGTGAATTGATGAATGCTTCGCACCAATCGTTAAAAGATGACTATGGAGTTACTGGTATCGAGTTAGATACTTTAGCTGAAACAGCGCAACAGGTTGATGGTGTACTTGGCGCTCGCATGACAGGCGCAGGCTTTGGTGGTTGTGCGATTGCATTAGTCCATCGCGATGCTGTTGCGCAACTGAAAGAAACAGTGGGACGCCAATATGAATCTGCTGTTGGCTATGCACCATCATTTTATGTCGCTAACATTGGCAATGGTGCACACTGGGCAGGTGAAGTAGCAGGAGAGGCATAATGGCGGAAATTGATTTATTCACAGCATTCGCAAAAAAAATTATTGCAGAATCTGATTATACAACTGATGACGAAATTTATTTGGTCAATCAAATTATGGGATTAGTTGGTGAAACAAATCATAATACGGTACCTCACTTGCTAGATAATGACAGTGTAACGACCCTATCGTTATTAGATCAGCTGACAGCCGTTGCCGAAAAAAATGGGACATTAGCGTTGCGGCAAATGAATACTGATATGCTAGGTGCGCAACTCATGAATTTTATTGTACCGAGGCCATCACAGGTTCGAAAAATGTTTTGGGAGCATTATCAGCAATCTCCACGGCAAGCAACTGATTATTTCTTTGATTTATCCCAACGCAGTAATTACATTAAAACACGTGAAATCAGTCAAAATATTTCTTATCCGGTAGACACACAATATGGTACACTGCAAATTACCATTAACTTATCCAAACCAGAAAAGGATCCTAAAGCGATTGCGGCTGCTTTGAAAAATAAAAACCAACATCAATCACAATATCCCGTGTCACAATTGGCAAAAGAAAATGAAGGATATTGGGGACGACTGGATTATGCAGCGCGCACCAATCATCGTGTTATTCCGATAACATTGGGACACGAAAAATGGTATTTTCAGTATTCGCCTTATGCTTATTTCAATGAACATGCTATTGTGCTCTCTGAACATCTACGCCCGATGCATGTTGATCGCGAAAATTTATCACGATTATTAGAGTTTGTGTCTAAGTTTCCAGATTATTTCATTGGATCGAATGCGGATTTACCAATTGTCGGTGGCTCAATTTTATCACATGACCATTTTCAAGCTGGTCGTTATGAACTACCAATGGCAAAAGCAGTCATGAAAGAAAAAATTACCATTGCAGGTTGTGATTTACATGAAGCGGGTATTTTAAATTGGCCAATGACAACTATCCGCTTAATCGACGATGATCGTGAAAAGTTACTAAATGCCGCTGATAAAATTATGATGGCTTGGCAAAATTATGATGATGCCTCTCTTTCAATTCGTGCGTATGGTGATGATGGTGAACGGCACCACACGGTAACACCAATTGTTAGATTTCGAAGTGGCCATTATGAAGTGGATCTTGTATTACGTGATAATAACACATCTGACACTTTCCCAGATGGCATTTTTCACCCGCATCCAGATGTTCAGCATATTAAACAAGAAAATATTGGTTTGATTGAGGTGATGGGGTTAGCGATTTTACCGCCACGTTTGAAAGCAGAATTAGCTGAAGTTGCGCAATATTTATTAGGCAATGATAATAACATTGCATTAAAACACCAAACATGGGCAAATGCTTTGAAGCAATCTGAAGTGATTAACGCGAATAATGTGACCCATATCGTGCAACAAAGCGTGGGACAGATTTTCAGTCGCGTACTTGAGGATGCAGGTGTCTTCAAAAATGATCAATCTGGACAAGATGGTCTGGAAAAGTTTATTAAGCAAATCGAAGTAGGGGAATAAATCAAAATGGCAGTATTAGTACTTGGTGGTGCAGGATATATTGGCTCACACATGGTGAAACGTTTGGTTGAAGCAGGACGCGACGTGGTGGTTGTGGACGCCTTGTTCACTGGACACCGCGCAGCGGTTAATCCAGCAGCGACATTTTATCAAGTTGACATTCGTGATAAGGCAGCTTTGTCGGCAGTGTTTGATAAAGAAAAAATTGAACAGGTGGTTCATTTTGCAGCCTTTTCAATTGTGCCAGAGTCAGTGGCAAACCCGCTGAAATATTTTGACAACAATACTAGTGGCATGATTACGTTGCTGGAAGTGATGAAAGCACATGACGTCAAACAAATCGTCTTTTCATCAACCGCCGCAACTTATGGTAATCCGGTGCATATTCCGATTAAGGAAACTGATCCGCAAAATCCGATTAATCCTTATGGTGAATCAAAGTTGATGATGGAAAAAATCATGAACTGGTCCGATCAAGCTGACGGGGTTAAATGGGTCGCGTTGCGCTATTTCAATGTGGCTGGTGCAGCAGAAGATGGCACGATTGGCGAAGACCACAATCCTGAAACACACTTGGTACCAATTATTTTGCAAGCTGGCTTGGGACAACGTGACTATATTGAAATGTTTGGCGATGACTATAACACACCAGACGGCTTTAATGTACGTGATTATGTGCATGTCTTAGACTTGGCTGATGCGCATATTTTGGCATTGCAGTATTTAGCTGATGGGCATGAGTCAAATCAGTTTAACTTGGGATCAGCAACTGGATTTTCAGTGAAAGAGATGGTTGAGGCGGCACGGGAAGCAACAGGGGTTGATATTCCAGCTAAAATTGGGCCACGTCGAGCGGGTGATCCTGATATTTTGATTGCCAATTCAGATAAAGCACGAGAGGTGCTGGGCTGGGCACCAAAGTATGATAATGTGCAAGACATTATCAAGACAGCTTGGCAGTGGCATCAGAGCCACCCTAAAGGCTATGATGATCATCATAATGACTAGCTGCTTAGTGATAAACCTACAATGAAAGAGAACATCAACGAATGCGTGAACGCATTTGGTTGATGTTTTTGAACAGAAAAACGCTACCTCACTCGCTTATTATGAAGATGATTTTTATGCTCAAAGCCCAGCCTTAACAAAAAATGATTTGGGTTCTGGCACCGCTATGATGATTGCTGACAGAACGGAAAAAGCTTTTTTAAATAAATTTTACAGTAAATTAATTGATAAATACTCACTTCGTGATTCACAAATTCCTTTTGAAAATGCTGATGCACATTTAAGTGTACAAGTTCGGCAGGATGAGCGTCAAAAATATTATTTCATTACAAATTATACCGATAATAAACAAATTGCCTTGTTTAAGGATAGCTATACGGAGATGTTGTCAGGGAATAGTTTAAATGGAAGCACTACATTGGAACCATATCAGGTTATCGTAGCAACAAAGGACTGATTTAGGAGAAAGAATATGAAAGACATAACTAAACAGAAGTTTTCTCGAAATAAGCTAGTAGAAATGATTTCTTTTGCACTTGGTAATCTAGGGCACGCTGCATTCTATGGTGCATTAAGCACTTACTTCATCGTTTATGTCACGAGTGGTATGTTTGATGGGTTACCGCAATCGGTAGCAAACAAGTTAATTGGTTTAATTACGGCTCTTGTAGTAATTATTCGTTTGGCCGAAGTAATTATTGATCCGATTCTTGGAAATATTGTAGATAATACAAAAACACGATGGGGAAAATTTAAACCTTGGCAAGTAATTGGCGCGGTTGTTAGTTCAGTGTTATTAGTTGTAATATTTACTGGAATTTTTGGGTTGGCTCATATTAATTGGATTGCTTTTGCGATCGTTTTCACAGTTTTATTTATTTTACTAGATATTTTTTATTCATTTGCAGATGTTGCCTATTGGGGAATGGTGCCGGCTATATCTGAAGACAGTAAAGAGAGAGGAATTTTTACTTCCTTAGGGAGTTTTACTGGTTCTATTGGTTGGAATGGTCTTACGATGATTGTTGTTCCGGTCACCACATACTTCACTTTTATCGCAACTGGAAAACACGAACAAGGGCCTTCGGGGTGGTTTGGATTTTCAATAGTTGTTTCCATTGTAGCCGTTTTATCAGCTTTGGCAGTAGCCTTTGGAACTAAAGAAAAAGATAACTTGATTCGAAATGCTGCAACAAAAAAAACAAGCATTAAAGATGTATTTTCAGGTATTATTCATAATGACCAAATTTTATGGATCAGCTTAGCATATCTAATGTATTCACTAGCGTATGTTGTGACCAATGGTGTTTTATTTTACTTCTTTAAGTTTGTACTAGGAAAACCAAACGAATTTTGGATTGCTGGTGCTATTGCAACAGTAATAGGGTTCTCTACTGCTCCGTTGTATCCCGTTCTAAATAAGTTTATCACCAGGAAAGTGTTATTTAGTATTGGGCAAATGGCAATGATCCTATCATATCTGTTTTTTATATTCGGAAAAACAAATATGATGATGGTTACAATAGGACTTATTTTGTTTAATTTTACTTTTGCGCAACTGGTTGTTGTCTTATCACTAACTGACTCTATTGAATACGGACAATTAAAAAATGGTAATCGCAACGAAGCTGTTGTCTTGGCGGTTCGACCTATGTTAGACAAGATAACTGGTGCTTTTTCAAACGGAATCGTCGGAATAATTGCAATTACGGCGGGCATGACTGGATCAGCTACCGCAGGAGATATTAGTGCATCAAAAATTAATACCTTTGAAATTTATGCTTTTTACACACCACTTCTTTTTTCTATTCTAGCCTTAGTTATATTCTTGTGGAAAGTTAAAATTACCGAGAAAAAACATGCCGAAATCGTTATTGAACTGGAAAAAACTTTATCAAGTGGCGCTAAAAAAGCTAATACTTCTGAAGTGAATGTTGAACTTGAAGAAATATTTGCACCTGCCTCAGGACAAAAAAAGCTACTTAATGAGGTTGATGGCAACACAATTACTGGTATTGGTTTTGCTATTGATCCGGAAGAAGGTAATTTATTTGCACCATTTGATGGCAAAGTCGACTTTACTTTTTCTACAAAACATGTTTTGGGTGTTGTATCTAACAAGGGATTAAAAGCAATTATTCATGTAGGAATAGGCACTATCAATATGCGAGGTGCGGGGTTTGTGTCACATTATGTGGACGGCCAATTATTCAAAAAGGGAGATCTTTTGATGAGCTTTGATAAGAAATTAATTACGAAAAACGGGTATCAAGATGACGTTATTATGTACTTTACCCAACCAGAAAACATTATAGACGTTCAACAAATTGATAATCGTGTCGTCAAACAAGGGGAGCAGATAGCAAAATTAACATTCAGGAGTGAAAGATAACTTAAAGGTGGGCCGGAAAGTATGAACTTAAAAAGAGATTGGTGGGTAGTAATCACTACAATCGCAATAACTAGTTTTCTTTCATTTTCAGTATCGGCTTCGGATGTTACTGTTAAAAAAATGGTAGATTGCAAGAATTAACCGAACACTGCAAACTGCTGAAAAACCTTTCGTGGCGATTGCCAGTTGAGT
>NZ_BMWM01000031.1 GCF_014651235.1 Leuconostoc lactis KCTC 3528 = DSM 20202 | reverse complement strand
ACACCAATCGAGATCTTCTTACTTAATCTACGTCACTAAATTCGTTCAAGTTATTTCTTGCAATCTGCCATATTAATAAAACACGATAAAATCACATAGAGCAAAATTTGCCAAAGACGCACACTGACTAACCCGAGATACTTATTTTTGATTTGATCGGCAAAATAACCAAATAAAAAGCTTAATAAGTAAGGTGCTGTTGAGATAATCCCCACGGCAGTAATTGCTAGCTTGGGATTTGGTGTATGACTCGCATACACGATGAAAACAATATTAAATAGCGTGGTGCCAATATTATTAATGACACCAGATAAGAATAATCGGAGCACTGTGTTATTTTGTTTAAATATAATCATCGGGTTCCTAAAGTCTTATTGTTTTTTAGATTAATTAAAAATGAGATTAATATAAATTATTTATCATTGTATCACAAAAAAACCACGAAAAAGACCAAAACAAAAAAGCTATCTAACCGATAGCTTTTTAATATACAATTAATTTTATGAGTCCAATGACTGTAAATTATAACGTTCAACCAAGTTAATCAACGCACTTGCGTACGTTGGTGCTGTGGCATAGCCAGCAGCTTGCAAACCAGTCGCCATCGCGATGTAATTTGGCGCATTAATGACGCCATTGGCTGCGTAACGTCTGTTAGCCAGCAAGAAATTAGTGTGATCTTGGAACGATGCCATTTGTGACCCATAAGCGCGGAATGGTGCCACGACCGTTACCCACTTACCGTTTTCAAATTCTGACGTGTTCATGTTCACCACAGCACCAGCCCAACCATAGCCTTTTTTGATCCCAAACAAGTTATGGTATGGTGCTGAAGCCAACGCTGATTGTCCCCAACCACTTTCAAGAATCGCTTGGGCAACCGTTACGGATGCCCAAACACCCGTCCCTGCTGTTGCCGCTTGCGCATCAACAACCGCTGTTCGCAACCATGCGGCTTGCGCAGCACTTAAGCCAGCTGTTGACACACCGTTTGCTGCAGCCGGTTTTGAGACTGTTGGCGTTACTGGTGTTGGTGTTGATGTGGCAGTTCCAGCACCAGCAACTGGTGCGCCTGTTGTTTTCAAAACTTGCCCAACATAAATGGTGCTTGACAATTGCAAGCCATTCAAAGATAGCAACGTTTGCACGTTCGTCCCTAGCTTTGCTGCAATACCATACAATGTATCGCCTGACTTCACCGTGTAACTACCGTTCGTTGATGGCATAACCGTTGGCGTACTTGTCGGTGCGTTTGGCGTTGTGACCGTGGCATTGTTAGCGTTTTGAATCGTTAACTTTTGTCCAGGATAGATGATGGCTTGCAATGACAAGTTGTTCCAGCTGAGCAAGTTCGCCAATGAAACACCGTTTGCCGCAGCGATTGCTGACAACGTATCACCTGACTTAACAGTATAACCTGTTGTGCTTGGTGCCGCCTTCGTTGGTGCCCCTGCCGAAGGCTGAGTTGTATTTTGCGTATTATTTGAACCGACGGCGTTAGACACCTTCAAAACTTGTCCCACGCGGATTGCATTCAAATTTGAAATTTGATTCAACGCAGCGATTTGAGCCAAATTCATCTTAAACTGAGCCGCGATTCTTAATAGTGTATCACCGGCCTTAACCGTATAAGTTGCCGCAGTATTAGTTGCGGGTGCCTCCGGCGCTGCTGGTTGCTGTGTTGGCGCTGCAGGGGCAGACGGTTGCGCGTTGTTAGTCGCCCCCGTTACCTTAAGTACTTGACCAACCTGAATTAAGTTTGGGTTTGTGATGCCGTTTAATGAAACCAACTGTGAGAGTGACATTTGGTGCAAAGCAGCAATCTTTGAGAGCGTATCCCCAGACTTCACGGTATAGCTAGCAGCATTAGATGCCGCTGGCTTTGAAGTGTTCGTCTGATTGGTGCTCGTATTGGTATTGGTTGTTGTGCCATTGACCTTTAACACTTGACCGACATTAATCGCGTTAACATTTGAAATTTGATTCAATGCCGCAATTTCCGCTACGCTCATCTTAAATTGCGCTGCAATCCGAGATAACGTGTCACCAGACTTCACGGTATAAGTTGCTGCCGTACTCGCTGGCGTTGCCGGTTTGTTAGCATCTTCTGCATCCAACACTAACACATCACCAGGATGAATAGTATCTGAATTCAAGCGATTCAATGCCTTAAGTTGGCTCACACTTAAATTATGCTGTAAACCAATGTCATACAGCGTATCCCCTGGTTTGACACGATAAGTTGTGCTGGCAGAAGCGGTTGAGGCTTGGACACCGACCATAGATGCCGCAACTGCACCGACTAACAAAGATTTTTTCATGCATGTTCTCTCTTTCAAACAAATTGACTATTAAATTATAACATATTTGTTAATATTGTTAAGAAAAACATAAGAAACTATGTTGCATCTTGTGGTCAAAAAAATTACAGTTCTGTGTCTGTGAGCGATTTGCACAAAAAAACACCGGCATAGCGCTGGTTTAACGTACCCTGCCACCCTATGCCGGTGATTTATTGACACTAAAATTTAATATAGATTAGGCGCCAATTGCCTTTTCATCTGCGGTATAGCCCTTTGCATGTGCGCGTGACCGTAATTCAGCTTCAATAGACTCCAATGACCGATTACGAGTCTCAATCGTGTATTTGTAAATAAACCAAATCGCGGCAAAACACATCACACCATAAATGATGAACAGCTTCGCAATACCTTGACCTTCAGCGTTTACAACGTGTTCGGGTGTGAAGGCAATGAGTAACATTGGAAATGATTGTGACACGCCGAAGTTAGCTGTCCAGTTGATGACCGCACCAAATGAATTTCCCAAGCCTCGAATATTCAATGGGAAGGCTTCACCAATCATGACCCACATCACCGGACCCCATGTTGCTGAGAAAAAGGCGATATAAAGGGTCAAAGCGATGACACAAATCCATGACCCGAGATTCCCATGACCGGCCTTTAAAAAGAGCATCGCCGTTGACATGATTAATAAGGAAGCCCCCATGCCAATTGCACCGTAAGTCAACATCTTTTTACGATCAATTTTATCCATAATTTTAACCGCAATCGCCGTGACAATCACATTAAATACCACAATTACAATATGTGATTGCAACGCAAAGTGTTCGCTAAAGTCGGCTGAAATAAAGATTTTAGGTGCGTAATACAAGACTGTGTTACAGCCCATGATTTGCTGGAATACAGCTAATCCAAAAGCCATAATCAATACTGGTCGTGGCATTGGCCCGAACAGTTCTTTTAACCCACCTGATGGTATTGACGCTTGTAATTCAATATCGCCAAGTTCTGCTGCGACTAATTTAGGATCACCATTCATCGTGAGTAAGACTTGTTTTGCTTCAGCAATCTTGCCTTTTCTCACGAGAAAACGTGGTGATTCTGGTAAAAAGAGCCCACCGACAAATAACAAGGCTGCTGGTATAGCAGCTAACCCCAGCATCCAATGCCAACCAACATTTTGATCAAGACCAAGCCAGCCATTTGGTGACAGCCATTCGTTAGAGACATACGCCAAGAAAATTCCTGTCATAATCATTAATTGAAACAAAGTACCAATCCCACCACGTTTATCCGCTGGGGACAGCTCTGCTAAATAAGTTGGAATTAAGGCTGATGCGGCCCCAACTGCAAGCCCGAGTAGCACACGGGAAGCCACGAGTAATAAATAACTGCTACCAATTCCTGAGCCTAAGGCCCCGACAAAGAAAATAATCGCCGAGATTAGCAACAGCTTCTTACGACCAAGCTTATCAGACATCGGTCCAATAATGGCCGCCCCAACAATGACGTCCAATAAGACCGAAGCGGTTACGAAGCCATCTTCAAATGAGCCCGCTTGAATCCCCAATTCGTCCCCTATAAATAACATCGCCCCAGAAATGACGCCCGTATCATAGCCAAATAGCAGGCCGCCTAAAGCGCCAAAAAAGTAAATAAAACGATTTGAAATGCGTTTGGTTCCCATCAGTATTTCTCCTATCATGATGACTGTCTGTATTGAAAGCGCTTCCAACAAGTATTATAACTTGGTTGGTTGAACAAAACAACTAACTATTTTTAAAATTGTTTAACCCCTAAACAAACTAACGCCAAATCACGAGCTCAAAACATCAAAAAAAAGCTACCCAATATGGGTAGCTTTTCAAATGATTAAGCAGTACGACGCTTTTGTTTTGCAAGACGGCGGTACTTGTCTAACTCGGTCACGAACAAGACAATGAAGCCGGTTGCCAAGACCACAAGCCAATCAGTCCATGATAGCCCTGCAGTCGTGAAGACACCTTGCATAAATGGTACATACGTGAACAAAAGTTGCAAAATAATCATCGTCCCAATGGCAACGAAAGCCATTGGATTTGTCCAGAATGACGCACTTAATGCTGGTGCAGCTGTTCGAATATTAAAGAGATAGAAAATTTTACCAAAGATAATCACGTTAACTGCGGTCGTACTTGCCACAGCAAAACCAGTGATTTCATCTAAGTACTCGAAGATTCCTAAAGCGACAGCAGCGATAATCACACTGACATAAACCATCTGGAAAACCTCATAGCGACTCATCAACTTAGCCGATGTTTTTCGTGGTGGCTGTGACATCAAGCCAGGTTCCATCGGCTCGAAAATAAACGCCAATTGTAGCGTCAACGCTGACACCATGTTGATCCAAAGTAACTGTGTGGCTGTCAATGGCATCGGTTGTTGCAACAAAATACTAAAGACCACAATAAGCCCTTCGGCGAAACTGGTTGGCAATAAGTACAAAATCGTTTTGCGAATATTATCATACAAACGACGACCTTGTGCAATCGCAACTTTAATCGTTGAAAAGTCATCATTCGCCAAAACCATATCTGCGGAATCTTTGGCAACGTCTGTTCCCTTGATACCCATGGCAATGCCAATATCAGCCTTTTTCAAAGCTGGGGCATCGTTCACACCGTCACCAGTCATGGCTGTCTCTAAGCCATTAGCTTGATAAGCTGTAATAATCCGAAGTTTATCTTTTGGCGTTGTACGCGCAAAGACATCATATTGCGGTACAGCCTTAGCGAGTTCGTCATCGGATAATTGTTCAATTTCTGAACCAGTAATCGCTTGAATATTATCCGCCAAGCCCAATTGTTGACCAATTGCCTTGGCAGTATCAGGGCTATCACCCGTGATCATTTTCACGCGAATCCCTGCACTACGCATATCCGCAATGGCTTTAATCACCTCAGGACGTGGTGGATCAATGATTGCCGCCAAGCCCAAGAAGGTAATCCCAAGCTTTTTCAATAGCTCATGGGTCACCTCAGTCACATCAGGTGCAACGTCGATGTACCCCACCGCAATCACACGCTTACCTGACTTTGCAAAACTAGAGGCTAAGGTTGACCAATAGTTCAAATCAAAATTTGGATCGTTTTTGGCCAAGTCAAAGAGCTTATCAGGTGCGCCCTTAATTGCCACAAAGCGTGATTGCTTTTGATTTTGCACTAACCGTGCCATATAACGGTAATCCGAATCAAACGGAATACGATCTATCTCGGTTAACTTTGGCTTCTTCAGGCCAAAGGCCTTATAGTAAGCCGACAAGAAGGCCGCATCCGTTGGTTCACCATTAATTTCCCACGTGCCATCTTCATTGGTTAAGAATGTGTCGTTGGCTTGATGCCCCATTGTCAAAAACATTTCAAGGGCTGGGTCCTTTGCAGCATCAATAATGATATCATCTAGTAAGATATCCCCGTCCGGTGCATAACCCGTACCGGTGACGTGATAATGATGCTGACCGATCACAATATCTTGGACCGTCATTTCATTTTTTGTTAAGGTACCCGTTTTATCTGAGGCAATAATGTCCACTGCTCCCAATGTTTCAGCAGCAGGTAACGTTTTAACAATGGCATGTTTTTTCGTTAACTTTTTAACCCCAGTAGCTAAAATGATTGATGTTGCGGCAGGCAACCCTTCAGGCATTGACCCAACAATCATCGCAATAATGGCCATCACAAGCGTTTGCAATGAATAAATTTGCAAGAACCACCCAAGCCCAAACATCACAACCGCAATGACAATAATGAGCCAAGAAATACCACGACCCAAACTATCTAATTCACGGATTAATGGTGTTTTTTGTGCCAAAACATCCGCAACACTTTGAGAAATCTGACCAATTTGCGTATGCACACCGGTGGCCACAACAATACCGGTGGCACTACCGTTCGTCACAGCCGTTGATGCATAAGCCATATTACTACGCTCAGCAAGCGGTATTTGACCCACCAGCAGCATATTGTCTTTTAAGACTGAATCGGCTTCACCTGTCAAAGAAGATTCTTGAATGCGTAGATTATCTGAATCAATGATCCGTAAATCGGCTGGGACGTTGTCACCGGCCTCTAAGTAAACAAGATCACCTGGTACCAATTCGCGCGATGGGATATCAAAACGTTCCCCATCACGGATAACGGTCGCCTCAACAGATAGCATGCTTTTGATTTTATCTAACGCATTGCTAGCATTCACTTCTTGCATATAGCCAATCAAGGCATTAATGATCACTACAAGACCAATAACGATGGCATCTGAATAGTGGCGCATGAGTAACGTCAAGGCGACAGCTACGAGCAAGATATAAACAATGACATTGTTAAATTGACGCAAGAAAATTTGCCATTTTGGCGTCTTCTTGCTCGTAACTTCGTTGTAGCCAAACTTCTCAAGTCTCGCTGCAGCTTGCTGTGTATCCAAACCGTCTGGAAAATTGCCTTGCAATGTATCCACGGTTTCTGTCCACGACTGTTGGTAGAAATCTGATGAATTCAATAACGGAACGTCATCAGTTTCACTTGATTTGGTGCTCATAAAATAACACACTCCTTTAAGAGAAAGATTCTTTGCATCTTGCTGTTTAAGGTTGGCCGCCAAATCAGGTGATTTGGTAAGTCAGTTTCCCACGCACGTGCGCCGCTACTCCCGCAAGGAGTGTTTAATTTTGAACAAATGAGATTAATATAACAACTTAAGTATATAGTATCACGAATTCAGTTGTCAATTATTTGCGTAACCACATTTTTTTCTGATACAACCAGCCGTTAAATATATTAGCGACACCAACCCCTAAAGCCAAAGACATTGCAACACTACCAGTATTAAATAACCCTTTCAGCACGGCTGTTAAATTATTTTCAGACAATTTTTGCAAGGTACTAAAAGCCATGCCCCCTGGCACAAGTGAAATCAACGCGCCGACATAAATCATGGTGACAGGCACACGAAACCGGCGTGCTAGGAAAAACCCTAACATCCCCACCACCAACGATGCCATAAAATTGGGCAGAACAATGCTATGATGCACACTATCTAACACATAATAGACCATCCAAGAACAGACGCCGGTAATACCAGCCCCAAGTAAGGCACGTTTTGGTACATTAGCAATAATGGAAAATCCTACACTAGACAACAAGGCCAAAATAGTACTTAAAATAAAATCCGTCACAAGCCATCACCTCAAACAAATCTGACAAGTTCAAACGCAATCCACACACCAGCAACCAACGACGACACGACTAACAAAGCTGTAATCGCCCGCACAAGACCCGACAACACGTCGCCCATAATAATTTCGCGAATCGCATTTGTCATCGCCAGCCCTGGCACCAGGGGCATGACCGCTCCAAGAATTGCTGACAAAGTCGAGATTTCTGGGAATAAACCATGACACATTAAGACAAACAAGCCAATTGCTAAACCACCAATAAATTCAGGCGCATAAGGCGTTTTAGACTTTTTGTCCGTTAGGATATACGCCAGATAACCAATGACACCGGCAAAAAACATGATCACATAATCAAGCGGTGTCCCTTTTGCAATCAAAGACGGCGCCATCCCGACCAGCCCTGCACTAAATACCTTTAAAGCTAGTGGGAAATCTACTACCTGCTGCTTTAATGTTTTGATACCGGCGTAAAATTCCTCTGGCGTGATTTGTCCAGCCACCAATCTACGCGATAGCGTGTTCACGTGGTCAACCGTTCGTAAATTAAAACCGGAAATACGTGCCTTAACCAATTTCGTTTGTACCCCATTGTTTGCTGAAACGATTACAGCGGTTAACGTCACGTAACAAGTCAATGGCAGGCCGAGTGATTGCCCAATATGTTCAACTGTTTCTTCAATCCGAAAGGATTCTGCCCCACCAAGGAGTAACAAGCGGCCAGCATCGGTCGCGACATTGATAATATCTGCTTCGCTATAGCTTGGATTCGTCATATTTGTTGCCATCAAATTCGTTCACCATCACTTGAACAGCGCCAAGCACTGTCCTTCATTCATTTAAATCATACAAAATGCGGTTATTGACGACGACAATATTCGTGTTAACGTCAATAGCTCCTTAATCAGTATACATTACAAAGCACCCAAATTTATGAGTGCTTTTAACTTTATTTCTGTTCGTTTGTAACAAGGTCATGAATCACATCAGCTAGCGAAATCGCCTGCATTTTTTGAAAAGCAGCTGCTTCAATTTCAGTATAAAAATGATTCAACGTATCTTGAATACGACTACCAACAAAACAATCCGGATTGGTTTTGGGATCAATATGCAACAATTGATGCGTCATATTAATCGCCTGATAGACATCATACAAACTAATGGTTTCTGGTTCGCGTGCTAACGCTGGTGTCGCCACCCCTTGGCGAGTCGTGAGTAACCCTGCTGCCCGCAAATTCAACATTAAACTCCGCACGACACTGGCATTCGCGCCAATACTACCGGCTATCGCTTTACTTGATAAGTCGTTGGTTTGATTAATATGAATATAAGCTAAAATGTGTATGGCATCGCTTAATTTATAAGAAAAACGCATATTAGGCGTATGCCCTCCCTGTGATCTTTGATATTTACCAGTGATTGTTTACTGGCAATGCGTTATGCTTGACGTGACAAAATTTCCTTCAAAGCAGCGGGCAATGGCGTTAAGTCGCGACCCAAAACAGTTGCTAAATCATCTGAAGCCACATCAAGCGATCCTTCGGCAACGGGACTTTGGAATGAGGCAAAGAGCACGGCCAAATCATGTGGCAAGTCGTTCTTTTCTAGAATGGCAACATATTCGTCTTGCGTCACTTGATCCACTTGCATAGCTTGTTCAGTTGCTTCAATTAAAGCTTGACCAAGCGTTGCATAATCTGCTAACATGCCAGAGAATTCATAGACCGCTTTTGGTGCATCACTTACCAACACTTTAACCGCGGCTTCAGCATATTCACGTTCCAACGCCCAACCTGCACGGCCTGGTGCCCAGTAAGCTGTCACTTGTCGACTGGCACCAGTTGTGATGAAGCCCATTTCATTTTCAAGATACCAGTTATTTCTTAAAATTGCAGCTGAAATATCAGCCTTTTCCAAAGCTTTTTCAGTGGCTAAATGATCTTGCGCTAATGCACTCACTGACTTGTCAGCTTGAATAAAACTTGTATAAGTCACAAATGAGACATGATTGGCAACCATGGCATCAATCACGTTTTGGTGTTGCGTTGCGCGTGAAACTGGACCACCAGGTTGCGATGAGATGAACAAGACCCAATCAACACCAGCAAATGCCCGTGTCAAAGCTTCAGCATCATCATAATCCGCTTCACGGATGTCTGCCGACCCAAACAATGCCTTGGCTTTCTCTTGATTACGTACAATAAGTACAATATCTTTTTCATCCACTAATTCTCGCAAATAGTGATAAGCGAGTTGGCCGAAGTGGCCTGTTGCAGCAGTAATGGCGTATTTCATAATCGGTGTCCTTTTCTATTACCTGTTGGTTTATTGATAACAAGTGATCGCCACATGTTAGCGTCATAATCTAATAAAAAAAGCACTTGTATCTGTTACCGATACGCGTGCTGCGACACAAGTTGTGACAAAGCCAATTAGCCCAGTTTAATGAAAGCCACACCGACGGCCATGACAATGATCCCAATGACCTTCAACCAAGACACAGCCTGTCGTGGTGATTGCCACCAACCAAAATGTGACACAGCCATTGAACCGGCAAGTGCCCCGATTAAGCCAATCGTCACCGCAAAGCCAGCACCCAGCACTGGCACACTCACGGCCATGGCGACAACAAATATGCTGCCAAGGATTCCTCCGATATACACCCATTTAGGTTGGCTTGGTACAGGTTGGGTTGGCATTAGTCGCTTATCACGTAATAGCACGACAAGGAAAATAATTAACATGCCAACACCAAACGACACAATGGCGGCCCCAATTGCAGAACCTAAGGCCACTGCTAATTTTCCGGCAATGGCCTGTTGTGCTGACGATACAGCACCAGCAATGACACCCCAGATTCGCCAAGCGTTTAATTCGAGTGCCGATTCTTCAGAATTATCAATCGCATTTTCACAATCTAATTCGCGTCGATTTGCCCAAACGACCGCAACATACACGCCAAACAATAATAATGCCGCTCCGCCAGCTTTTGTCAGTGTCATGGGTAATTGTTTGGCTGCAAACCAACCGAACGTGTCAATCATCAACCCCATCAGCACTTGGCCAACAATCGGGAAAACAATCGCCTGAATCGCACCAATTTTTGGAAAGAGTAAAATATTCGACGTCAAATAAACAACACCAAAGATACCAGGCGTCCAAATCCACCAAGGGTGTTGCCCTGTCAGTGTCACATGCTGACCACTCACAAGAAAAACGGCCACCAAGAAGACGAACCCTACGGTAAACGACACCAAACTTGAACGGAATGGTGATTTTAACGCCGCACCCAAGCGCGCATTAATTGGCGATTGGTTGGCTAAAGCCACGCCCCCTAACAATAACCCCACGATGTATAACATGACATTCTCCTTACTTTTTTAAAGCACATAGTTCAAGTCTACGCGGATTCAAACAAATTGCAAGGCATTACGGCAAGTATCATTACATCTATTTATCGTTATATTTTGATCCCGTGGTCACGGCATTGAGAAAATTTGGCATGTCACGGTGAGATTTGTTATACTTATTCTTACTACATTTGTTAGGAATCATACGTCACACATGAAAAATCCAAGAAAATTTATTCAACAACAAACAAATCATATGCTATCCAAGTCCACTGAAAGATTGGGTCAATTTAAGCAATTTTTATTTGCGCCCAACTTGATTACCTTTGTGATTTCAGTGGTTGTTGGTAACAGCTTTGGCTCTACCATTAAGGCATTGGTCAACTTAGTGTTTGGTCTCTTTGATTTTACAAGACTCTGGCTCTTTTCTACGCAGCACACGCTTTACTATAATCGGTTTACACAGCCATTATCTGAATTTGCTAGTAGTCTATTAACCACAGTCTTAATTGCAACGATTGTATTCTTCACGATTCGCTTTATTAATGAAACATTGATTGTCGATCCCGTCAATAAATGGGGCTACAATCAAGCGCATGCCGATGCCCTACATCTGCAAAAGCAAAACGAGGAAACAATTGCCTTACAGCGCAAAATTCTGGCAGAGCTTGAAAAACTCAATCAACAAGAAAACCCAAAGTGATGGTACTTTGGGTTTTTCTTTATGCAAGTAATCTGTCATAAAAAACTTGAATGTCATACGGTATGCCAAGATGTTCATCCCTTACAGTTGTCCCCATGCCGATGCCGCAATAGTTGGGAATAAATAGACAAGACGTTCAATTTCAGCAGGCTCAAAGCCAAATTCAATTGCTGGCAACAATGCATTGATTGCGTTTTCTGCCTGAGGTGACACTTCAGTAGCCCCAACCAATTGATGTGCCTGGTTAAAAATTAAGATATTGTCGCCAATCGTCTCCTGATCAACTTGCCGATACCAATCATCTGGCGTGTGGTGTGACACAATTGTATAGTCATCAGGATGCTGTTTGGCCTCAGCAACACTTATCCCGGCTTGCGCCAAACGTGGTGACGTAAAGACCACAGATGGTATCACGGGGTACTTAATTGGCGCTACCGTTTCACCTGAAAATGTGTGCATTAAGTATCGTGATTCAAAAATAGCGGTTGGTGTTAACTTAGGTTGTCCCTTATCAATCACATCCCCAGCAGCATAAATATTTGGCACGGTTGTCTGCAAATAACGGTTGACGACAATGCCTTTATCCGTATAAGCAATACCAACTTCATCTAAACCAAGTGCTGCGATATTAGGCACACGCCCCGTTGCATCCAACACCCAGTCACTGGTCAGGGTAAGATCGTTGTCACCCACAACAACAAAGTGATCCGCAACCTGTTGGATTGCCGTCACCGTTGTTTCTCGTATGAAGGTTACCCCACGTTGACTCAAATCAGTTATAATCTGTTCTACAAAAGGTTGATGATAGGCACGCAAAGCTTGTGCGCCCCGCATCAAAACCGTGACTTCTGAACCAGCAGCGTTCGCCATTGTGGCAAACTCCATGGCGATATAACCAGCTCCAATAATCGTTAAACGCTTTGGCATGGCGCTTAAGTTCATAAAGTCTTCGGAATCATGCGCGAACGCCGAACCGGGAATATCGAGTCGATTGGGTCGTAATCCGGTTGCAATCACAATTTTGTCAGCAGTTTTAGGCTGACCAGCCACTAATACCGTGTGAGCATCAACTAACTGACCACGGCCAAAGAGCACATCGACCGAATTGTCATCAAGCAAACCTTGAATAAATGCTGGTAAACCAGCAATCACTGTCTGTTTATGTGCTTGGTTAGCAGCCCAATCAATGGTGACCTCACCTGGCATCACGCCATGAACATCAGCTAGGTGTCGTTGCAAGGCGACTGGTGAATCCAACACAATTTTGGCGTTACAACCACGATTTGGACAAGTGCCGCCGATCAAGTCTTGTTCAATCACACCAACCTTGACGCCTTTGGCGCCAAGTGGAATGGCGCCATCAAAAGTCCCATGACCGCTGCCAATATACAAAACATCATAATCATATGTTGTCATTTTTCCGCCTCCTATGGCATACGTGCTGACTAAAGCCAACAATACTTTAGTCATGCAATTGTTACCTACAGTATAACTGAAATCAGAAAACCTACTGGATTTAAGCACTGTGAAAATTACCACTCGCCAAAATCAACTGCCAATCTGATCAACAACACTAATTAACGGTTTAAATTGCTGCCAGTGCCGTGTCAATTGCAACTGGCCCATCACTCATCTGAATCACTTGCTTAATGGTATTATCATGATTGAGCAACGAAGCGAGGGTGTCGCCAACGTTTTGAATTGTATTTTTTGATCCACTAGCATCGTTTAACGCAATATGATGGGTGCCCTCACCCGCCACCAAGGCTGTTGCTTGCAAAATTGTGTAATCGAGTTGTGTTTGATTCACTAAATAGTTATCCGCAAAAAATTTTGCGATATTGTAGTCTAATAACCCTGCTAAGGCCGGATTTTCCCATTTTTCAGGTGTGAGTGAAAAAGCGGAACTAAGCATAATGAAACGTTGAATATGGTTCATTTCGGCCACTTGCATCATTTTGACCGCTCCAAAAGCATCTGTCTGTAGCAAGTCTTGACTGCGGGAACCAGCCACAAAATAAATCGCCGCAACGTCTTTAACCGTCTGCGCCAAGTGTGTGACCGTGTCATGTAAATCCAATTTAACGGGCGTAATATGGTCAGATACCATAATTTTTTCTGGTGACCGTGCACCAGCAACGACTTCATGCCCTTGTGCGACTAACGACTGCAATAAAACCGTGGCTACTCGACCGGTTGCACCAGCAACAAATACTTTCATGTGATGACTCCTTCTACTTACCGTATTCTTGAACGTCTATTCTAACACATCACTGTGCGTTATATTACACTTTATGCTTTGTAATGTTTCAACCCACCCGCTGCTAATCGCGGTTCAGTATACTAAAAAACGCGTCGATACTAGCGCAACTAGTATCGACGCGTTATGTGTTATTGAATCAAACCAAAAAGATCATTGAACCCTTCCATCATTGATGGGTGTGAATAAATTTGATCACGCAATGCTTGGTATGGCAACTTGTGATGCATAGCCAAAGAAATTACGTTAATCAATTCTTGTGCTTCGACGGCAAAGAAAGTCGCCCCCAAAATCAGGCCGTCTTCTCCAACCAAAACCTTGAGATAACCACAAGTATTGCCTTCAATATGGGTTTTTGGCAGGCTCGCAACTGGTAGCTTAGCGACCCGATAGGCAATATTTTTGGCTTCGGCTTGTGCTTCCGTCAAGCCAATTGTTGCCAATGGTGGATTGGTGAACAACACGTGCGGCACCAAATCTTGCTGTGCCAATGTGGCTTTCCCATCACCGAATAATTGTTGCCAGACAATTCGTGAATCATCGAGTGAGATGTACGTAAACTGCGCACCCCCACGCACATCACCAACTGCCCACACATTGTCAACTGTGGTGCGTAGGTGATCGTCCACGACCACGGCACCATTTTCAACAGCAATATCGGTATTTTCCAAACCAAGATTAGCAATATTTGGTCGACGACCAGTGGCAATTAAAACAGCATCAGCTGTCAACGGTGCAACAGGTTCATCGTTTGCAACAAGCGACAAAACGGTATGATCACCCTCATCAGTCATTTCAACCACTTGTGTTTGATAACGAATCTCGACACCTAAATCAGTCAAAGATTCAGTCACGGCTGTCACAGCTTCTGATTCAACCTGTGGCAACAAGCGATCGTCACGCACCAAAAGCGTCACCTTAGCGCCAAATTGCGCATAAGTCGTAGCGAATTCAACGGCAATATAACCGCCACCAATAATCACTAGGTGTTCCGGCAAAGTTTCTTTAGCCATCAAAGTGTCTGTTGTATAAACAAACGCACTATCCTTTAGCCCAATAATACTTGGCCAAACTGGCTTAGCACCGGTGTTGATAAAGATGCGTTCGCCCTTAACGGTCTCTGTTGTGCCATCCTTCATTTGGATTGTTAACGTATGATTATCAACGAACTGGGCTGCGCCAGTAATAACTGTTGCCGTTGGTAAATCTGCCACCTTACGGTAGTTTGCTTGACGTAATTTACCAATTGTCGCGTCTTTCTTTAAGACAGCACGCTGATAGTCCGAACGATCCGTCGCACTACGCGACAAAGTATACAAAAACTTTGACGGGATGCAGCCGACATTAATGCAAGTGCCACCATACATTTGATCCGACTTTTCAAGTAGGATAACGGATTCCCCTTTTGCCGCTAACTTAAAAGCGAGCGTTTTGCCGGCCTTACCAAAACCGACAATGACATTTTTTGCTTCTTTCATACGATCTTTACCACCCATTCTATTTTATTTATGATTATGACCAATTGGTGCCAACAGCTGGGCATTTATTTTTGGCAGATTGCAAGAAATAACTTGAACGAATTTAGTGACGTAGATTAAGTAAGAAGATCTCGATTGGTGT
>NZ_BMWM01000030.1 GCF_014651235.1 Leuconostoc lactis KCTC 3528 = DSM 20202 | reverse complement strand
TAACACCATTAAAGACCTTGATGGGTTTTTCTGTCCACTTAAATGTTCAACTTAAATTTTACAATCTGCCAAATAATAAAAGCCCACCTTAGTAAGGTGAGCGTGATTATTGATATTAAGCTTTAACGATGTTTGCAGCTTGCAGACCACGACATGTATCGCAGCGAATAGCAAATTTAAAAGCCCTTGACCACGAATTAATGTGATTATCCATCCAAACCCAACACGCACGACTAGACAAACAGAACATTTGTTCGTATAATGAGATCATTAGTATCTTTGGAGGCTTTGACATGAATGACTATGACTATCGCTTTGAAACAAAACGTGTGGTATTCGTGATTGATACCAAATCTTTTTATGCTTCTGTCGAAGCCGTGGCCCGTGGTTTGCACCCAATGAAAGTACCGTTAGTCGTGGTATCAAAAGGCCCTAATGTTGGCGGTGGTGGCTTAGTGCTGGCAACATCCCCAATGGCTAAAAAGCGATATGGCTTAAAACATAATGTCAGCCGTCTGAAAGATTTACAAGGATTACCTGATCTTATTCAAGTCCCACCACGCATGAACCACTATATTGACATCAATCTAGCAATTAACAAGATTTATCGTCAATATGTTGCCGACCAGGATTGGCACCCTTATTCCATTGATGAAAGTCTCTTGGATATGACGGATACATGGGAATTTTTTGGGTCAACACCACAAGCAGTCGCCCGTAAAATCCAGCTCGACGTCCATGCCCAAACCGGCTTATACACTACTGTTGGCATCGGGGATAACCCCACTTTGGCAAAAATTGCGTTAGATTTGTATGCCAAGCACGACCCCTCATTCATTGGTGATCTTCATTTTGAAACCGTGCCAGAAAAATTGTGGCCAATCAATCAACTAGATCGTATCTGGTCAATTGGTCATCGCACCGCTCACAAACTCAATCAAATGGGCATTTATAGCATGGGTGACTTAGCACATGCGAACCCATTTCGTTTAAGGAAAGTTTTTGGCCCACAAAACGGGCTACGCTTATACGCCTTAGCTTGGGGCGTTGACCGGACGCTCATTCGCGAAAAAGTGGTCCCCGCGTCTCAAAGTCTAGGCAATTCTCAAATTCTGCCACACCCCTATACTGATATCAACGATATCCGCATCGTTTTGCAAGAAATTGTGGCGCAAGTTGCTACCCGTTTACGTCAACAGCATTTGCTGGCGGGCACCATCAGTATTCAGATTAACAGCTTCACAACGCGTCAGCAGTGGCAGCAGACACAACGGTTAGCGACCCCGACTAATGTCACTCAAATTTTACAACGACACGCAGCCGTCTTATTGACCCAACATTGGCAAAGCGGTGTTGTCCAGCAATTGGCTGTTTACTTTGGCGAGCTATCATCAGATACTGTGACGCAGTTGGATTTGTTTAACACCCCAGCCACACTCGCCAAACAACAGCAACTCGACCAGGCAATCGATCAGATTCGACAACGTTTTGGTCTGACTAAGCTCGTGTATGGCGCATCACTTGATGCAGCAGCAACGGCCATCAGTCGCGCCAATTTAGTCGGTGGACATCAAGGTGGGCTAGTAAATGACTGAACAATACCCAAATTATGAGCCAAGCTGGCCATTGCAAGTTTTTGGTCAGCTTTATCATGACCAAGGCATGAAAAAATGGGGTGGCTTTTATCTCTCTGATCACACAGCAGCCCGGCAGCGCGAAACCGAAACAGCAGCAGCTGTCGCTGCTCGGCAACGTCACGCGCAAATGAACCTGTCTGATATGATGGCACTGGCACAGTTAGCCATCGAAAAACAGCTATCAGTTACCGCACAAAGCAACACCGCCACCTATAATTTAGCTGGAGATCTTGTCTTGCCCCCACTCATCCAGGGCCCCATTACCGGTTACACCACACAACATCTCCGAATTGCACAAACAATCTTAGCTTGGGCGGACATGCGCTGGTTGGCTATACTTGACGAACATCAGAAAAGCACCACTTCACCAAGCCGTTAGTTTCCATCACGATAAAAATCACAAGTTTATCTGCAAAACATCATTATATTTGTTATGATAGTGCTATCTGTGTTTAAATTCATCGGAACTTTTGGAGGAACTTTCAGTTATGCAACGCGTGTTTTATCGCATGATTAACACCGCCACTTTAATCTTGTTACTGCTGGCACTCTTCTTATCATTGCAATCCAGTACACTATCACCCTGGCAACTGGGTAATCGGTTGATTATCGGTCTTTTTGTGGTGCTATTGCTGGCTTATGTTGGAACACTTTTATCCCTAAAACGGCCAATCGCCACAATTTGGCGGTGGGTTAAATCCCATCACAATATCTTATTCTGGCTAGCATTTTGTCTACTGGTAGGCTGGCAAGTCGCATTACTCATGACGTTGCAAACTGACGTTGGTTCAGATGCGCAAGTGATTTTAGGTGGTTTAGAAACCCCACAAACCATTGCCCACTATTTATCCATTAATCCCAACAATACCATGTATTTTTTCATGAGTTTCGTCATGTCAAAAGTGATTGGGACCCAATTATGGGCATTTAAATTAGCGACGCTTGTCATCATTGATGTCTCAGTCCTACTCTTTCGCTTATTTGCTAAAACATATTTTAACTCACGCGCGATTGCCAATAGTGCGACTTTAATTTTTGCCTACTTTGTCATGGCTCAACCTATCTTTATCCTCCCTTACACGGATAACTACGGCCTCTTATTTACCAGTTTGGCACTCCTTTGCCTACTCAAAGGATTTAAAACCAACAAATGGGGATTTCTGTACCTCACGTTAGCTGGTATCGCCCTGGGATTGCTCTACTTATTGCGCCCTAGCGCCATTATCTTTGTCATCGCCTTGGTTGTTTTTTTGATCATCTCACCAAAGTATTTGCGTCGTACGCAATCGCTTAAAAAAACAGTACTGTTAGGGCTGACTGGTGGCTTGTTTTTTGCCATGACTGTCGTATCGTTTAATAGTTACGTGGCGAAACAACAAATCGTTACCATTGATCCGACAAAAGGGTTTCCTGCCGTCCATTATATTTTGCTCGGTAGTTACGGTAATCCTGAGGATAAAAACACGGTGCACGGCACATTTAATGACGCAGATTACCGATTCGCCATTGCTTATCCCAATAAAGACGCGCGCAAAAAGCCAGAATTACAGCGCCTGATTGCTCGTACGCAAGAACGCGGACTGGGCGGTTCGTTGAAATTCTATCTCATGAAATATAGTGATAATGTCGATACTGGTATCATGGGGGCCCACCGCGAGCAGTTGTGGTCAACCGTCCGGACACTCAAACAAAAAAATACCGCCAGTCAAAAGTTACAAGATGTCATTTATCAACATAACATTCAAGTGGGTGATCGCGTCACTTGGCATGCGAATTACCAATTTATCATGCAACTGGTTTGGTTACTCATTTTAGTTGCTATGATTTATACGACCTGGTTTTATCAAACAAACGCTAAAACGACCCTGATTTCACTTATCTTACTTGGTGGTCTCCTGTTCTTATTGATTTTTGAATCCGGTGGGACAAAATACATGATTCAATACACGCCATTTATCAGTTTATTAGCCGGCTATGGCCTTTATCACATGTGTCAACGACAAACATACATGAGCCGCCATTAATTAAAAAGCTGAAGTAGCCATGACTACTTCAGCTTTTTTACTTGTCGTTTTACAGCCATCTAAACACGACGATATTGCTTTAAACCGCGAATATTGATCACGGTCAAAATGATGAAGAAACTAAGTAAAACCAAACAGTCAAACCAAATATGGGTCAGACCGAAACCTTGCATCATAATTTTTTTATCTGCATTGGCGACATATGTCAAAGGCAGAATGTATTGTACTTTCGCAAGCCACGGGTTGATGGTATCCAACGGCACAATCCCTGAAAAGAAAATTTGTGGCACGACAATCAGCGGAATAAACTGCATCATTTGGAATTCGGAAGCCGCAAAAGTCGACATCAAGATACCTAGCGCCAACGCAACTAATGCTAAGAGTATATTCGTCACAATAATCCAACCAATCCGGCCAACAATTGGCAAGTGCAATACGTATACCATGTACAAAACAATCGTTAACGTTTGTAAAATGGCAAGCACGCCATAGCTAATGGTATAGCCAAAAATAATCTGTCCACGACGAACTGGGGTAGCCAATAAGCGTTCAAGCGTCCCTGTTGTGCGCTCCTTCAAAATAGCCATGCCACTCACTAAAAAGACGAAGAAAAAGACAAAGAATCCCATTAGAATAGGTAACACCGTATCCATATACCGTGTCTGACTATTACCATATAGATAAGTTTGTTCTACCTTTGGCTGAAGTTGTGCGTCAAACGCTTGAGAATGAGGTAACGCACTAACGACCTGCAACAATGTTTGCAACTTATTTTGCGTTAAGGTATTTTGTAGGGCTGCTTTGGCTAAAGTTGTTTTATTCACATCCAAATTAGCATACGTTGCCTGATACGTATGCGTGGCCTTTTTGTAGACAATCACGCTATCGACCCGCTGCGCTTTTAACGCATCATGCGCAGCCGCTTCAGTCGCATAACTAGTTTGCGTGACGTGTTTGACCTGACCGAGTTGCTTGGCCACAGGCGCTGGCATCTGTACCGTACCAATTCTGACAGACGGTGTTGCATTCGTATTAAAAATTTAATTCATCAACGTTAAAATTAACAACGGTGCCAAAAACATCAACGCCAATGTACGTTTATCCTTCGCCAATTCCTTTAAAATACGTTGTCCAATGACCATACTTTTCATCATCTGGTAACCTCGACTTCCGCTTTTAAGAACACCTGCTCTACTGTTGAAACGTCATACTGTGCTTTGAGTGCAGCAGGACTATCATCAGCGATAATGCGGCCATCAAAAAGGAGCACAACGCGATCAACTCTTTCAGCTTCGTCCATCACATGCGTGGTCATCAAAATATTTTTTTTGTTGGCTTGTTGACGCCGTAATTCCTCCCAGATTTGAACGCGCAGCGCAGGATCAATGCCGACCGTGGGTTCATCTAAAATTAATAAATCCGGCTCCCCTAACAATGCAATGGCGAGTGACAGGCGGCGTTTCATCCCACCCGAATAGCCTTTAACTTGTTGTTTTAAGGCAGCAGTTAAATCAACAATCTGCGCCACCCGACTAATTTCGTGATTAACAGCTTTGATATCACGCATTTATGCGAAAAACTTGAGATTATCATAGCCAGTCAGCGTCTCATAAAGCGCATCATTTTGTGCCATATAGCCAATCTGAGCTAACGCTTTGCGATTTGGCATCCGCGTCTCAAAAATATACGCTTCGCCTGTGTCAGCTTGTGTCATGCCAAGGGCTAGTTTAATCACCGTTGATTTTCCCGAACCAGACGGGCCAATTAACCCTAATAATTGTCCCGTTGGTAACTGCAAGCTCACTTGGTCAAGCACTGTACGTGCCCCATATGATTTCGTCATATTTTGGAGTGCCAAAATAGTTGTCATCCGCATTCTCCGTCATTCAATTTTACTTGATTATACGGCTGCGAAAATCATAAGTAAACACTTCTGCCACTCACAGTAGTGTACTGCCTGTCATTAACACAAAAAGCTGAAGTAGCACTGTCTACCTCAGCTTTTATTTGAGCAAAGTCCCAATCCAATAAGTAAATCCCATCGTAATCACACCCGTTAAAACATTACGCAATATAGCGGGTAATTTTGGTGCGTGACCTGACCAGGCGCTCAACCAGCCAGTCAAGAAGAGTGCCCACAGCGTGGCCATGACGGTACCAATCACTTTATAGTCCTGCGGCAAAAATGCCACGGCTAATAGTGGCCAAATCCCCCCAGAAACTGAGGCGATAAAGGATGATACTAACGCATGTGACGGGCTTAAATATTCACTCACAACAATCCCATGCTTAATCTGAACATAGTGTTTTAAAGCATCCTTGACCATTAAATCATCAGCGACTTGGGCCGCCAATTCAGGGGTTGCACCTCGTTGTTCATAATACGTCGCAATTTCATCATGGACGACTTGCGGTTGTGTGGCTAATAAGGTTTCAGCCTTGGCAACAACGGCTTGTTCGGTATCTTTTTGAGACGACACAGATACAAATTCACCAGAAGCCATGGAAAAAGCGACCGCAAACATTTCAGCAACGCCCGCCACAAAAATAACCGTGTTATTTGTTGTCGCACCCGTGACCCCTAAAATAACACCGGCACCACCAATGATCCCATCGTTAGCACCTAAAACCCCTGCACGAATAATATTTAATCTTTCAGATAATGATAATTTCTTTTTTGTCATGTTAAGCAACCATGAGTAAACCAACTACATACGTGACCCCCATGGTCACGACTCCCATAAACACATTCCGTAAAATCACTCGTGTTTTCGGCGTATTGCCATAAACGGCTGAGAAATAGCCCGTTAACACAAGCGCTAACACCACAAACACAAGTGTGGTAATGACGCGATAAGGTGCCGGCACTAGCGTCATGCCAACCATCGGTAAAATCGCCCCAATTGGAAAAGCGATCATCGAGGCCAATGCCGCTTCAATTGGTGAAATCAAATTATCTTCATCAATGCCATAACGGGCATGTAACGTTTCGTTCAAGGCATCTTGCTGCATCGTTTGTTGCGCTAATGCACGGGCATGCTCGGCAGTAATGCCATCAGCTAAATAGTGTTGCGTTAGAAATTCTTTTTCTTGGTTAAAATGTTGATCCAACGCCATAATCTGCTGTGCGCGTGCTGCGCGTTCAGAATCTAGCTGTGAGTTAACCGAGACATATTCCCCCGTCGCCATGGAAAAAGTCCCCGCAATGGTAGCCGTTAACCCAGCCAAGAAAATGGCCCAAGCATTCATTGAGGCCCCGTAGACCCCAAAAACAACGCCTGCAATCGAGATAATCCCATCATTAGCACCCATCACAATGGCGCGTAAAATATTAATTCGTTTACTAATATGCATTTCCATGGGGACATTATAGCACAAAATAACACGTGTTTCAGCTTAAAATCTGTCAAAAATGAGATGTTTAATCGTTGTCACACCAGACTATATCGCGTGATTATTAAGTGTGGTACGATAATACTATCAGCATATCTTCATGGCCAATTATCAGGGCGCATTGAAAAATCAGGAGTGTTATTGTGAACACATTCATCTATGAAACCATCGTCACAATTGTTGAAGAAAAGTCCTTCCAAAAAGCATCTGAAAAACTCAACATTACAGCCAGTGCGGTCAGTCATGCCATTAATCAAATCGAAAAAAAATACGGGTTCCCCATTTTTATTCGTAACCGTGCGGAAGTCTCCCTAACGACGAACGGCGCACAACTTTACCCCATTTTTCGTAAAATTCTCGCCGAAGAAACAGAACTCGAAAAAACAGTGCAAGCAATCCAAGGTTTAGAATCTGGGGTCATTAAAATTGGGGCCTTTAGTAGTGTCTGCATTAATTGGCTACCCGATATTTTGCGTAATTACGCCAAACAGTTTCCCAATATCGCCGTTTCTCTGACCCAAGATAACTTTTCAGATATTAGCCAACACGTCGCCTATGAAGAACTTGACCTCGGCTTTACGCTTCTCCCCGTCTCCGAAAACGTCAAAGTCACTGAACTCCTGCGCGATGAAATTAAGTGTGTCGCGCCTGCAAACTTTCAGCCTCGTAATGGGAAAACTATTACTAAGGCAGATTTAAAAGGTGTTCAATTCATGTTGCAAAAAGCGGATTATGACCGTGACACCAAAAAAACATTGGATTTTTACGATGTTCGTCCAAATACTATTAACTTCTCCATTGATGATCAATCAATTGTTTCAATGGTTGAAGCAGGCCTGGGCTTCGGCATTTTACCTGATTTAGCACTTAGAAAACTAAGCGGTGACGTCAGCATTTTCTCATTCGATGAACCTTTTTACCGCACCATCGCCCTTGTCCAAAGTAAAAACGACATTTTATCGCCAGCCGTGCGTGCCTTAGTACAAGAAATTGAAACTTATCTCAGCTAAAAAAGCCAATCTGTCATTACGATTGGCTTTTTATTGTGCAACAAACAGGTGCTGATGTAATGCTTTGCCCAAACGCGCAATCCCTGTTCTGATGTCGTCTGGCGTTGCACCAGTAAAGTTTAACCGGAATTGATGAGTCACCTGCCGTGAAGCATATTGCATCTCTGATGGCACATAGACAACTTTGGCTTGTGATAACATCTGTTCGGCTAATAATGTGGTTGCATTAACCCCTTCGGGCAAACTTACCCAGATAAAGAAGCCACCATTTGGCTGCGTAAACGTCACTGTGTCTGGCATATCAGCAGCTAAACAAGCTAACATCAACGCACATTTATCACGATATTTGGCATTAATGGTGGCAATGTGTGCTTGAATGTCATGCTTGGCTAAATAGTGATCAATCGCCATCAAGCTAATATACGACGGTTGGATATCAAGTCCTGATTTGATTTTTAAGAACAATGCCATTAATGCTGGATTGGCCACAAGCCAGCCCGTACGCAAAGCCGGCGATAAAATTTTAGAGAAACTAGAAATTAAAATCACCCGACCATCTGTGTCTAATGCCGCTAATGATGGCACGGCCTCGCCAGTGTAACGCAAATAACGGTAAGGGCTATCTTCAATGATGTAAAAGTCATATTGTGCGGCTAAAGCTAATAATTGCTTGCGCTTCGCCAAGCTCATGGTTACCCCAGTTGGATTTTGAAAATCGGGAATCGTATAGACAAATTTTGTCTCTGGATACTGCTGTAAGGTTGCTTCTAACTGTGCCATATCCATGCCATCAGCTTCTAACCTCACTTCATGATAAATCGGCTCATAGCTATCAAAAGCATCTAAAGCCCCCATATAAGTTGGTGCTTCAACGATAATATGATCATCCTTATCTAAAAAGGCGCGCCCAATAATATCAATGGCTTGTTGCCCGCCTTGCGTCATCATAATTTGATCAGCTGTTGGTCGGTAATCAAAATAAGTTGCCATCAAAGCCGCAATTTTTTCTCGCAGTGATAATGGCCCTTGCGTATCGTGATATTGAAAAATTGACGCACCTGCCGTAGCAATCGCTTCATTAAAAGCCTGAGCTAAAGCCTCGCTAGGAAAAACCGCTTCATCTGGCAGTCCCATTCCAAAAGAAATATTTTCTGGATCAGCCGCCTGGGCAAAAATTTGATCCATGTTTAACTCTGCTGTTTGTTGGTAACGGGTTGATAAATGTGATCGTGTCATAAGCGTTTAGTCCTCTTGCTTTCTTGACAACTATCATACCCGAATCCAAACATGAATATGACGAAACTATTTTAATTTAACATGAATAAAATTCATTCATAATCAGTTACACTGATTGTCGCAAGATTTGCCGATAGCGCATGACAAGGCTTAACGTCGTGGCAACCAATATCGCAGCGACACAATACACCGCAAAATAGCCAAAATAACTGGCAAAAATCCCCCATATAATGGCCCCCATACCATAGGCCACGTCCGTTCCGGATGAAAAAATAGCGGTCGCACGACCACGCTGCACTGGTAAGACATCCCGTAGTACGACGGCATTCATCAAGGGCATCAACAACGCAAAGCCAAGGCCAATTAATCCGCCGGCGATCAAAAATCCCCCAATGCCTGGACTAAACGCAATGCATACATACGCACTGGCAATCATCACAATACTACTACCTACTAAGGTCAGCGTGTGAAAATACAGATACAACTTAGCAAACCAAATCCGTGCTAAAACACCAACCAGCGCTTGCACAGTAAAACTTAAACCAACTAGCGTCAAGGGCAACCCTTTTTCAAACCCAAATTGGACTAAAAAGGCGGCCACGGCGGCGTTGGCGAAAGCAGCAATAAAAACAACCAAACTTGGCGCCCAAATACTCACTTGTGCAAGCAATGCCAAAATTCCAACTAGAGACGTTGCCGCAGTCGTTTGCTGCGTTTTGAGATTATACGTGTCACGCACCAAAACCGTTAAACCGAGTGCCACAACAACCAAACCCAGACTGAAATAAAACATCGCCTGAAATCCCCAATGATTGACAATTAAGAGGCCAATTGCTGGCCCAACTGCTGCTGGTAAGGTTTGTGAAATACTGAAGTAGCCTAACCCAATGGATAGCTGTCGTGGGGGTAATTTATCAGCGACCAGCGTCGCAACTGCGGTGCTTTGAGTGCCATTACCAATACCTTGAAACGCACGCAGTAAAATCAAAACAAGTAATGATTGACTAAAAATCAGTAAGCCGAAATCGACCACTAAAACAAGCAACCCAATCACGATTAATGGCTTGCGTCCAAAGCGATCAATCATTTTACCCACAGGCACACGCGCTACCAAGGCTGCTAGCCCCCAAATCCCAATCACCAAGCCCGACATCATCGCATTGCCACCTAATTGCGTTACATATAATGGTAACGTCCCCATTTGTGCGGTCACGGCGGTCATGACCATAAAATTAATCACCATTAACAACAGAAAATCTTGTTGAAAAAGACGCTGCGTCTGACTAACATGGCGGTCTTTGGCGGCGTCTTTGGTATGCGGCATTAGCCGATCATGCTGTTGTATCATAGGCTGACCAGTTCAGCGGCACTGAAATCTTGACCAGCTAAGCGCGCTAGGAATTTCTGTGTACGATGATCTTGTGGTGTATTAAAGATGGCTGCAGGCGTCCCTGATTCGACCACAACACCACCTTCCATGTACAAAATACGATCCGCCACTTCATAAGCAAATTGCATTTCATGGGTCACAACAATCATCGTATGCCCGGCTTGCGCTAGTTTTTTCATGGCAGTTAACACTTCCCCCACCAGTTCCGGATCAAGCGCACTCGTTGGTTCATCAAATAGAAGCAATTCTGGTTCCATGGCCATCGCCCGCGCAATGCCGGCACATTGCTGTTGGCCACCGGAAAGCTGTGCGGGATAATAGTTCACGCGAATCAACCCTTCAATTACATTTTGTAAAACCGTCACATTTGGGAACAAAGCATGTCCTTGAAACACCATCGCTGTTTTTAAAATTAAGTCACGCGTATTTTTGGGGTCATGACCAGCAAAATCTTTGGTCACCTCATCAATTCTAATCTGACCACGATCTGCCTTTTCTAACGTGTTAAGACAACGCAAAAAGGTTGTTTTGCCCGATCCAGAAGGGCCTAAAATGACAATCACCTCGCCTTTTTCAATCGTAAGATTAATCCCTTTTAAAATTTCCTTGCCATAAAATGATTTATGGACATCCTGAATTGTAATAAAGCTCATGGTTGACCTCCTAATTTAGCACCACGTTGTCAGATATACCTGTACTAATCACATCGTAGGCATTGTCCAATGCCGTCATCACGATATCGCGAACGGCTGCCGATGTGTAATAGGCAATATGTGGGGTGAGTATCACATTCTCAAATGCTTCTAACGCCTGATAATATGGGTTTGTTTGAAAGCCTTGGGTATCTTCATTTTCTAAAGCATCTAAGGCCAACCCACTAAATTTACCTTGTCGGACATACAGAATTAACGCTGCGGTATCAATGACACTACCACGCGCAGTATTAATAAGTATCGCGTCATCTTTCATTTTCCCTAATGTTACCGCATTAAAACGATGATACGTTGTTTCATTTAACGGGACATGAATACTTAAGACATCACTAGCTATTAGTAACGTCTCAAAACTCACTTGCGTCAAACCCAGCGCAGTTAACGCTGGTTTGGGCGTACGGGCATAAAACAAGACACGCGCGCCCATAAAATGGAAGGTCTTGGCGACTAGACTGCCTAAGCGCCCGGCGCCATAAATACCAACCGTCACGTCCGTTAATTCTTTGCCAATCAAATGCTGCCGTGACACGGTGTGCGCTGTTCTCAGCTGTTCCGGTAACTGTCGTAGCAACATCAAGATACTCATAATCGTAAAGTGTGCGACCGATTCAGGTGAATAGTTGGGGACATTAGTCACTGTCAACTGATAGTGCTGCGCATATGTCAAATTAATATTGTCGTAACCCGTTGATTTAATCGATAGCTGTTTAATACCATTTTGCGCTAATTGTTGATACAAAGTCGCATCCGTTTGAAATGCCCGACTGGGATAAAATATCAAGGCATCATAGCCGTGCGTTAACGCGATATTGTCATGGGACAATGGCGCCGCGACTGTCTTAACCGACACACCATGTGTTGCTGACCATTCCGCAATCAGACGTTGTTCGATTATTGAGGCGTTAAAAAACAAAAGTTTCATCGCAGCGCCCTCACTCAAACTTCTACCTGTTGTGGTATTTTCGCGGCAGCTGCGGCCGCGGCAATCCGTTTTATCCCTTCAGTAATGGTTTCTGGCGTTGGCAACGTAAAATTCAATCGAAAATATTGGTCATATCCCTGACCGGCAGCACTCATAATATTGCCCGGAATTACCCCAACATGCCGGCGATCTAATTCATCATAGAAAACAGTCGGATCAATATCATCGTTGAGTTTCACCGAGACAAAGTAACCCCCATCCGGGGCAACAAAGCTTAAATACTCTGAGCCATATTGTTGTAAAGCTGTCACCATCGCCGCCATTTTCACTTGATAAAGCGCCTTGAGATAGGCAATATGAGCATTAAACTCATCATCTTCAATCAATTGACTCGCTAAGTACTGCCAGTACAAATTGGCAAACGAATCCGCCACCTGTTTGACCAAGACCAACTTTTGGAATACCGGCTTTGGTGCCAGTAAGAAGCCTAATCGTGACCCCGGTGCCAAAATTTTTGAAAATGAACCCGCATAAATCACATGACCAGACACATCAAATGATTTGATTTTTGGTAACGCCGGCGTATCCATGTACAATAAATCACCATATGGATCATCTTCATAAATCATGACCTGATGAGCTTGGCAAATGTCGTAAATGCGTTGCCGATCGGCCGCTGACATCGACGTGCCAATGGGATTTTGAAAGGTCGGAATCAAGTAAAGTAGCTTAATTTTATGGGTCACATCGGCCGCTAAAGTTTGGGCTAACACGTCTGGGTCAATACTGCCACGGTTAATATCAAATGGAAGTCCCTGCACTTGACCCCCGTAAGATTTGATGGCATTCACGGCACCAACAAAAGTTTGTTCTTCCGTCAGCACAATATCCCCTTCATTGACGAAAATTTTAAACACCAAATCCATCCCCTGCGTTGAACCAGACGTAATCAGCACATCATTATTGACAACATCCAGACCCTGTTCGGCTGCTAAGCGCGTTTTAATTTGTTCACGTAATTTCGGAATCCCTTCACTTTCACCATACTGCATAAATTCTAAGGCATGCTCACGGTAAATGCGTTCTGATATTTTTGCTAATTTTGCGACCGGAAAGTCCTCATTGCTGGGATACCCATAAGTAAGCTTAATAAAATCATCAGCAATCTGCACTTGCTTTGCCTGCTCCCGCAGGGTATTTGGTTGTAATGACGCCACGCGCGTGGCAAATTGGTATTGCTGTTCTGACATATTGAACTCCTTTATATTTCTTAGGCATAACGCACTTTAAAGCGGATGAGGAAGGCTTGCGTGCGCGGTTCTTGTGGGGCTTCAAAAATTTGCTGTGGTGTCCCTTGTTCGACAATAGCGCCATCGGCCATGAAAATCACCCGATCACTGACTTCATAAGCAAACTGCATTTCATGGGTCACAAGAATCATTGACACACCGGCCTGTTTAACTGCCTTCATGACTTTTAACACTTCGCCAACTAGTTCTGGATCTAGGGCCGCAGTTGGTTCGTCAAATAACAAGACGGTTGGATGCACCGCCAAAGCACGGGCAATCCCAATACGTTGCTGCTGACCACCCGATAATTGCGCCGGATAATAGTCGCCAAAGTCCGCTAAGCCGATAGCTTGTAACAACTCTGTGGCACGATCAAAAGCTGCCGTCTGGCTCACTTGGTGGACTAACGTCATGGGTTCCATGATATTTTGGCGCGCAGTTTTATTGAGAAACAACGCATAATTCTGAAAGACTATTCCCATGCTGCGCCGGAGTTTCATCACATCATCTGTCGTGGCTTGGTCAAATGACACCCAATCCCCATCGACTTTGATGGCACCAGAATCAGCCTGTTCCAGAAAATTTAAACACCGAAGAAACGTGGTTTTACCTGATCCAGAAGGCCCTAAAATTGTCACCACTTCACCAGGTTGCAAAGCTAAATCTACGCCTTTCAAGACTTCATGATTATTGAACTTTTTACGTAATGCTTTCACTTCAATCATGCGCGTGCCCTTTCCATTTTTTTAGCAAATTTCAATTCAAAGCGGTGTACCGCCTGTTCAATCAAAATGGTCATCAGCCAATAAACAACGGCTGCTGCGATATACGCTTCAAAGTATTTATAATTTGAACTGGCCGATTGCGTAGCTGCCGAGAAGATTTCCACCACTGAAACCAATGAAGCAATCGCGGTGCCTTTAATCAAATTAATCAACATGTTGACAATCATTGGGAAAGCCACTGGAAAAGCTTGCGGAATCAGTACCCGTCGAATGGTTTGCAATCGTGTCATTCCCAGTGAACGGGCCACATCAAATTGGACGGTCTTCACCGACTCAAAGGCGCCACGGAAGGCTTCACTGAGACCAACCATCGCCATCAACGACAGCCCAATAATTGCTAACAGGCTCATCGGCAAGTCACCATATTTGATCTGTAACCCGATGGCCTTAGCGATACTATTAAAGTTTTGCGAGGTAATTAAAAAGATGACCAAGAAAACTAAGATCAACGGCACCCCTTTCAGAATTGTAATCACGGTGCCTATCATTGGGGATAACACCGGCACCTGATAGAAACGAATCAAAGCCACCACTAACCCCAAAGCGCCACCAATAATAAGACTAACAACCGCCATGTATAAGGTGATCGGCACGTAACGGATTACTGTCAGGATCACCTGAAAAATAAAGCCCAAATCAAATGTCATAGTTCTCTCCCGTTAATCCTTTGGTACATAGTCGCCCTTGAGCCACTTTTCGCTTAATGCCTTCAATGTGCCATCCGCCTTCAGTTCTTTCATCGCCTTGTTGACAGCAGCAATGAGCTTTGGATCCGCAGCCTTATTAAACATTGGGTAAGCGTTTGAATGGTTAACTGATTGACCAGCAATCAACTTTGTCCCAAACTGACGATTCAACAAATCAATCGAGTACTTTGGTGCTGGATAAACATTGAATTGCCCGGACTTAAAACCTTGTGCAATTTGTTCGGTGGTATACGTACCCCGAACGACTGAAAAGGCATCTGGATGGTCCTTGAGATAAGCATCCGTTAAGGTTGCCTGGTTCGTCGAGTTCGTGATATACAGCTTTTTACCCTTTGCATCAGCAAATGAGTTTAACTTACCAGTAGCAGACTGTGTTGCTAACAGTGTATCCCACACGGTATAACCAACCTGCCCAAACTTAAAGTCTTGCTCACGTTCTGCATTTTTTTCAATTTGGTAGAGGGCCATATCCGTCTTGCCACTCTTCAAATTCGTAATCAACGTTGGAAAATCAGACAACACTAACTTAAATTTGTATTGTGGCAATTTCTTATCGATTGCTTGAATTAACGCAATATCCATTCCGGCTGGCTTACCATCTTTATCGAGATAACCAAACGGCTGACCATCATTACCAGAACCAACGTTAACCGTCGTCACACCACTCGCCGATTTCGCTGATTCGCCATTGCCGTGCAACAACATCACCGCCGCTACGGCCACCGCAACAATGCCTAAACCAAGCCACAATCCTTTTTTTGAACCAGACTTCTTTTCCATCCTTATTTCCTCTTTTATCTCTCTAACTTATTTTTTCAATACGGCAGATTGTAAAATTTAAGTTGAACATTTAAGTGGACAGAAAAACCCATCAAGGTCTTTAATGGTGTT
>NZ_BMWM01000029.1 GCF_014651235.1 Leuconostoc lactis KCTC 3528 = DSM 20202 | reverse complement strand
TACACCAATCGAGATCTTCTTACTTAATCTACGTCACTAAATTCGTTCAAGTTATTTCTTGCAATCTGCCGAACCCAATTACAGGGGCTAAGACAATTGCGCCAAGTAATATCTACATTGCTAGCGGCGCTGGTGATGTGATCAATGCCATGATCGTGGCAGCCGTTGCAGTCTTTGTGACATGGTTAGTTGCCCGTTACTTGAAGGGCTTTGGTTCTGTTGCCATCATTTTGAGCCCAATCATCATCGGTGGTGGTGTTGGTTTGTTTGGTAAGATGATTGCACCTTACGTTGGGGCTGTCACAACTTGGATTGGTAACTTGATTGAAACGTTCACACGTTTGGCACCAATTCCAATGGTTATGTTGATTGCCATGGCGTTCTCAATTATCATTATTACACCTGTTTCAACTGTTGGTATTGCTTTGGCTATTTCATTGTCAGGTATCGGTTCTGGTGCTGCCGCAATGGGTGTTGTGGCCACAACAATTGTGTTGTTGATTAACTCATGGCGTGTTAACAAGCCTGGTGTCACAGTAGCGATTGCGCTAGGTGCCATGAAGGGTATGATGCCATCTGTATTTGCTAAGCCGGTAACCATGCTACCATTCATGCTGGCAGCGGCTATCTCTGCCGTGCCAGTTGCGTTGTTCAACATTCAAGGGACACCAACAACTGCCGGATTCGGTTACATTGGATTAGTTTCACCAATCCAATCAATGGTGAAGGATCCATCAATTCCAGCAAACGTGATGAACCACTTCATTAATCCATTTACAGCTTTGATTGCTTGGATTGTTATTCCAATCATTGCCGGATTTATTGCACAATTCATCTTCAGTAACTGGTTGAAGTTGTATACACCAGCTGATTTTGAACAAGAACTATAAAATTTAGTACGTATTAGCGTCACCTCAAATTAATGAGGTGGCGTTTTTATTTGACAAAAGCGTTGAGCAATGTAACAAAATTTCGCACCAATGTTACAAAAATATTAAATAAATCATGTTTTATATCGGAATTGCGGGGTATTTTTCACCAATCAGCGTTTTTAGCCTCGTTTTAAAAGCACCATGATACTGCGTGTTCAGCCGATTTTTTGGGTTGGGATGACTTTTTAAATATATATATTGTTGTATGTTTGTATATTAAAAGGTTTTTGTACTGGTTTTTGATTGGCTATGTTACATATATGTAATGTTGATACGTCAAAATAAGTCACATGATGTTAAAGAAAATTTTAATCACAAGTGCAACAGTAACTGGTATGACGTTGGGGGTTCTCGGCGCGCAACTTAAAGCTGAAAGTCATCCAACGGATGCCGCTTCATTAAACGAACAAGTTAATGTAAAAGCGGTAGACCGAGCTGTTGCTTCATTAGCTGACGTGAAGTCAGTCCAATTGTCAGTCAGTCAAGCAGTGGCGGCACATGCTACTGCTGAACAAGACACAACACCAGCGGCAACTGCGCCGGCTGAAGCAGCACCAGCTGTTGCTGTTGCAGAACCAGTTGCGACACCGGCAGCGCCGGCAGCCGCGCCTGCTGTTGTGACACCAGTTGTAACACCAGCCAAGCCAGCTGAAGCAACACCAGCACCAGTTTCTGGTGATTTGCAATGGTTAATCGCGCGTGAAAGTAGCGGTAACGTTAACGCACAAAACGGGCCTTACTATGGGATTGGCCAATTAAGCGAAAATTATTATGCCAAATACGTCCCAGGCCAAAACTATCGCGGTAACTACGCGGTGCAACTTGAAGCCATGCAAAAATATATTGCTGATCGTTATGGCACAGTGGCGCAAGCCATTGCACATTGGCAAGCGAACAATTGGTATTAAGCCTTGTTTGGTGTGAATCATACGGTTCAAATGTAAAAGTACACTCCGGTGTGCTTTTTCTATTTTGGTCCTAATTTGTCCACGACAAGAGTGGTGTCAAATTTAGTGGCAGAGTAGTGTATAATAGAATAGAATAAATAAACTGGATGATGATTTGCATGCGCTTAGAACAATTTACGCCAACCTATATGGTTGAAAGAATATATGATTTGACAGTTGACGACCTGAAAGCTCATGGCGTCAAAACGGTCCTAGCTGATCTGGATAATACATTACTCGCTTGGAACAATCCAAATGGCACCCCCGAATTGCGTCAGTGGTTAGCTGATTTACGTGAAGGTGGGATCGAGTTGATTGTGGTGTCAAACAATACCACCAAACGCGTAGCGAAGGCCGTTGAACCGTTAGGGGTACAATTCGTTTCCTGGTCGCTTAAACCATTACCAAGAGGTATTTTGCATGTTTTGCGAACACACCATCTTGATCGGCAATCGGTTATTATGGTGGGGGATCAAATGTTGACCGACATTTGGGCAGCACATGCAGCCGGCGTACGTAGTGTCCTTGTTAAACGTTTAATTGACTCAGACATGTGGCAAACGTGGCTTAATCGTAGTATTGAAAAGCAAGTGAAAAAAATTGTTTTTCGTGCACATCCAAACTTAAAATGGGAGAAATCACTTCGTGACAACTGAAGTAACGGACGCATATGTCCGAGAAGAATTAAATGATGGTTTGCGCTGCATTGGCTGTGGCGCTTTAATCCAGGTTGATGACCCAAATAAGTCGGGTTATCTGCCAATGAGTGCCTTAAAGAAGGCGATTGATCGGGATGAATTACTTTGCCAACGGTGCTTCCGTTTGCGGCATTATAATGAAATTCAACCCGTAGAATTGACTGATGATGACTTTGCGAGCTTGTTGCACCAAATTTCCGACACACGCGCTTTGATTGTTTACGTGATTGATGTCTTTGATGTGACGGGTTCAGAAATTTCTGGCTTGCCACGCTTTGTGGGACAAGACAATCCAATTTTGGTAGTGGCCAACAAGGTAGACTTATTGCCAAAGTTATTGAACAAAAACCGATTGAAAAATTGGTTGCAAGCCGAATTGAAGGCGCAAGGCATTAAGCCAGTCGATATTTTCTTGACGTCAGCGACGCACCCACAAAATCTTGATGCGTTGTTGGCTGAAATTGATGAATTACGTGCCGGCCGTGATGTCTTTGTCGTTGGGGTAACCAATGTTGGGAAGTCAACGTTGATTAACCAAATTATTAAGACAAGCACAGGGGTGAAGGATTTAATTACGACCTCACGTTTCCCAGGGACAACGTTAGATCGAATCGAAATTCCGCTATCTGATGGGAAGCATTTGATTGACACACCAGGGATTATCAAGCGTGACCAAATTGCGCACGTGTTGTCGGACAAAGATTTGAAGTATGCGTTGCCTAAAAATGAAATTAAGCCACGCACTTACCAATTGAATCCAGAACAAACCCTATTTATTGGTGGGCTCGCTCGCTTTGATTTTGAATCAGGTGAACGTGCCTCATTTACGGCATATTTTGAAAATAATCTCAATTTACACCGGACAAAACTGGCCGGTGCAGATGCTTTTTATGAGAAGCATGTTGGGACGTTATTAACACCGGCACCAAAAACGGCAACCCCACTTGTGAAGCACACATTTAAAACGACTGAAAAGAGTGATATTGTGTTTGCAGGTTTGGGTTGGATTTCTGTGCCAGCTGGCGTACAAGTCAGCGGCTGGGCACCACAGGGCGTTTCTGTCCTTATTCGAAAGGCAATGATTTAATGTTACAACTCACTGGAAAGCAAAAGCGCTTTTTGCGCGCACAAGCAAACACACTCTCACCTATTTTTTCGGTTGGTAAAAATGGGTTGACCCAAGCTTGGGTTGATGAAATTGTCTTGGCAATTGCCAAGCGTGAATTAATTAAAATTAGCATTCAGCAAAGTGCGGATGATTCTGCGCAAGCGGTAGCTGATTTTATTCAATCACACTCAGATATTACGGTCGCACAAGTGATCGGCCGGACGCTGGTGTTGTACTTGCCAGCGCAAGAAGATAAATATAAGAAAATTTCTGTGGCATTAGCAAAGATTTAATCAAAGGTAGTCATGTCAATGCAAGGGATAGCAACAACGATCACACAAAGGCAACTGCAGGAAGCCCCCGTGCAACCGCAACATCGTGTCGGTATTTTTGGTGGCACTTTTGATCCACCACATATTGGGCAATTGGTGTTAGCGGAAAGTATTGGGCGGCAATTGGGTTTGGAAAAGGTTTATTGGATGCCAAATGCGCAACCGGTAGACGGGCGCCATGCGATTGCGCCTGCGGATCGTGTTCAAATGGTTCGCCAAGCGATTATGGGCAATCCTTTCTTTGACCTTGAATTGATTGAAATCTATCATGGTGGGCCATCTTTGACCTATCAAACGATGTTGGCCCTGACGCAAGCGCATCCGGAAAATGCTTACACCTTCATCATGGGTGGTGATCTCGTTGAAAAACTGCCAACTTGGGCACATATTGATGACCTGGTACAGTTGGTGCAACTAGCAGCCGGTAAAACGACGCAACAGGCAGGCCAATCGGACTATCCCATTATTTGGTGTGACGTACCCAAAATTCAAATTTCTGCTTCAGAAATTCGGACAAAACTGCGGTTAAACCAAAGTATTCGTTATCTGGTACCAGAACGGGTGAGTTATTTTATTGAAGAATATCATTTATATCGGGGGCTATATGACTAAGTATTTTGATGGCAGTATTGCAGAACTCGAAACGCGTGTTGCCGCGCAACTGTCGGACTATCGTTTCCAACATGTCTTACGTGTCAGAGATTACGCGCTTAAATTAGCGAAACAGTATGGTGTGTCACCAGAAAAGGCTGAAATTGCCGCACTCGTGCATGACTATGCAAAAGAACGCGCTGATGAGGATTTTCTTGCTGTGATTCAGGCCAAGAATTTGGATCCTGATTTAGTGAATTGGGGTAATTACATTTGGCATGGTGTCGTTGGGGCAGAAATGATTCGTGATGAGTTGGGGATTGATGACCCAGACATCTTAACAGCGGTTCGGCAACACACAACGGGATCAGGGGCAGACATGTCTTTGTTATCACAGATCATTTTTATGGCAGATTACTTGGAGCTGGGGCGGACTTTTCCAGGGGTTGAAACAGCGCGTACTTTGACGGACCAATCACTGGCTGCCGGTATAAAATACCAAATTGTCCACACCGTTTTACGTTTGGTCGAAAAAGAAACACCGATTTATCCAAAGAGTATTACAACCTATAATTATTGGTTGCCCCGTGCTTAAGGGCAACGTATAAACGAAAGTAAAGGCAAATATTTTGACAACAGCATTAGATGTAAAAACAGTATTAGAAACAGCTATTAAGGCTGTAGATGACAAAAAGGCCAACAACATTGTGGCCCTTGATATGCAACAAGTCAGCTTGATGGCTGATTACTTTGTCATTGCCGATGCCGCTTCAAACCGGCAAGTACAGGCAATTGTGACGGAAGTAAAAGACAAAATTCAAGAAGCTGGTGGCGAAGTTAAGTTAATTGAAGGCTTCCAAGCAGCGGATTGGGTGTTGATTGACTTAGGCGACGTTATTGTCCATGTCTTTTCAACAGAACAACGTGATTTCTACAACTTGGAACGCCTCTGGCATGATGCACCATATGTTGATATCACAGAATTATTGGTAACTGATTAATTGAGATGAGCGGCAGCTCGTCTTTTTTCTGTTAAAATAGAACTTATGACAAACGAAAATTTACAAAATAATTATTCAACCTTTGCGGCGAAATACGATCAATTATTTGATCAAGAGATGTATCGTGCCTGGGCAGACTTTGTGACCAGTCAAACGCAACCAGGCGACATCTTAGATCTTGGTGGTGGTGCCGGGCGATTGGCTGTTTTATTGGCGCAACGCGGTTACCAAGTTGATGTACTGGATATGTCGGCCGAGATGTTAACGTTGGCCCAACAGCACGCCGCCGCAGCTGGCGTGGATGTGAACTTGTTACAAGCCGATATGCGCGATTGGTCAGATTGGCAGAAAACCTATCCAACGATTGTGAGTTTTGCGGATGCGTTAAATTATTTGCCAACGTTGGCCGATTTTCAGGCAACCATCCGTGAAGTTGCCGCTCATCTGGAAAAGGGCGGTCAGTTTTTATTTGACGTCATTACACCGCATCAGGTTAATGTTGGTTATGCTGACTATTACTATAATAACGATGATGATGCCGACAATATCTTCATGTGGACAAGTTATCCAGGGGAAGCGGCCAACAGTGTTGACCATGATTTAAAGTTTTTCGTGTATGACGAGCAGATTGACGGGTTTAAAATTTTACGTGAAATTCATCATGAACAAACGTATGATTTGGCGACCTATGAACGCGAACTACGTTTAGCAGGATTTGAGCAAATAGCGGTGTCGGCGGACTTTGGTGACAGTACCATTGATGATGCCACAGATCGCTGGTTCTTTAAGGCGGTGAAAGCATGAAAGTTGTTGGTTTAGTAACTGAATACAATCCATTTCATAATGGGCATCGTTACCACATACAACAAGCCAAAGCGGTGACTGGGGCCGATGTTGTGGTGGCCGTGATGTCGGGTAATTTTGTCCAACGTGGGGAACCCGCTTTATTTGATAAATGGACACGGGCGCAAACAGCACTGGAAAATGGGGTCGATCTCGTTATTGAGTTGCCAACTTTTTATGCGGTACAACCCAGTCATATTTTCGCAGAAGGTGCGGTGCGCTTATTGTCAGCAATGGGCATCACAGACATGGTTTTTGGGAGCGAACATGCAGATGTTGATTTTTTAAAACTCGCTGAACAAGCACCAAGTGTTGAAGACGGTCATGCTTTCCAAGAAAAAAATCAAACTTTTGCCCATGCTTATGCCACACAATTGGCCGCAGAGACGGGGTTCGTGTTAGAAGATCCAAATGATATTTTGGCATTTGGCTATGCCAAAGCGGTCATTAAATTGGGCGTTGACATGACATTACATCCCATCCAACGGGTGGCTGCTGGGTATCACGATCAAAGTTTTGCTGATGATCAAACCATTGCATCGGCCTCATCAATCCGTTTGGCCTTGCATAAAGGCAAACTTGACAAAGTACAGGGCGTTGTGCCAGAAGCGACATTACAGGCGGTTGCACAAGCCCCACATACGATTGCCTTTGAAACGCCATTTTGGCAATTATTGAAGTACCGCTTAATGACGGATACAATTGGGCAGTTGGGGCAAGTTTATCAAATGGCTGAAGGCTTAGAACATCGCGTAGCGGCAGTAGCGCTGGGTGAACCTGGTCCCAAAAATTATCAGAGCTTTATTAAGGCAGTGAAATCAAAGCGCTATACTTTTGCGCGGATGCAGCGCACGTTGTTGTATACGTTACTCAATATTAAGGTTGATCAAATGCAGGCGGCCATGCAAGATCCTTATTTGCGCATTCTTGGATTTACCGATGCAGGACAACAATTCCTCAATCAGATTAAAAAGACGGTAACGTTACCGTTGATTAGTAAAGTGGATCAAAATCTTGCCAAAGCTAACTTGCGATTAGATTATAAAGCGGGTAAAATCTGGCAGTTATTGGCCAATGAGCCTGGGCAACAACAGGACGTGACACGTCAGCCGATTCATGTAACCGGCCAAAAATAAGCAGACAGGGGAGAAATAAATGAAATATCATAAAAATCAACTACAAAAATTTCGCCAAAATGCGTTAACTTTCGATGAAGATTTAACGCTTGAGACATTGGCTAAGACACGTTTTCCAGACACCATTTTAGCTTTGTCACCACTTCACGTGACTGGGCAAATTAAATACACTGACCAAGACGATTTGCTACTTAACGCGCATGTGACAGGGGAAGTCACAGTGCCGTCATCACGATCATTAGCACCAGTTGTACGGCCAGTGGATTTGGTGATTGAAGAACGTTATGTTGAAGATGAGAAGCGGTTGGCTGACTTTGAAGAGACCGATCCTGTGTTTGTATTAGAAAATGATACACTTAACGTCGACGAAGCCGTTCTTGACAACATTGTAGCTGAATTACCGTTGCAAATTTTGACGGCGGAAGAGCTGGAAAATGATGTGTTACCATCTGGACAAGATTGGCATGTTATCAGTGAATCAACTTATGAAAATGAGAAAAAAGCAGCAGAAACCGAGCAGTTGGACCCAAGACTAGCAAAATTAGACGATTTTTTCAAATAATGAGAAAAAACTTGCAAATTTTTAGAAACTACTCTAAAATATAGGGAAGTAAAAGAATTGGATTCGGCGTTGCCGATTTAACTATTGAGGACAAAAAATGAGCAAAGTATTGATTGTTGAAGATGAAGAAAACTTGGCAAAGTTTGTCGGCCTTGAACTAAAGCATGAAGGCTATGAAGTCGAAACAGTTTTAGATGGTCGTTCAGGACTAGACGCCGCACTGGAAAATAACTATGATGTTATTTTGCTTGACTTGATGTTGCCGGAATTAAACGGCTTGGAAGTTGCCCGTCGTTTGCGTGAAACAAAGAAGACACCAATCATTATGATGACAGCACGTGATTCAGTGATTGATCGTGTTTCAGGTTTGGATTACGGGGCAGATGATTACTTGGTGAAGCCATTTGCCATTGAAGAATTGTTGGCACGTATTCGGTCACTCCTTCGTCGTATTGCAATCGAAACGGAATCAAGTGATAAGCACCGGTCAATTATTAACTTCAAAGACTTGCGAATTGAAAAAGAAAATCGTATCGCACGTCGTGATGACCAAATTATCAATTTGACAAAGCGTGAATATGACTTGCTCTTGACGTTGGTTGAAAACATTAACGTTGTGCAATCACGTGAACAATTGTTGAAGGAAGTTTGGGGCTTTGACTCTGAAGTTGAAACCAACGTAGTTGATGTGTACATCCGTTACTTACGTAACAAAATTGACGATCCAGAAAGTAAAGCATCTTATATCCAGACTGTTCGTGGTACTGGCTATGTGATGCGCAGCTAATAAATACTATGGTTGACAAAAAAAATACAACTCAAAAAGCCGCACGTCGTTTCTCATTAGGTTGGCAACTGTCACTGGGGATGGCGTCTGGTTTTTTTGTTGTCTTCATTTTCTTTACGCTGATTGTCATTGCGCGAATTAAACAATATTATGGCACACTACCTGTCCATTTATACCATTGGTTATGGGGAACCGTCTTTTTAGGCGGCGTGGCCATTTTTATTTTTGCTTTTCTACTAACGCGTCTGATTTTACGTCCCGTCAAGTCAATTGAGACAACCATTGAAGCGTTACGTGATGATCCGATGACTGAGGTGCGGGCGAAACAGACCGGCCCTAATGATGAATTTTCGGATTTGGTCAGTGTGTTAAATCGGATGATTGATCGGCTACAAAATTTGATTGCTGCGCAGCAACAATTCGTTTCCGATGTCTCCCATGAGCTGAGAACCCCCGTTACCATTGTGAAAGGGCATATGGATTTGCTTAATCGCTGGGGGAAAGATGAACCGGAAGTGTTGGATGATTCGATTAAATCATCCCTTGCCGAGATGCAACGGATGGAAACACTGATCAATGAAATGTTAAACCTGACCCGTGCGGAACAAATTCCAATTGAAAATGTTCAAGAAATCACGGAAATTGGTGGTTTGGTGCATCGTGTTTATGACAACTTTAAGTTGATTCATCCAGATTTTATTTTCACCTTGGATGATGACTTAACGCATGAAGCGAATGTGAAAGTTCGTCAGGATCACATGGAACAAATCTTAATTATCTTAGCGGATAATGCAGTAAAATATTCAACAGATCGTAAGGAAATTCATTTTGCCTTGTCACAGACGGCTAATCGTGTTGAAATCGGGGTCCAAGACTTCGGTGAAGGGTTATCGACTGAAGATGCGGGACGGGTGTTTGATCGTTTTTATCGTGTTGATAAAGCACGTTCCCGTGCCAAAGGGGGCAATGGGCTTGGTTTGAGTATTGCCCAACGCCTAGTTAACGCTTACGGTGGTGAAATTGCCATTGAAAGTGCCTTGGGATCGGGGTCAATTTTTACCATCCACTTACCACTTTATCGGGAGGCGCAGCATGGTCAGCTATCAAATTAATGTTTATGGTCGTGTCCAAGGCGTTGGCTTTCGTTGGTTTACCCAGCAGGCAGCAGAACGCCATCACATCAGTGGTTGGGTACGGAACAAAACAGATGGCTCGGTTGAAATGGCGATTCAGGGTGAACCGGCTGCTATTGATCGTTTTTTAGCCATCATTGCTGCTGGACCTGGTGCCTATAGTCACGTCACACAGCTCGTTAAAACGCCGATTGCGCCGTTTGAAGGGAAAAACTTTACCATTAGGTAGGAATTATTGGTATAATGGTTATCTGTAATAACCAGGAGAAAAAAATAACCTCATGAAACAAGTCAAGCGCGTCCTCACAATAGCTTTTGTGATTTTAGATATTATCTTAATTACCGGTGGCTATAGCCAACATAGTCGTATGTACCGCTGGATTGGGCAACCATTAGCAGATATCATGGCCAATATTGCGCACGTTATTGGTGGTGTCAATGGTATCGGTTGGGCGATTATCATTATTACAGCGATTTTGCGTTTGATTTTGTTGCCGTTCTTCTTGAATCAACAAGTTAACACAACAATTAACCAAATTAAAATGCAAAAGTTAAAGCCTGAAATTGATAAATTACAGGCTATCTCACGTCAGGCAGGGACATCTGCTGAACAACAACAAGCCAGCATGGCGATGATGTCACTGTATCGCGAAAACGATGTCAGTGTCATTGGCGGTATTTCATTTTTGACTTTAGCCATGCAACTACCAGTTTTTTCTGGTTTGTACGCTGCTATTTTGCACGCTCCAGCATTGAAAGGGGCAACTTTCTTTGGGCTTAGCTTAGGGCAACCACAATTGATCTTTGCGATTGCAGCCGGTGTGGTTTACTTGGTGCAAGCTTGGATTGCCGTGTTACGGATGCCAGAAGAACAAAAGAAGGCGTCAGCAACCATGATGTTGATCAGTCCAATCATGATTTTTGTGTTTGCCATGATTGCCAGTGGCGCAATTGGCTTGTACTTTATCGTGGGTGGTTTATTTGCCCTCTTGCAGTCTTTGATTCTGCACTTCCAACGTCCTGGTTTGGAAAAGCGTGTGGCGCGTGAATTTAAAATTAAGAAAACAGCAGATGATTTGTTAGCAAATCGTGCGCAAACGACACCAGGCACGCAAGCAGCACCTGCAGCCGAACAAACATCAGTATTACCACCAAAATCAAAGCGCAATCGTAATGCTGGTAAACAGCAGCGTTAATGTTTAAGTACGCCAAAAATTTGGCGTACTTTTGTTAGTTCTCAAGAGAACAGAAAGAAGTTATTATGGATCGTATTTTATCAAATCAAAACAGTCGTGTGAAAGCATGGGCAAAGCTCGCTACTAAGAAAGGCCGTCTTGAAAACAAGACTTATTTACTAGATGGCTGGCATTTAGTTGAAGAAGCTATTAAAGCAAAGGCCAAGTTCCATGCCGTGATGGCGACAGAAGCCCAAATGGCTGAACACTTGCCGGATGTACCGCATGGTGTACCAGCTTTTGAAATTAGTGAAGAAGTTGCCAAGCATATTGCTGGGACGAATACACCACAAGGCATTTTTGCCGAAATCTCATTGCCAGACAAGACGTTTGATCCAAGTTATGTGCATGATGGTGCTTGGTTGTTGCTTGACAAGATTCAAGATCCAGGTAATGTTGGTACGTTGGTTCGTACGGCCGATGCTGCTGGCTTCAAAGGCGTCGTCTTGGGCGAAGGCACAGCTGATGCTTATTCACCAAAGGTTGTTCGTGCCATGCAAGGGTCACAATTCCATTTGGAAGTCTTAAACGGCGACTTGAATGAATGGACAGATGCGTTGACTGCGAATGGCTTGCCAGTTTATGGCTCACAATTGGATGAAGCAGCGCAATCTTACCGTCAAATCGAACCAAGTACGCAATTTGCGCTAATTGTGGGTAACGAAGGTCAAGGTATGGCCGAAGAATTGGCAGCGAAAACGACGGCTAACTTGTATATCCCAATCCAAGGTCAAGCGGAAAGTTTGAACGTGGCTATTGCTGGTGGTATTTTAATGTTTAGTTTGGCGGCAGGTAATTAAGCAGCCCGCGATATAAATAACGTCTTGTGATAAAAATTCTGTGCACAAGACGTTATTTTTTGTTATAATAGGTATTAATGATTTAATGAGGAGTTATGACTGTGGCAAAAATACTCACCGTTGCTCTGATTGTTGTGGGTCTATTGCTCATTGTGACAGTCATGATGCAACCAAGTAAACAACAAGATGCGTTATCTGCTTTATCAGGTGGCGCTGGCGATTTATTCGCTGAACGTAAGTCACGCGGGTTTGAAGCGGTGATGCGACGCACAACAGCTATTTTAGGCGGGTTGTGGTTCATTATCGGTTTCGCCTTAATGTACTTGTCAGCGCATTAAGAATGATTAAGGTCAGTTTGCTCTTTTTGTAGACTGACTTTTTATTTTGGAAATTTTTATTTTGGAGAAATATAGAAAGAGGAGACTATGGCAGTAGAACAATTAAAATCTCAAATTGGCGGTTTTTTAAAAGCAAACCGCGAACAATCCTTTAGTGCACAAAATATGGCGGACGGCCTACGCATGAATTCAGCTGCGGGCTACCAAGACGTGGTTAATGCGATGAATGCGCTTGTGCGTGATGGGGAAGCCGTCGAAAAAGATGGCCAATTCTCATATAACGTCAATGCCGGCTATGTGATTGGTGAATATCATGCCAATGACAAAGGATTTGGCTTTGTTAAATATGACAGTGAATTACCGGACTTTTTTATCAATCCTGAAAATACGTTACAAGCCATGCAAGGTGATACGGTGCGGGTTTCAACAGTTAAGCCTTCAGCATCAGCTGACCGTGGCCCTGAAGGTAAGGTAGAAGAAATTATCAGCCACGCCTTTGAACGGGTTGTGGGGACTTTCTCACTTGGCTCAGAGGCGAAGGGGATGATTGGAGAAATCAAACTCAGTGACAAAAAGGCCATGGGTTATAAAGTTTTGGTGAGTGCTGATGGCATCACGCCAAACGATGGTCAAGTTGTGGTCGCGGATGTTACCCGTTTCCCAGATAAAGTTCACCCACGTGAACTAGTGGCAACGGTGACGGAAACATTAGGTTACAAGGATGAACCTGGAATGGACATTTTGCAAATTGTCTATTCTAAGAAAGTACCAAGTGAATTCCCACAAGAAGTGTTGGATGATGCAGCCAAAATTCTAGTTGACGTGCCGAAATCTGATTGGGCCGGTCGTGAAGATTTGACTGAACAAACACTGGTCACAATTGATGGTGCCGATACGAAAGATATCGATGATGCCGTTGTGGCTTGGAAGTTAGATAATGGGAATTATCATTTAGGTGTGCACATTGCCGATGTGTCACATTACGTCACGGAAGGGTCAACGATTGATGCGGAAGCTTATAAGCGTGGGACATCGGTTTATTTGACAAACCGTGTCATCCCAATGTTGCCACGTAACATTTCAAACGGGATTGCGTCATTAAATCCTAATGTTGTCCGTTTGGCAATGTCTGTTGAAATGGAAATTAATCCACAGGGACAAGTTGTGAACCACCATTTGCACACATCTGTGATTAAGTCACATGCGCGGATGACTTATGATGCGGTCAACAAGATTCTTGATGGTGATGTGTTTGTGCAAGACGAATACGCACAATTGACACCGATGTTTAAAGTCATGGGCGAATTACATGACATTTTGTACAACATGCGTAAAAAGCGTGGGGCAATCGAATTTGATGCGCCAGAAGCACAAGTTGTGGTAGACGATGAAGGTAAGGCAGTTGATATTAAGCTGCGTGAACGTGGCACAGCAGAACGGATGATTGAGTCCTTCATGTTAGTGGCAAACGAAACAGTCGCGGAGCACTTTGACAAGTTAGAAGTGCCATTCCTTTATCGTATTCACGAGATGCCCGATGAAGAACGCGCGAAGTCATTCTTTGAATTTTCAAAGGCATTGGGACACACCGTTTATGGTGATCCAAGCAAGGTAACACCAGCAATGTTGCAACAGTTAATGGCTGATGTGGCTGGTGATCCGGCTGAACAAATGATTTCAACGATGATGCTACGGGCAATGAAGCAAGCGAAGTATGCACCAGATCCTATTGGCCACTTTGGTTTGGGAGCTGATTACTATACACACTTCACATCACCAATTCGTCGTTACCCTGATTTGACGGTTCACCGCCTCATTAAGTGGTATGAAAAGCATGGTTATGGTCCGGAAGCACAAGCAAAATATGCCGATAAGCTCGGCCAAATTGGTGAAGATACCAGTGCCCGTGAACGGCGTGCGATTGACACGGAACGTGATGTTGATGCTTTGAAGAAGGCCGAATACATGTTAGACAAAGTGGGTCTGGAATTTGACGGTGTTGTCAATTCAGCCATGAAGTTTGGCTTGTTTATTAGCTTAGAAAACACGGTTGAAGGATTAGTGCACATTTCTAACTTGACCGATGATCATTATGAATACGATGAAGCACACGCTGCCTTGATTGGTCGCTCAAAGCACCGTATTTTCCAAATTGGTCAAAAGGTGCGCGTCAAAGTTTTGCGGGTTAACAAAGAAGAACGGACTGTTGACTTTATGTTAGTGGATCCAGAAAATGCGCCAACAACCGACATCCGTGTGGCGTCAAAGAACAATGGTAAGTTTGGTAAAGGCCGTAATCGCGAAGAGCGTCGTAAGAATGAGCGTCGCGGTAAGTCTGAAGGACCACGACAACGTCGCGGTAACCTAGATGCTAAGCAAGGCCAAAAGCGTGATGCAAAGCGAAATTTCTAAAGCAACGCGCAATGAAAGACTAATTTTTTAGTGGCGGGAACAGTATGGCAAAAAAGCAACAACAGACAGAAAAATATCTTGCACAAAATCGCAAGGCGCGGTTTAATTATGCAATTGAAGACACGTTTGAAGCTGGGATTGCATTAACTGGGACTGAAATTAAGTCTGTCCGTGCGGGACAAATTACCATCGGGGATGGTTTTGTGACGATTCATAATGGGCAACCACTATTAACGAATGTGACAATTGCACCTTATGCGCAAGGCAATCAATTCAACGTTGATCCAACCAGAACACGACCGTTACTTTTGCATAAACGCGAAATCAATCAATTAAGTCGCGCTGCGGCCGAACCAGGGGTCACGATTGTGCCCTTAAAGGTCTACCTGAAACATGGTTTTGCCAAAGTCCTGATTGGCATTGGTCGCGGAAAAAAGAAGTATGATAAACGCGAAGATATCAAACGTCGGGACCAAGAACGAGAGCTTGGTCGGCGCTTAAAACATTAAGCGCAGGACCGGCTTTGGGTTTGACGTTAAGTAAGTTTACAGCTATACTTAATATATGTGGAATAGTTGAAATTTCACAAGCTGAAAGGAATGACACGCATGATAGTAACAATCATTTCAGCACTCTTCGCAATCGTGATTGGTCTCGTTGTCGGTTATTATGGTCGTCTTTGGCAAGATAACAAACAAATTAACGCAACGAAACAAATTGCAGCTAACATTCTTGAAGAAGCAAACAAAGAAGCTAAAAGTCTCATACGTGCAGCGAAAACTGACGCGAAAGAAATGGCCCAAGATTATCGTAATCAAGTGGATTTAGATTTCAAAGATCGTCAAAAGCAACTGCAGCAACAAGAACAACGGCTTGAAGATCGCATCTCGAACCTCGACAAGAAAGATGCGGCCTTGAATCAGCGTGATGCGCAATTGATTCAAAAAGAAAACCAAGTACAGCAACGTTTGGATGATGCAAATCATAAAAAGACAGTTGCCAATGACTTAGTAACAGCACAACAGGAAAAGTTGGAAGAAATTGCCCAATTAACGCCTGTTGACGCTAAAGAACAAATTTTAAGTCAAACGAAACAAAGTTTGGTACGTCAACGTGCTGCTTTAGTGAAAGAAGCTGAAGAAGACGCGACGAGCGAAGCCGAAAAGCGCGCGCGCAATATTATTGTGCAAGCGATTCAACGGTCGGCAGCAGATGCTGTGGCGGATGTCACAGTGTCGGTTGTGCATTTACCAAGCGAAGACATGAAGGGCCGAATTATTGGTCGTGAAGGTCGGAATATTCGCACATTAGAATCATTGATAGGGATTGATTTAATCATTGATGATACACCAGAATCAGTGGTGTTGAGTGGCTTTGATCCAGTTCGTCGTGAAATTGCTAAAATGGCCTTAGATGCCTTGGTAGCAGACGGTCGCATTAATCCTTCACGGATTGAAGAGACTGTTGAAAAGGCACGTCGACAAATTGATGAAACAATTCGTGAAAAGGGTGAAGAAGCGGTATTTGAGCTTGGCCTACGTGGCCTGCACCCAGATTTGATTAAAATGATTGGCCGGATGAATTATCGAACGTCTTACGGTCAAAATGTGCTCCAACATTCAATCGAGGTCGCAAAACTTGCGGGAATGATGGCAGCAGAGCTTAAAATGGATGTCGCGCTTGCGAAGCGCGCTGGATTAATACATGATATTGGTAAGTCGGTTGACGCTGAAGTTGAAGGTTCCCACGTGGAATTGGGCGTACGTCTTGCCGAGAAATTTAACGAAAAGCCTGATGTGATCAATGCCATTGCGTCACATCACGGCGATGTACCAGCAACGTCACCAATTTCTGAATTAGTGACCGCTGCTGATGCCATTAGTGCTGCCCGTCCAGGAGCGCGCAGTGAATCACTTGAAAACTATGTCCAACGTTTGAAGGATCTTGAAGCCATTGCTAACCGTTATGACGGTGTTGAAAGTGCTTTTGCCATTCAAGCTGGACGTGAAGTTCGCGTGATTGTCGAACCAACTAAATTAACGGATATCCAGGCAACAGTCTTAGCACATGATATTAAATCAGATGTTGAGGAAAAGCTAGAATATCCTGGACATGTGAAGATTACAGTGGTCCGCGAAACACGCGCAACAGACTATGCCCACTAATAAAAAAAGTTACTCGTTGAGTAACTTTTTTTGTTATACTTATACTATGTTGTGCCAGTATGATGTTATTTTAATACAGTAGGTTGCAGCAAATACATTAAATATCACGGTATGGGGGGATTTATGGCACCAGGACAATGGGTACTTATCATTTTTGCGGTTGCTTTCTTATTACTGGTAATATTTATCGGTATATTCCTAATGCGCCTAACGCAATCACTTAAGATTATTACGTTCGACGTGGACACGATTGCCCGCTCGAGCAATGAAATTCTTGGCAACGCCAATGAGCTATTGACTGATGTCAACGAGAAAATGAAGACATTAGATCCAACTGTGCAAGCAGTTGCGGACTTGTCGGTTACGGTATCAGAATTAAATGACACTGTACAAAGTGTGACAAGTCGATTTGCTGCCTCAAAGCTTGTTCGCGGCTTTGGTGCGACGGGTATGGCAGCATCTGTTGCAAAAACGGCTATGCGTAAGTATAGTCACAAAAAATCATCAAAAAAGGAGACAAAGTAAATGTCAAAAGCTAAAGGATTTTTAATTGGGATTGCTGCGGGAGCAGCTGCATTGGCTGCGTTTAAAGCATTGCCAAAGAACCGTCAAGAAGAACTCAAAGCTAAGGCTACTGAAACATCAGATGCCTTGCGTGAAAAGGCCTATGATGCCGCTTATGCGACTGCTGATTTTGCTGGTGATGTAACGGAAAAGGCTAAAGCTAAGGCTGCTGAATTAAAGGATAAGAGCCAAGAAAAGTATGGCGAAAAGATTGATTTGGCTGCTGATCAAGTGAAGCAATTAGCCGATCAAGCCACACCTTATGTTAATAAGGCAAAGGATTTGGCTGTAAGTTATGTGGATAAGGCACAAGCCTCATTGAATGAATTACGCGATAAGTTCAATAATCACGATATTGAATTGACACAAGCTGATCTTAACCTTGATGAAACATTGCGTGATTTAGCTGAAGCGGCTCAAGTTGAAGCTGAATATTTCTCTGATAAAGCTGCTGATAAGGCTAAAGAAGTTAATGAAAATGTCGACAAGGCTGCTGAAAAAGTTGCTGAAAAAGCCGACGATGTGAAATAATTAAGCATAAAAAAAGCGCTCACATATTGTGGCGTACCCCGAAAGTTAAAGCAACTTTCGGGGTTTTATTTATGACTAAAATTTCAAAACAAATTAAACTTCAG
>NZ_BMWM01000028.1 GCF_014651235.1 Leuconostoc lactis KCTC 3528 = DSM 20202 | reverse complement strand
TAACACCATTAAAGACCTTGATGGGTTTTTCTGTCCACTTAAATGTTCAACTTAAATTTTACAATCTGCCATTTGGTAATATTGAAGCCTTTTCAGCAGGTAATTTGGTCGTGCGAATGACCAACGATGTCAATCAAGTGCAACAACTCGTCATGATGTTTCTCCAGACCTTGACGCGAATTCCTATCCTCTTTTTAGGTGCCTTTATTCTGGCTTTAATGACACTACCACGGTTATGGTGGATTGTGATTTTAATGGTGGTCTTGATTGTCCTGTCTTCACAAGTTGTCTTTAAGCAAATGGGGAAGTATTTTGCTAAAATTCAACATTTAATTGATCGGACGAATACGTTAGCCAAGGAAGATTTACAAGGGATTCGTGTCGTCAAATCATTTAACCAAGAAGCAAACGAAACAGTGCATTTTACGGATAATTCCGATGAATTGACGCGCGTGAACATGATGATTGGTTATCTGTTCTCAACTATGATTCCAATCTTTATGTTGATTTCATATGTTGCCATCGGGGCTTCAGTCTGGTTTGTGGGCCAAAGTGTGGTCGCTCATCCAGAAGATTTGGCTGCGATTACATCATTTATCGCCTACTTAATGCAAATCTTTTTTGCTATTTTGATTGGGGGGATGATGTCAACCTTTGCGTCACGTGGTTTTGTGTCATTAGGTCGAATTAAGGCAATCTTTGATACTAAGCCTGATTTGACATTCAATCCGAATGCACCAGCGGTTGATTTAACCGGCGATGTGGCGTTTGAAAATGTCTCCTTTACGTATCCAGGTGATACACAACCTGCTTTGACCGATATTTCATTTAAGATTAAAGCGGGTGAAATGGTCGGTATTGTTGGGGCAACTGGATCAGGAAAAACAACGTTAGCCCAGTTGATTCCACGACTCTATGACCCAACTAAAGGGGAGGTCTTAGTGGGTGGTGTCAATTTGAAGGACGTCAATGAAAAGTCATTGCGTTCAGCGGTGTCATTTGTCCTGCAACGGGCCATTTTATTTAGTGGGAAAATTTCAGATAATCTTCGGCAAGGGAAACCAGATGCCACTTCAGCTGAATTCCAACGTGCAGCTGAAATTGCGCAAGCAGCGGAATTCGTGAATCGTTATGAAGATGGGTTTGAACATCTGGTTGAAGAACGATCAGCGAACTTTTCTGGTGGTCAGAAACAGCGTTTGTCGATTGCCCGTGGGGTTGTTGGATCCCCTAAAATTTTAATTTTAGATGATTCAACCTCAGCTTTGGATGCACGTTCGGAAAAGCTGGTGCAAGAAGCACTTGATAAAGAATTAGCTGGCACGACAACGATTGTGATTGCTGAAAAAATCAGCTCTGTCTTGCATGCCGATCGCATCTTGGTACTAGATGACGGCCGCTTAGTTGGCAGTGGGTCGCATGCGGAATTGTTGGCATCTTCAGCCATTTATCGGGAAATTTATGAGACGCAAAAGGCAAAAGGTGGTGAGTAAGCATGCATGATTTTCAACGCGCAATGCGCTATTTCTATCGTTACTTGAAACGCTATTGGCTGAGTCTCGGTTTTGTGGTGGTTGTCACGATGCTATCGACTTATTTCCAAGTCAAAGCACCCGTTTATATGGGACAGGCGATTACAGAACTCTCCCGTTATCTTGGTGACGTGATGAATCCGGCAACCCATGCGATTGCCAGCAAGACGCCATTTTACAATGCATTGATTGCTATGATGATTTGCTTTACGTTATCAGCGGGGACAATGTTTATCTCTAGCTTTTTGTCGTCAAGAATTTCAGCTAAAACATCGGGGCAAATGCGTATTGGCTTATTTGGTAAGCTACAACGGATGACCATCAAATATTTTGATACCCATCAAGATGGTAAAATTTTGTCGTTGTTTACGTCTGATTTGGATAACATTTTCAATGCGATGAACCAAGCCATCTTTGAATTGCTTTCGCAAGCAATCCTCTATATTGGGGTCATTTGGATGATGTTTGGCCAAAATGTCAAGCTAGCCTGGGTCACGATGGCCTCGACACCATTGGCCATTTTGGTTGCGGGGTTTGTCATTATGCAAGCTCGCAAAAATATTAACAAGCAACAAGAAGCCATTGGTGAAATGAACGGCTACATCAACGAACAAATCAATGGTGAAAAAGTGATTATCACGCAAGGCTTGCAACAAGCGTCGGTGGCTGGTTTCTTGCCTTATAATGAAAAAGTGAAACAAGCGACGTTTAAGGGACAAGTTTATTCTGGTTTGCTCTTCCCGTTGATGCAGGGGCTATCTTTACTGAACTTGGCGATTGTGATTTTCTTTGGCTCTTGGTTAGTGGTGCATGATGGGATGGATAAGGCGGTCGGTCTGGGATTGATTGTCGTGTTTGTTAACTATTCACAAGAATATTATCAACCCATTACGCAAATCACGTCGATTTATAACATGTTGCAACTGGCTATGACGGGGGCACAGCGGTTGTCTGATGTGCATGATCAACCAGAAGAAGTGTCGCCAAAAGATGGCCAACAACTCACCAATTTGAAGCACGAAGTCGCGTTAAACGATGTCCATTTTGGCTATCAACCAGACAAAGAAATTCTACACGGTGTGTCGATTGATGTGAAAAAGGGTCAGATGGTAGCGTTAGTCGGGCCAACTGGGTCTGGTAAAACGACTATTATGAATCTGTTAAACCGTTTTTATGATGTGACGGGTGGTTCGGTTACCTTTGATGGGGTTGATGTTCGGCAATTAGATTTGAAATCATTGCGTGATCATGTCGGGATTGTGCTACAAGATTCTGTCTTGTTTACCGGAACAGTGGCCGATAACATCAAATTTGGTCGGCCAACAGCTAGTGATGACGACATGATTGATGCGGCTAAGCAAGCTAATATTCATGACTTTATCATGAGTTTACCGGATGGTTATCAGACGACAGTCAATGACGAAAGTTCTGTTTTCTCAACGGGGCAAAAACAATTATTGTCGATTGCTCGCACAATTCTAACTAATCCTGATTTCTTAATATTAGATGAAGCGACGTCAAACGTTGATACGGTGACGGAAGCGCGCATCCAAGCAGCGATGGATAATGTGATTGCTGGTCGGACGAGCTTTGTGATTGCCCATCGTTTGAAGACGATTCTAGGGGCAGATAAGATTGTGGTCTTAAAAGACGGTAAGGTGATCGAAGAAGGGACACATGACGAACTGGTCGCAGAAAACGGTTTTTATGCGGAACTTTATCATAATCAAATGGTTTTTGACTAGTAAAAGGTCACGGTTAGCCGTGGCTTTTTTTGTTTGAATTCAAGGCGAAACGGCTGTTAGCCGTTGTTTAGTTGTCAAAATATTTTATGCTATAATTGTAGTATTGCTATTTACCGAAATTTTAATGTCTATATAAACTTTGGAGGACACAATGAATATTGGTCTCTTTACGGATACGTATTTTCCACAAGTCAGTGGTGTGGCGACTTCGATCAAAACATTAAAAGATGCACTTGAAGCGCAAGGCCACCAAGTCTATATTTTCACTTCAACTGATCCGAAAGTGTCTAAAAATAAATTTGAACCCCATATCTATCGTTTTTCGAGTGTGCCTTATGTTGGCTTTAAAGATCGTCGCTTAGCGTTTCGTGGGTTAATTCAGGCCGTTGAAATTGCAAAATCTGTTGAATTAGATATTGTGCATACCCAAACAGAGTTCTCGCTTGGTTTGATGGGTAAATTTGTGGCTCGTCAACTTAAAATACCAGCTATTCACACGTACCATACCATGTATGAAGATTACACGCATTACGTGGCAAAAGGGTTATTAATTGGGCCTAAAGGCGTTGGCACATTGATGAAAGCCTATATGTTGGGGATGTCTGGGGTCGTCGCACCCTCTCAACTGGTACAAGAAACCCTGATTCGTTATGGCGTCAAGGCACCGATGCGTATTATTCCAACAGGTGTTGAAATGCCAAGACGTGGCGGTTCACGGGTTAATCTACGAGAAAAGTTTGGGTTTACCCCCGAACAACCCGTGATTTTGTCACTAGGGCGTTTAGCGTTTGAAAAGAACGTGGCGTTAACAATCTCTGCTTTTTCAGAATTATTGCAAACGCAACCAGATGCCCGTTTAGTGATTGCTGGCGATGGCCCAGCACGTAAGGCGCTTGAAGAGCAAGTAGCCGAATTGAACTTAACCCAGCAAGTGTTATTTGTTGGGATGGTTGATCACGATGATGTGACCGACTATTATCAGATGTGCAATGTTTTTGTGAGCTCATCTGATACAGAAACCCAAGGGCTCACGTTCATTGAAGCAATCGCGTCTGATCGGCCGTTTGTGGCGATGCACTCACCTTATCTTGATAACTTGGTGGATGATGACGCCATCGGGACATTAGTGTCAGATTATGACGAATTGTTGGCAGGGATTGAAAAATACCTCACGCGCCCAATGACGTCAGCTGATCACGCGTTACGTCAAAATAAAATGCAAGATGTTGACGCCGATACTTTTGCAACACGGATGTTGGCTTTTTACCAGGACGTTTTGGACAATTATCATTCTGACGATGCAGAAGATGAATATCCAACGGATGATGAAGTGGGTTACATGAAGCGGATCTTACGAAATCCATTTAGGAGAAATTAGGTGAAAGTTTTACTGTATTTTGAAAACCAAAAGTGGATTGCAAAATCTGGCATTGGGCGTGCTTTAAAGTTGCAACAGGCTGCTTTGAGCTATACGGATGTGACCGTCACAACGGATCCAAAGTCGCAGGATTATGATGTCTTACACATCAATACCTACGGCGTGAAGAGCCACCACATGGTGAATGCGGCTCATAAAATGGGCAAAAAGGTTGTCTATCATGGCCACTCCACTTATGAAGATTTTAGAAATTCATTTACCGGTTCAAATCTGATTGCACCGTTATTTAAGCGGTATTTGGTGTCGCTATATCAAAAGGCGGATGCGTTGATTACACCAACCCCTTATTCTAAGCAGTTGTTGCGCGGGTATCGGTTATCACAACCCATCACGCCAATTTCTAATGGGATTCCCCTCGATAAATATGCCCCAGACGCGGATAAAGTTGCTAAATTTAGAACGTATTTTGATTTGTCACCAGATCAAAAAGTTGTGATGAGCGTGGGGTTATTTTTTGAGCGTAAAGGGATTTTAGATTTTGTCACCTTAGCGCAACGCCATCCCGAATACGTTTTTATTTGGTTTGGGTATACGGATTTGCGCCTGGTTCCCGCTAAAATTAGTCGGTTAATTAAAGGCGACCATCCGCGGAATTTGATTTTCCCAGGTTATATTACTGGAGAGGTCATCCAAGGTGCCTATCAGGGCGCAGATTTGTTTTTATATCCGTCCTTTGAAGAAACGGAAGGAATTGTTGTTTTAGAAGCCTTGGCATCCAAACAAAAGGTGCTCGTGCGTGATATTCCCGTCTATAAACCTTGGTTACAAGATGGGGTGAATAGCTACCAAGCCAAGAATCTTGAAGATTTTGATGTTAAAATGGTCAAAATATTAAACGGCGAACTACCAGATCTGAGTGCGGCTGGCTATGAGTTAGCTGTTGCTCGGAATTTACCGGCAATTGGCCAGCAGTTACAACAAGTTTATGAGGCAGTCTTAGAAGGGTAGTCACGGGCAAGGAGGAGAATATGTCTAAAACAGATAAAGTTTCTGCTATTGTTGTCGTGATATTGACTGGTGTTGTTGTTTATTTTTTGACAACAGAATTACGTGGTAAAGGTTATCAACTCAATTTGGCGTTAAAGCACCTTGACTGGCGGTGGCTAGTCGGGGGACTGGTCATGATGCTGTTGTCCATTTTGCTTGAGGCGATTGCCACTTATGTCATGCTCAACAAGTCAGATCGTCACAAGACATCTGTCATAGCTTTGTTACGTGTGCCATTGCTTAATTTACTTGGTACAGGCTTAACACCGTTTGCGACTGGTGGCCAACCAGCGCAATTGTTTGGGATGACGCGTGCTGGTGTTGAAGCCGGACGCGCCATGTCCGTCATTCTCATGAAGTTTTTAGTTTACCAAGTGGTCGTCGTGGTATTCTTTATCATAGGCTACTTTTCGGCGGAACATTTTATTTACGGACAGGTTGACCCCACATTTGCTAATTTTATTCCATTTGCCATTGCGATTCATGCCGTCGTGATTATCGGTATCCTGTTAGTCATGTTCTGGCCAGCATTGACGCTCAAATTAGTGGATATGGTGGCACCGATGTTCCAAAAAATGTTATCGCGTGAGCGGTATGACAAGTTATTGTCCACGGTTACCCAGAAAGTTGCCAATTTTCATCGTGAGTCACGGCGCGTGATTAGCAGTTGGGAATCATTGGTCGGTGCTACGGTGTTTACCGTGTTGCAATTGATGGTTTTTTATCTCATTCCGTATTTTGTTATTCGCGCGTTCGGTTATGCCCAGGTGAATCCTTGGTTAATTATCACAATGAACATCATGATTGTGATGGTTATTTCCCTGTTCCCAATTCCTGGTGGGGTTGGGGGCGCGGAATTGAGTTTCCAATTGCTATTTTCACCATTTGTTAAAAATCCAGCAACGTTAATTTTGGTGATCTTAATTTGGCGTCTCATTACGTACTATTTTGGTCTGTTTGCTGGTATTATTGCCTATATGGTACCTGCGCGATCAGTTAGTAGAGAGGAGCGACCATGACAGTTGAAAAAACGTATCCGGTGAGTGACTTAAAGCAAATTTTGGCACGGTTACGGGCAATGGTTGATGCGACGGATACGCCGTATCAAACGCGCCGTTTTGATGCTTTTGGTATTGAAGCCGTGCAAGTTGACTATGATCAACTCACACAAATTTGGACGGTCCATGAACATCGCGAAGTGCGTCAATTTCAATTTGATGATATTGACTTGGTTGCGATTGAAGTTTATGATGTCCTCCATGATTTTAAATTAATATTTTAAATACGCAGGCTGACCGATAGATTATCCGGTGATGTGACGACGTATGTGAAGGAAAAAAATATGCGAAATTTGCTCAATAAAGTGCCCAAACCGAAAGTCATTTGGCTGAAGATTAAGCAGACAATGGATACCTCCGCACCGCTTGTGTGGTTCTTTGTGTTGAACGTTGTGCTCGTTTGGTTCAAAACGTTTGTGAACTACCATATGAATTTCAATCTTGGTGCTGATGGGCCAACGCAGCAGTTTTTGTTATTCTTAAATCCATGGCCAACAGCGATTATTCTCTTAAGTATTGCGCTTTATTTTAGAGGCGTCTTGAGTTACTGGATCGCAATTTTGTTTAATTTCATTCAATCCCTGTGGTTGTTTGCCAATATCTTGTATTACCGTGAATTTTCTGATTTCCTCTCAATGGGCATTTTGGGTTCTGGTAGTTCAACAGGGAATAACTTAGGAAAGTCGATTGCTGCTATTATTCACTGGTCAGATTACATGGTCTTTCTGGACATTGTGATTTTAATCGGCTTGGTCCTCTTTAAGCAATTGACGATTGACCGTAAAGGGGTACAACGCCGTTTTGCTGTTTTGACAACGTTGCTTGGTGTCGCCTTAATGTTTGTCGATTACGGGATTGCCTCGGCTGATCGTTCAGGGTTGCTCACGCGATCATTTGATAACAACTATATTGTGAAGTATCTTGGTCTAAATGAGTATGCGGTCTTCAACGCTGTCCAAACTTATAATCAAACGGAGAGTCGGAAGCGCGCGAAGCCAGCTGATTTAACCAAGGTTAAACAGTTTGTTGCGAGTCAGCAATTACCAGATAATCTGGAATATTATGGGACGCAAAAAGGTAAGAATGTCTTCATGATTCATTTGGAGTCATTCCAACAATTCCTGATTGATTATAAAGTTGATGGACGTGAAGTCACGCCAAATTTGAACCAGTTCTACCATGACCAAAATACGTTGAGCTTTGACAACTTCTATAATCAAGTTGGTCAAGGGAAGACTTCTGATGCTGAAATGATGCAAGAAAACTCATTGTTTGGGCTTTCTACTGGATCAGTCATGGTGAAGTATGGGACAAGCAATACGTTTGAATCATTCCCCGCAGTATTGAGCCAGCGTGGTTACACAACGGCTGCCTTCCACGGTGACGTGGCGAGCTTCTGGAATCGTGATAACACGTATAAGTCATTTGGTTATAACTATTTCTTTTCTAAGTCATATTACCCAAATGCAGATAAGCCAAACTTCAATATTGGCTATGGTTTAAAAGATAAAATCTTCTTGCAAGATAGTGCCAAGTACCTGGAACAATTGCCACAACCGTTCTATGCGAAATTAATTACGGTCACGAATCATTATCCTTATGATCTCGATAAGGCCAATATTGATTTCCCAGCCACAACGACTGGCGATAACACTGTGGATGGGTACGTGCAAACAGCGCATTATCTGGATCAAGCCTTTGGCGAATTCATGACCTATTTGAAAAAAGCTGGCTTGTATGATAATTCAGTCTTTGTTTTGTACGGTGATCACTATGGTATTTCTGAGAACCATCAACCAGCTATCGCACAGCTATTAGGCAAAGATAAAGTCACCAACTATGATTTAGCTCAGTTCCAGAAGGTACCGTTCATGATTCATGCGACCGGTCTTAAGGGCGGGGTAGATCACACATATGGTGGTGAAATTGATATGATGCCAACGTTGCTTGACCTGTTGGGTATTCCAGATAACAATATGATCATGTTTGGGCAAGATATGTTGTCACCAAAGTATGAGGGGATTGTGCCATTCCGTGATGGGGATTGGATTACACCGACCTATATGAAGTACAACAACCAGTACTTTAATACCGTAACGGGTGAGCAAGTGACGCTTGCCAGTGACCCAAGTCTCAAAAAAATGGCGGGGCCAACGCAAAAGTATGTTGACCAAGTTTTGGAAAATTCGGATGCGGTCATTACGGGTGACTTGTTGCGCTTTGATACGGCACGACCAGATTTCCATGCGGTTAACAAAAAAGCACTCGACTACAAAAAGGCTGCTGGTCTGGCGTCGCTAAAGGCTGCGCAGCAGACAAATCCATCTAGTGTACTCGCTAAAAATAAAGGCAAATCAACGCTTGGTGATTATCAAACTGATGCACCAGAGTTGAAACCAACCGATAATAATGGGCAGGATGCCAGTTCATCCTCAAAATAAAACGAACAAACAATAGAACGTTTGTTCGTTTTATTGTATAATGAAATAAAGTCGACTAAGGAAGAAAACTATGCGTGAAAATGTTGCCAAGCATGAATTTGAAGTGGTGTCAAAGTACGAACCAACTGGTGATCAGCCCAAAGCGATTGACCAATTAGTGCGTGGCATCAATGCTGGAGTGAAAGAACAAATCCTGTTGGGCGCGACGGGGACAGGGAAAACTTTTACTATTTCCAATGTGATTCAACGTGTCAAAAAGCCAACCTTGGTTTTAAGTCATAATAAGACCTTGGCTGGGCAGATTTATGGCGAGTTAAAAGAGTTTTTCCCCAATAATGCGGTAGAATATTTTGTTTCTTACTATGATTACTACCAACCAGAAGCCTACGTCCCAAGTTCAGATACTTTCATTGAAAAAGATTCCGCGGTCAATGATGAAATTGACCAATTGCGGAACTCGGCCACTAGTTCACTGTTATCACGCAACGATGTTATTGTGGTCGCTTCGGTTAGCTCTATTTTTGGTTTGGGTGATCCGCACCAGTATCAAGAACACGTGATTAATTTACGGGTGGGGAATGAGTATGGCCGTGAACAATTGATGCGTGATTTAATCGATGTGCAATTTACGCGAAATGACATCGATTTTCACCGTGGCACATTCCGTGTTCGCGGTGACATTATGGAAATTTTCCCGGCATCAGAAGACGAGATGGCGTTACGCGTGGAGTTTTTTGGGGATGAAATTGATCGCATTCGAGAAATCAATTCGTTGACGGGTGAGACGGTTGCGGAGCGTGATTTTGTGGCCATTTATCCGGCCAAACATTTTATGACCAATGATGATCAAATGCGCTATGCGTTAGCCGGTATCAATGATGAAATGACCGCGCAAGTCGCTAAGTTTGAGGCCGAAGGCAAGTTAATTGAAGCGCAACGCATTAAGCAACGGACAGAATATGATCTGGCGATGTTAGAAGAAATGGGCTTTGTTGGCGGGATTGAAAACTATTCACGTTGGATGGATGGGCGTCAACCAGGCGAACCACCCTTTACCTTGCTGGATTTCTTCCCCGATGACTTTTTGATTGTGGCGGATGAAAGCCATGTGACGATGCCACAAATTCGCGGGATGTTTAATGGCGACAAGGCACGGAAAGAGACGCTCGTTGATTATGGCTTCCGTCTACCGTCGGCTTTAGATAATCGGCCCCTTAAGTTACCAGAGTTTGAAAAACGGATCAACCAAATCATTTATATGTCGGCAACGCCTGGTGATTATGAACTCGAGCGGGTGACCCCAGATCATGTGGCAGAACAGATTATTCGGCCAACTGGTCTCCTGGATCCCGAAGTTGAAGTCCGGCCGGTAATGGGACAAATTGATGATTTGGTTGGCGAAATTAACCAGCGTGTTGATCAGAACGAACGGGTCTTTATTACGACCTTGACCAAGCGAATGGCGGAAGATTTAACCGACTATTTAAAGAATGTTGGCTTAAAAGTAGCTTATTTGCATGCGGATATTAAAACACTAGAACGAACAGAGATTATTCGTGACCTCCGACTGGGTAAATACGATGTGTTGATTGGGATTAACTTATTGCGTGAGGGAATTGATGTGCCAGAAGTCTCTTTGGTGGCGATTCTTGATGCGGATAAAGAAGGCTTTTTGCGTAATCCACGGTCACTAATTCAAACCATTGGTCGTGCGGCGCGTAATGCCAATGGTCATGTGATTATGTATGCTGACAAGATGACGCGGTCGATGCAAGAAGCCATCGATGAAACTGCACGTCGTCGAGAAATTCAACTGCAATATAATGCCACGCATGGGATTACCCCTATGACGATCAAGAAGCCGATCCGAGATTTGATTTCTGTCCGGACTGAGACAACGACTGGTGAAAAAATTGATTTGACGCAAGTGGCCTTTAAAGATTTGCCAAAGGACGAACAAAAAAATATTATTGCAAATTTGGAAAATCAAATGAAAGCTGCGGCCAAAGCACTAGATTTCGAAGAAGCTGCGCAATTGCGAGATAGCGTAATGTCTCTGAAAGCTTTGTTGTAGCATAAGCAAAATAACAGCGTCACTGGCAGTGCTTGTTATAATGAAATGAGCAATGAAATTTAGGATAAGGAAAGGCGTTAGGCTGGTAGTCAGCAGGCTAACGTTTAAAATCTATGGCGAAAACTAATATTGAAATTCGTGGCGCTCGCGCCCAAAATTTAAAAAATATCGATGTGGATATTCCAAAAGATAAGTTAACGGTTATCACAGGGTTATCTGGTTCTGGGAAATCATCCCTGGCATTCGATACGCTTTATGCGGAAGGACAACGACGGTATGTCGAGAGCTTGTCATCTTACGCCCGCCAATTTTTAGGGCAAATGGATAAGCCCGATGTTGATTCAATTGATGGCTTGTCGCCGGCAATTTCAATTGACCAAAAAACAACGTCTAATAATCCGCGTTCGACTGTCGGGACGGTGACAGAAATCAATGACTACTTCCGTTTGTTATATGCGCGTGTTGGACGACCAGATGAGCCAGCCGACGGCACTAAAGTGATGATGTCCATTGACCAAATGGTTGAATATGTTTATCAACAGTTGGCGATTGGCAGCCGTTTGCAAGTATTTGCACCCATTATTGTCGGCAAACGTGGGTCACATGAGACGACGTTTGATAACATGCGCAAGCAAGGCTACATTCGTGCGCGTGTTGACGGTGACATCTATGAATTGGATGCGCAAACACCAACGCTAGATAAAGAAACGGCCCATGATATTGACGTAATGATTGACCGTATTGTGTTACGTGATGATTCCCGCTCACGTCTATTTGACGCCATCGAAGCCGCCGTGCGTTTAACGGATGGTTTAGTACAGTTGGATGTGGTGACGCGTGAGGGTGAACCAGCAGTTGCCCCATTGAAATTCTCCGATCACTATTTGGGTCAGTTGAAAGATTTTCGCGTTGGGCGCTTGGAACCGCGTCTGTTTAGTTTTAATGCACCACTAGGGGCTTGTGAAGTTTGTCAAGGATTGGGTGTCACACGTGAAGTCGATATTGATCTGGTCGTACCAGACGATAGTAAAACTTTACGTGAGGGGACGATTGCGCCTTGGAATCCGATTTCATCGAATTATTATCCTGAAATGTTACGGCAATTTGCTGAACAATCAGGCATTGATATGGATATCCCATTCAAAGCATTACCTAAAAAACAACAACGATTAATTTTACAAGGATCAGGTACCAAGGATTTTCATTTCCATTATGAAAATGATTTTGGTGGTGTTCGTGACGTGGATATTCCTTTTGAAGGGGTTATCAATAATATTTCACGGCGTTTCCACGAAACCAATTCAGAGTTTACCCGCGACCAAATGGCTAATTACATGACGGAGTTGACTTGTCAAGCTTGTCAGGGCTACCGGTTAAATGAAGCGGCTCGCTCGGTTAAAATTAATGGTCGCCATATTGGTGAAGTGTCGGAATTGCCAGTTGACCAAGAATTGGCATTCTTTAATGACATTCAACTGGGTGAACAAGATACGACGATTGCCGCGCCAATCATTAAAGAAATTAAAGACCGCTTGGGCTTTTTGGCGAGCGTGGGCTTGCAGTATCTGACATTGTCGCGTGCTGCTCGCACATTGTCGGGTGGTGAATCACAACGGATTCGCCTAGCCACGCAAATCGGCTCTAATTTGTCCGGCGTGTTGTATGTTTTAGATGAGCCGTCAATTGGGTTACACCAACGTGACAACGACATGTTGCTTAAATCGATGCAAAACATGCGTGACTTAGGGAACACGTTGGTCGTTGTGGAACACGATGAAGATACGATGTTAGCTGCTGATCATTTGATTGATGTCGGCCCTGGTGCGGGTACCTTGGGTGGCGAAATTGTCGCGACTGGGACGCCAGCGGAAGTAGCGGCTAATCCAAACTCACTTACGGGTCAGTATCTTTCTGGGAAAAAGTTTATTCCAGTACCAACTCAGCGTCGCGAGGGTAATGGCCAGGCCATTACGATTAAAGGGGCGCAAGAAAACAACCTGAAAAACGTGACGGTCAAGTTCCCTTTGGGCAAATTTGTGGTCGTGACAGGAGTGTCGGGTTCTGGTAAATCAACACTGGTAAACCAAATTTTGAAGCGCGCATTAAAGCAGAAGTTAAATCATAATTCAGAAAAGCCGGGGAAGTATCGCACGATTGAAGGCGTTGACAATATTGAACAAGTCGTCGACATCAACCAATCACCAATTGGGCGCACGCCACGTTCTAATCCGGCAACCTATACCGGTGTATTTGATGATATTCGTGAGTTGTTTGCGCAGACGAACAAAGCTAAGATGCGGGGTTACAACAAAGGCCGATTCTCATTTAATACCAAGGGTGGTCGTTGTGAAAATTGCCGTGGCGACGGTGTGATTAAAATTGAAATGAATTTCTTGCCTGACGTTTACGTGACCTGTGAAGTCTGTGGCGGCACACGTTATAATACGGAAACCTTGGAAGTGACATATAAAGGGCATAACATTTCACAAATTTTGGACATGTCAACCACAGAGGCACTAGCCTTTTTTGCCCCAATTCCCAAAATTGCCCGTAAGTTACAAACGATTGTGGACGTCGGCCTTGGCTACATCAAGTTGGGCCAATCGGCGACGACCCTATCGGGTGGGGAAGCCCAGCGCATGAAGCTTGCCTCAGAATTGCACCGACGCACCAACGGTAAAACAATGTATATCTTAGACGAGCCAACAACTGGTCTTCATGTCGATGATATTGCCCGTTTGCTGGTCGTTTTGGAACGACTTGTTGAGGCGGGAAATACTGTCGTGGTGATTGAGCACAATTTAGACGTGATTAAATCAGCTGATTGGGTCATTGATATGGGACCAGAAGGTGGTGAAGGTGGCGGGAACGTCTTGGTCACTGGAACGCCTGAAAAGGTGATGGCGCATGCCACATCTTATACGGGTAAATATCTTAAAGAAATTATCACGCGTGATTTGGCGCGGGCAGCAAATTAATAACAGAAAAAAGCCCACTGTTCTCAGAACAGTGGGCTTTTAATGACGATTAGCGTGATGCTTTCTTTTGCTTAGCTAAGTCGTGAATAGCCTTCAAAGCACGCTTACGTGTTTTGATATTTGGGCTCTTTAACTTCCGTGCTGCTGAAGCAATATCTAATTTTTCTGTCATGTGATGAGATCTCCAATTTGTTTGTATTTGCAAATAGGGACGGTATGCTCACAAGCATACTAGCAATATTACTTACATATAATAAGTATACCAAAAATCTGAAAAATTGCAACTATCATGCTAAAATGTGAGATAATGAAAAGAAATCAAGGAAGGTGAAGACGTTGACTACCCGTCTGTGACTGCTGCTGTGTCGCTGGTCTCAGATGGTATCAGGTAGTTTGAACAATTGGAAATATGCCAAATAAACCAAAAATAGTGATCATTGGCGGTGGTTCAGGATTACCCGTCATTATTAAACCGCTTGTTAAAGAACGTATCGATTTAACCGCTATTGTCACGGTTGCGGATGATGGTGGATCAAGTGGTCTACTACGTAATTACATTAATATTGTGCCCCCTGGTGATATTCGCAACATCTTAGTGGCAATGTCAGACGTGGATCCGGCCATCAAACAAGTCATGCAATATCGTTTTGATGCCAAAGACGATTTTTTTGCCCAGCATGCGGTGGGAAATTTGATTATTGCCGCCATGACTGAAATGCATGATAGCATTTTTGATGCTGTGCAGCACCTGGCAGACTTTATGAAAGTGCGGGGCCGTATTTACCCCGTTTCGAATGAGCCACTAGTTTTGCACGCGGAATTTAAAGATGGCAACATTTTGGCCGGTGAGTCCGAAATTACAAAAGCGCACAAGACAATCGATCATGTTTGGGTCACACGTGATGCCTCACAGGATATCCCTAGAGCTGCACCAGAAGTCGTTGAGGCGATTTTGGACGCTGATATGATTGTGTATGGACCAGGCAGTTTATTTACCTCAATTCTACCCAATGTGGTGGTGCCGGAAGTACGGACAGCATTACGATTAACGGCTGCCAAGCAAGTCTATATCTCAAATATTATGACGCAAAAAGGTGAAACAGATGCTTACACAGATGCCCAGCATTTGTTAGCCTTAAATGCTCATATTGGGGCACCAGTGATTGATTACGTGATTGCCAACGATGCGATTGTCCCTGATGATTTCGTTGATTTTCAAAAATGGCATGAAATTTCTAACCAAGTGAAATTAGACCCTGCCGCTGTTGCTGTGCAGGGCGCGCAAGAAATTGCTGGGGATTTTCTACAGTTGCGTGATGCCGGGGCGTTCCATGATGGCGATAAAATCATGGCAGAATTGATGCAAATTTTGGAGTGAAAATATGTCATACGCGGCTGATGTCAAAAAAGAATTAACAGGGTTACTGGTTCATGATGGTAACGCTAAAGCAGAATTATCGGCCCTAATGCGTATGAATGGTGTCAGTACGCTGGGCTTTGACCAAACCGTGTCTGTCAAAACTGAAAACGCCGCGATTGCGCGCCGTATTTACACATTGTTAACGCAAAATTATGACGGCGTGGTGGTTGAAGTGACGATGGCTGATCACAGTTATTTATCACAGCATAAATCCTATGGTGTATTGCTGAAGACACAGGTTGAGGAAGTGTTGGCTGATTTAGGGGTTGATCCCTTTGGGTTACATCCAGAAATCCCGGCCCGGCTGTTAAACCAAAAGGATAAGCGACGGTCCTTTTTACGTGGGGCCTTTTTGGCGGCTGGTTCAGTGAACTCGCCAGAAAAAGCCAATTATCATTTAGAAATTTTTACAACCCACGAAGAACTCGCTGAAAAAATGTTGCAAATGATGCAAGAATTTAACTTGCCTGCTAAAATTACTGATCGTGCGGGCGGTTTTATTGTCTATCTTAAGCGGGCGGAAAAGATTGTGGATTTTTTGTCGCTGATTGGGGCTTCTCAGACCATGTTGCGATTTGAAGATATCCGTATGATGCGTGATATGCGCAATTCGGTCAATCGCATGATGAATGCCGAAATGGCAAATATGCAAAAAACAGCGGATGCGGCTAACAAACAAGTGCAACAGATTCTATTTATTGCCAATGCGATTGGGGATTTAGATTTGTTACCTAAAAAGTTACGCGATATCGCTAAAGCCCGTTTAGAGCATCCAGATGCCTCGTTAGCTGAACTGGGAGACTATCTAGAAATTAGTAAATCTGGGGCAAATCATCGCATGCGGAAGTTAAAAGAACTAGAACAAATGATCAAAGATGAGATACCGTTTGACTTAGCGAAGTTGTAAAATAAATTTTAGCACTCTAACTATGTTTGTGCTAAAATAGTCTTAGTGACTCGGTACTGACATCGAGTGACACATAATTGACCAGTTTATCATGCCACCTGTTGGTGGGGATGGTAAACTGGGACCATGAAAAGGAGCTTAACAACTATGTGGCCAGGAGTTATTGAACAAACAGCAAACGGCCGTGAAAGCTATGACTTGCCTTCACGTTTGTTAAAAGATCGTATTGTTTTGGTACAAGGCGAAATCGAAGATAGCATGGCAACTTCAATTGTTGCCCAATTGTTATTTTTGGAAGCCCAAGATCCAACTAAAGAAATTTCAATGTATATCAATTCACCTGGTGGCTCAGTCACTGCTGGGCTATCGATTACCGATACCATGAACTTTATTAAGGCACCGGTGACAACTATTGTGATGGGCTTGGCGGCCTCAATGGGAACAATTATTGCCAGTTCTGGTGAAAAAGGGCACCGTTTCATGTTGCCTAATGCTGAATACTTGATTCACCAACCAATGGGTGGTGCTGCTGGTGGTACTCAGCAAACAGATATGGCCATTATTGCTGAACAATTGACGAAAACACGGGCAAAGTTGAACCGTATTTTGGCCGATGCGTCTGGCAAAGACTTGGAAACAATTGCACATGATACAGAACGTGATTATTGGATGAGCGCTGAAGAAACGTTGGAGTACGGCTTTATTGACGGTATTTTGACGAAATCTGGGGAAAAGCCAGTTGTCAAGTGATGATGAGAAAACTGATCGATAACTTTGTGAGTTGCGGTTAGCTTTTTTATTAGCTAGAAATGAACTTGATCAGGTAAAATGAGATGTAATATCATCAGGATTTCACGGTAATGCGTGGAATATAATAATCTCATTAAATTAATACTTTCACGTGCAAATGTGCACAATATAGGGTAAAATAAGATAGTAATAAAATTTTTGGAGGATATTATGAAGATTTTTGCTTACGGTATTCGTAATGACGAAAAGCCAGCTTTAGAAGATTGGAAGTCAGCTCATCCAGAAGTTGAAGTTGATTACACCCAAGAACTTTTGACACCAGAAACAGCCGCTTTGGCTAAGGGGTCAGATTCAGTGGTTGTTTATCAACAATTAGACTATACGCCTGAAACATTGAAGGCATTGGCAGAAGCTGGTGTGACAAACATGTCTTTGCGTAATGTTGGAACAGATAACATTGACTTTGAAACAGCAAAGGCTTTGGACTTCAACATTTCAAACGTCCCAGTTTACTCACCAAACGCGATTGCTGAACATGCAGCCATCCAAGTTGCTGCTTTGTTGTCACAAGCTAAGGTGATGGAAAACAAAGTGCAAAAGCGTGATTTGCGTTGGGAACCAACAATCCGTCGTGAAGTGCGTGACCAAGTTGTTGGTGTTGTTGGAACAGGTCACATCGGCCGTGTCTTCTTGGAAATCATGCAAGGTTTCGGGGCAAAGGTTGTCGCTTATGATGTTTACCGCAACCCAGAACTTGAAGCTGAAGGTGTTTACGTTGACACATTGGATGAATTGCTTGAACAATCAGACATCGTGTCATTGCACGTACCACACATTCCAGGTGTCAATGATCAAATGATCAATGCAGAAACAATTGCTAAGATGAAGGATGACGCAGTCTTGGTTAACGTTTCTCGTGGTTTGTTGGTTGATACAGACGCCGTTGTTGCCGCATTGGATTCAAAGAAGTTGTTTGGCTTCGTAATGGATACTTATGAAGGCGAAGTTGGTGTCTTCAACAAGGACTGGTCAGAAAACGGTTTGGAAGACAAGCGTTTGGATGACTTGATCTCACGTGAAAATGTTTATGTGACACCACATACAGCATTCTATACAACGCACGCTGTGCGTGAAATGGTACATCAATCATTTGATGCTGCCGTAGCATTTGCCAAGGGTGAAACACCTGCAAATGCTGTGAAGTACTAAACACAGGAATACCCGCAGTAGCCGCGGGTTTTCTTATGTCATTTTGTGTCACGGTATGGCACGTAGTAAAATTTTGATGGAAAAAACTTAGCAATACAGTTAGGGATTGCTGTAATTTTAGGTGAGGGAAATTATGACGATTAAATCAGAAGGCCAAAAGTGGGCTTCAAAAGATTCACAAGCCTTACGTAATGAAGAATACGCTCGTAAGGCTGTGGAAAATGCCCCAGTAACATTTAGTGGTGATACAGAACTTAAGTTGAAGGATTTCTTCTTTAAAGTTTTGTCTGGTTCAGCGCAAGGTATTTTGATTGGTGTGTTACCATCTGCGGTAATGAAGTACATCATTCAATATTCTGGTTTGGGGACAACCACATTTGGTGGACATCTCAGCGCAATTTTGACGTTGTTCACATCATTCATCCCCTTTTTGATTGGTTTGGCAGTTGCCTTGCAATTTAAGATGAAGAGTTTGGATGTTGGGGTTGTGGCAATTGCAACAGCTGCAGCATCTGGTTCAATCAAGTGGGCGCAAGTACCAACTGGCTTTGTGAACGGCAGATTGTAAAATTTAAGTTGAACATTTAAGTGGACAGAAAAACCCATCAAGGTCTTTAATGGTGTT
>NZ_BMWM01000027.1 GCF_014651235.1 Leuconostoc lactis KCTC 3528 = DSM 20202 | reverse complement strand
ACCAATCGAGATCTTCTTACTTAATCTACGTCACTAAATTCGTTCAAGTTATTTCTTGCAATCTGCCTTTTTAATAGATTCAGAAATTGCCTCAGCAAGAGCCAATACAAAAATAACCAAAGAAACAGCAAATAGTGCGCACATTAGAGTTAGCCAAAAAACATTTGATGTCGAGCTTAGTTTTTCGTTTAGCAAATAAAAATTGTTTGTATGGTTATATTTGTTCGTTTTAAAATATTCGGTTACTACATTCACAAAATTATTATTAAATATTTGTGCTCCAATTACTGCAGAAACGGCAGTTGTTATTAGAGAAGAAATGGCAACTCTTTGATAGTAATCCTTCATAAATTCTGGGCTGAAAATATTAACTATCGTGTCGTATCCTAAAATTAAAATAAAAAATTCTAACAACATGATGACCATGTAAACCACAAGATTTAAAATATGGTCACTGCGATTATTACCTGGTGTTCCCGATAAAATTGTTTGTCTAAAACTTAATGATTGATAAACATAAAAGGCTATTAGTGAAAGTAAACCAATGAGTGTCTTTTTGATATGTGATTGTGTCATTTCCGATATCTCCATGTTTTTATTTTTAATACATTATTAATAATACTATTTCCATTATTTATTTTCATTAAAACTTTGAAAGGAGGTGACACAATGACATGAAATTAACGCCAAAGCAGAAGAAGTTTGCTGATGAGTATATCAAGACTGGAAACGCAACGCAGTCAGCGATTGAAGCTGGTTATAGTAAAAAGTACGCTAATACAAATGCACCAAAGTTACTACAAAATACTACATTAAAGCAATACATAGAAAAGTGCATGGCTGAAATAGCGTCAAACCGTGTTATGAGCTACACAGAAGCCGTTGAATTACTTACTAGTATAGCTAGAGGTGAAGAGAAAGAAACGGTCGTTGTGGCAACTCCTGTGAGTGTTGAGAAAGTCGAGAAAGAAGCAGATTTAAAGACAAGAATTAGTGCATTGAAAGAGATACTTAAACGTTATCCCAACAACGATAAGCTCATCGAACAGCAGATACGTAAGTTGAGTGCTGAAGCAGACGTGGCACAGATACAAGCTAAACGCATGGCAGAGGGCGAACAAAACAGCAACGTCAATGTGAATATTGTGATACCAGAGCAGGAGGACAACAATGGCGAATGATTTAGTGATTGATGTTCCTGAAATGGTTGATAAGGCATATTACAAGCTGTACACATCAAAACAACAGTATATTGCATTGAAAGGTGCACGTGCTAGTGGTAAGTCAGTAGCCACCGCATTCAAGGTTGTGATTGATATATTGCGCTATCCGTATGTTAATTGGCTTGTCGTTAGACAATTCCAGAATACACAGAAAGATAGTACGTTTGCCATTATTAAGTGGGCTGTTCACTACATGGGACTAGATGATTACTTCAAATTCACCGTTAGCCCGCTTGAAATAACTTACAAGCCGACACAACAAAAGGTGTTTTTCCGTTCAATGGACGATCCTTTGAAAATCACATCTATCACAACAACGGTTGGAAAGATATGTCGTAGCTGGTGGGAAGAAGCCTATGAGTTAAAAAGTGATGATTCATTTCAGACTGTGATTGAATCTATGCGTGGTGAGTTGCCTATTGGTGGCTTTTATCAGCATGTCATTACATTTAACCCGTGGAGTGACAGACATTGGTTAAAGCGTGAGTTCTTTGATGTTGATACAAGGCGCAACAATACACTAGCGTTTACAACCACATATAAGAATAATCATCATCTGAACGATGACTTTATCGAGGCTATGAAAGAAATGGTGGTGCGCAACCCTAATCGTGCAAAAGTTGCCGTGTTTGGTGACTGGGGTATATCAGAGGGACTTGTGTTTGATGGTTTGTTTGAACAACGAGATTTCAGCATGGAAGAGATTGCTAAGTTGCCTAAGTCAATTGGACTGGACTTTGGATTTAAACACGATCCAACCGCTGGTGAGTTCATGGCAATAGACCAAACAAACAGAGTTGTGTATGTCTATGATGAGTTCTATCAACAAGGTATGCTCACACAAATGATTGCACAGGCATTAGCACAACATAAGGCTTATGGCTTGCCAATCACAGCGGATAGCGCAGAGCAGCGTTTAACAACTGAATTAGCCAGTGTTTACGGTGTACCCAATCTACGTACGGCTGGTAAGGGTAAAGACAGTGTGATTCAAGGCGTGCAGTACATGCAGAGTTATCACTATGTTATCCACCCAAGAGTTAAAGGACTATTAAGTGAGATGAACACTTATGTGTATGACAAAGACAAGCTGGGTAACTGGTTAAACAAGCCGAAAGATGAAAATAACCACGCTATTGATGCCCTACGATACGCAATGGAACAATACATGTTCGTTGCAAATAATCACTACATGAGCTATCAAGAACGTGCGCAAGCCGTCAAGAATTTAGGACTATAAAGGAGTTACAATGCAAAAGATTTTTAGTGATAATCAAAAAGCTAATTTAATCTATCAAGACAGCTTGGATAATCTGACGCCACAACGTGTTATGCAGTTTGTCAAACATCATAATCAGTATCAGAGACCACGACTTGAAAGGTTAGACGAGTATTACAAAGGGTTGAATGTTGGTATTTTAGAACAAGAGAGCCGCCGTGTTGATGAAGACAAGGCAGACCACAGAGCTGTACATTCGTTCGGTAAATATATTGCTGACTTTCAAACCTCATTTAGCGTTGGCAATGCCATTTCTGTTCAACATGATGATGACGCGAGACTTGATACAGTTGAAAACATCAACAACTTTGATGAGATTAACAGTGACTTATTCTTAGATATGACACGTTTTGGACGTGCCTATGAGTATGTTTACCGAGGACATGATGACATTGAACACAGCGTAGCATTAAGCCCACTAGAAACGTTTATCATCTACTCACTAGATGTTGAGCCGCAACCAATTATGGCAGTGCGCTATCACTTGATTGATACCATTGATGATGATGTTATCTCAAACGAGTATCGTGTTGAGACGTGGACTGCCACAGAATACACAAGCTATCGGCCAACCTCAATTAGTGGCACACCTGTACAAGATGAAGCAAGTGAACTGTACGTGTTCCCAATGATTGAGTACAAGAACAATAAGTTTAGAATTGGTGACTTTGAAAACGTTATCCCACTAATTGATTTATATGACGCAGCACAATCAGACACAGCAAACTACATGACTGATTTGAATGACGCTATGCTTGTCATCAAGGGTGATATTGATACATTGTTGCAAGGTTCAAGCATGATGAGTGGCATTGACCCAACAGACGAGAATGCAGCAATGCAGCTAGCAAAAGACAAGATGGAAATGTTGAAGTCCATGAAGTCGGCTAACATGTTGCTGTTAAAGTCTGGCGTATCAATGACAGGTCAACAGACGAATGTTGACGCAGGCTATATCCACAAAGAATATGATGTGACTGGTACAGAAGCATACAAGGATAGGCTGGCGCATGATATTCATAAGTTCTCACATACACCTGATTTAACAGATGAAAACTTTGCAGGTAACGCTAGTGGTGTTGCTATGAAGTATAAGGTGTTGGGAACGATTGAATTAGCAAGTACCAAACGCAAGGCTTTTGAAGTCGGTTTGTATCAACGCTATAACATCATCAAAGCATTAGAAAATCTATCAGCAAGTGGTATGAGTGTAGATCCTAACGATATTAGCTTTGTGTTTACGGATAACATGCCGGTTGATGACGTTACAACCATTGCACAAGTGGTTAGTGCAGGCGCTAGAGTGCCACAAGAGTATCTGTATCAGTTCCTACCAAACGTGACTGACCCTAGTGAAATTACTGATTTGTTAGCGCAAGAGCAGGCTACACAGGTACAACAAGCTAGAGATAGTTATGGCGTGCAAGTAGATTCAGAAAAGGCAGATGACGCAAATGGCACAGAGACCGAAACAAACTAATAAATATTGGGAAAACCGTCTCAAACAAGAGCAAGCATACATGAACAAGGCTACGAACACTGATGATATTGTCAGACGGTATGATTTAGCCATTGATGATATTACGCGTAAGATTGAAGCCGAATATGCAAGACTTGAATTACGTGGCTTTGAACGTAATATTGTTGAAAATTCCGACATTGCAGCTTATGAACGTGAAGCCAAAGAGTTGGTGGCATACGCTAACAAACTGCGTGACAAGTTAGGTAGAAACGCAGCTAAAACAGACTTTACAGCCGAAGTGAACAGGAGAATGAAAGTCTATAACGCTACAATGCGTATCAACAGGCTGGAATATCTCAAATCACAAGTTGCATTATCGCTGGTTAAGGCTGGTGTTGATACTGACGTTGACCTACAACAAGAATTATCAGACAAGTATGTCGCCGAAAAGGCACGTCAGGCTGGTATTCTAGCTTCAACAGTCGTACCAATGTCACACACTAAGCTATTTAAGATAGTGGCTGCACAGGTTGATGGTGCTAACTTTAGTCAAAGAATATGGCAGAACACAGACAGTTTAAAGGCTGAATTAGACGTGTTACTGACTAACAATATCATTCAAGGACAGAACTCTAACGTGATTGCAAGACGTTTGCGAAGTTTGTTAAACGGTCAATACAAAGACAACGCTAGGTATATCACCGAACGATTAGCACGAACAGAGTTTACACGAGTGATAGGGCAAGCGCAGAAAGACAGCTACCGTGAAAATGACATTGAATATGTCAAGTGGATGGCTGAATCACGTGCATGTCGTTATTGTGTCGCTGCTTCAGAGGGTGGTTTACGAGGTGAAGGTATCTACAAAATAGATCATGAGCCACATTACCCTCAACACCCCAATTGCCGCTGCAGTTTAGCAGCTTATTATGAATAACTTGAACACTGACGAAAGTTGGTGTTTTTATTTTGTCCTAAGCATGACATTAAAAGGCTGTTACATAGCGTGTATGGGTTGTTAGCGTGTCGTGTGTGGGTTTAATCGTGCATGGGGCAATATAAGCGCTAATCAACGTTTATGGACTAATACAAAGGAGAAATTATCATGACAGAACCAAAAGAGCCAGTTGAACCAAAACAACCGGAAAACGAAGAGACTAAGACATTAACGCAGAGTGAACTTGACAGCTTGATGGATAAGCACACTGCAAAAGTCTTGGAAAAACAAAAGGCTGACTTTGAAAAACAGTTGGCTGAAGCAATTCAACAAGGCAAGACAGAGGGTGAGAAGTTGGCTACAATGTCCGCTAAAGAAAAGGCTGAAGAAGAGGCAAAGCAACGCCTTGCAGACCTTGAAGCACGTGAAAAAGAATTAAACCAACGTGAATTAACGGTCAACGTGTCAAGCCTATTGAAAGAGCGTGAATTGCCTACTGATTTAGCTGAATCGTTGGTTAAACTTGGCAATGCTGATGAAATCTCAACCGTTGTTGACAGCTTGCAACAAGCAATTCAACAAGGTATCAACGATGGTGTTAAAGACCGACTACGTCAAGACCCACCAAAGAATGACGCAACAAAAATCAGTGGTGATATTGGCAAGGTGGAATTTAACGCTATGACCGCAGCAGAACGTGTTGCTTTCTCAAAGAGCAACCCAGAACAATTTAAACAGATTACAGGAGAATAAATAAATGTCTAACACATTAACAAAACTAGCAGATTTGGTAAATCCAGAAGTATTGGCACCAATCGTGTCATACGAATTTAATCAAGCAATGCGATTCACACCGTTGGCAAGTGTTGACAAAACACTGCAAGGACGTTCAGGTGACACATTGAAGTTCCCAGCATTCACTTACATTGGTGACGCAAAAGACGTTGCAGAAGGTGAAGCAATCCCATTGGATAAGCTGGGTACAACGACTAAGAGCGTTACTATCAAGAAAGCTGCCAAAGGTACAGAGATTACAGATGAAGCAGTAATGTCTGGATATGGTGACCCTGTTGGCGAATCTACAAAACAATTAGGCTTGGCAATCGCTAACAAGGTTGATAATGACATCTTGGCTGCTGCATTGACAGCTTCACAAACAGTTAAGTTTTTTGCAACATCAGACGGTGTTCAATTAGCGTTGACACTATTTGCAAAAAATAGCGATCAAGACGATTCACCTGTTGTAGCTTTGTTTAACCCAGCAGATGCAGCAGCATTGCGCAAGGCAGCACGTGCAGAGGGTACAGGTTCAGACGTTTCACAAAATGCTTTGGTAAATGGCACTAAGTTTGCAGTGCTTGGCGTACAAATCATCGAATCTAACAAGGTTACAGCAGGACAAGCTATCTACATTAAGGTAAACCCAAGTGTTCCAGCTTTGAAATTGGTTTTGAAGCGCGAGCCAGAAGTGGAAAATCAACGCAACATCATCAACAAGACTACTGTGTTGACTGCCGATGAACATTACACAGCTTACTTGTACGACCCAACAAAGGTTGTTGTAGCAAAAGGCTGAGGCTAATGGCATTACATTAAGTCAAAAGACAGCAACAATTAAAGTTGGTGCAACTAAGCAAGTGACTGCTGCAAACCCAACCAATGCTTCAGACGCTAGTGTTGCTGTTACGGTGACAGAATAGTCACATGATGTCGCTTAATAAATAAACAATACTGCAAAGGGCGGCTATTAAGGAGGTGATGATTTGGAACTTAGCGATTTAAAAACTATGCTACAAATCAAAGATGATAAGCGTGATGATATTCTCAATCTTATTATCAAAAACACAACGCAAGCATTGTCATTTAAATTAGGTTTAAAGGATAGTGTCCCTATCCCTGATGTCTTAGACTATATTGCACTTGAAGTGTCTGTAAAGCGCTATAATCGGCTTGCTAACGAGGGCATGAGTTCGTATACACAAGAGGGACAAAGCATTACATTTAGTGCAAATGATTTCGATGAATTTGCAAACGATATTGATGCTTGGAAAGATGAAAATGGCGTGAAAGATAACAATTCAGGTCGTTTTTTGTTTATCTAGGTGGCGACATGAGATTTCCAGACAATATTCAATTTTATTCAGAGGGCAAAGAACACTATGATCCAAAGGTTGGTGATTATGTAGGCGGGCCTGAATTGGTTGGTGAAGCAATAGCTAATGTTACTGAAACAGGCACAGAAACAAGCGTGCATGACTTCGGCGACATCACCACCAAAAACCTTGTTATACGGCTTGTAAATGACGTTGACTATAAATGGGCGTATCTCACTGTAAACGGCTTAGAACAGAAGTATAAGCCTATTACAACGAGGAAACCATTGAAGAACAACACGTTGATTGTAGGTGAGATGAATGAGTAATATAAGTTTTTCTGTTACTGGCGTTGATAAGTTAAGTAAAGCGCTGTTATCTCGTGCATCAGCTGGTGACATCAAGAGCGTTGTCAAACGTAACACCACACAAATGCAACAACAGGCGATGTCTAATGCTTCAAGCGTATTTACAAAGGGTTATTCAACCGGAGACACCAAGAAAAGCATTGGTGTTTCATTCAATGATAACGGTATGAGCGGTGTAACTGGCTTAGGTATGGAGTATAACCAATATACCGAATTAGGAACTCGTTTCATGGCTGCTGAACCATTGTTAAAACCTGTGTTCAATAAACAAAAGACGGTATTTAAGTCAGATTTGGAGAAGTTACTCAAATGATTAGTCCACAAAAAATACTGTTCGATACTTACTACGACTTGTTACAGAGTGACGGCTACAATGTCTATGATTATTTACCGCTTGAAGATGAACCAGTTGATTATCCAATTGTGGTGATTGGTAACACACAACAAACCAGTGCGACAACTAAGTATTCACGCAATGACCATGTGTTCTTAACAATCGACGTGTGGGGCAGTAAGAAACAACGCAAAAAAGTTAGTGAAATAGCTGATTACATTTACAATCTGGCGATTGGATATATTAAAACCGACAGCTACACGTTCTATGGTCAAGCAAACCAACAAAACATGCAGATGTCTATTGATACATCAGTGCCAAATACAACGTATCAGCGCGCTAACATACAACTAGAATTTACAGTAGATTAAAGGAGATTATTTAATGACATTATCAACATTAAAAGGTGTCAACGCAGTAGCGTTCGCACGTAAATTGAGTGACGCTGCAAAAAAGCCAGCCGACCTTATCCCATGGCAAACATCATTGTCATTTGACCCATCACGAGACAGTGACTCAACCGTGACTAAAGATGGCAACGTTAATACACAATCAAGTGTTTCAACAGACCTTGAGATTGAGTTTATTAACAACACATCAGCGATTGCTGACGCATTCTATGACAGTTTGCTAGATGGCGACAAGATGGAATTTTGGATCGTACACAAAGACCGCAAGAGTGCAGATGGCAAGTATTTCTCATGGTATGTACAAGCATCTGTATCAGAAGACAGCAATGACAACGATGCTGATGATAACTCAACTCGTGATGTTACATTCTCTGTTGACGGTACACCAAAGCGCGGCTGGACTGCACTAACAGAACAACAGTCAAGTGACGTTGACTATGTATTCCGCGGCTTGGATAAAGTTGCAGGTACCGGTCTTAAAGAAACCAATGGCGGTAAAGCTTGGGTTAAAGAGACTGACGGCGGCGTGAATGGCGCTCCGTCCGTTACGTCAACTGCAGTATAGCAGCCGTAGGACATTGATTAAATAACACAAGGACAGAGACGATTGAAGTGAGACGATAAAAGGAGAAATTATGCAAGTTAAAATCAACAATAAAGAAGTAGAATTGAAGTTTGGCGTGAAGTTTGTTCGTGAATTGGATAAGGTGGCAGGTCTGGACGTGAATGGTGCTTCATTTGGTATGGGACTTACAAAGTCTATCCCAGCACTTAACACAGCAGACCCAGCCGTATTGGCAGATGTTATTTATTCAGCTGCTTCAACCAACAAAGCATTCCGGCCATCACAAGATGATGTCGATAACTTTATTGATGACTATGATGGTGACCTTGAAAAGCTGTTTGATGATGTAACTAAAGAAATGTCAGCAGCCAATGCAATCAAGGTGGCTTTAAAAAACGCACAAGCCTAGATGGTGAGGACACAGGAGAATACAAAACTAGTGAGCAAACATATCATGAAATTGTATTGAACAGCCTCACTCGTCTAGGCTTTTCTGTGTATCAAATGTACGAAATCGAGACTATGACGTTGCCTGATTATCAACTAGCTATGGAAGCATACGCTATTAAACAGGCTTTGAGACGTGAAGACATAGCTTTACACGCTTGGTATAACCAAACTGTACAGGCTACAAAAGGGAGTGACAAGCACCCTAAGCCGCGTTATCAAAAGTTTAGTGATTTCTACAATACAGCAGAACAAGAAGATGAAATACGTGCAAGTTTCGAGAGTGATTATACTTCAGAATTGACACGTAAACGAGAAGAAGAGGCGCTTATTCAACAGCGTTTCGCAAAGCTGCAAGAATTAAAACAAAAGAGGAAAGGAGGACAATAAATGGAAAGTTATTCAGTGCAAGCTACGTTATCTGCGGTTGATAAGAATTTGAGTTCAACGTTTGGAAAGGCAGCTCAAGCTGCGTCTGATTTTGAAAGAAAATCAAAACAATCTCTTGAGAACGTTGGTAAATTCATGGCCATTGCCGGAGCGGCCGTTACCGCTATTGGAATAAAAAGCGTCGAGAGTTTTGGAGACTTTCAATCTTCCTTGAACAAAGCTGCTGTTATTGCAGGTGGTACTTCAAAAGATATTCAAGGATTAGCTGATGTAGCCAACCACATGGGTGCAGTTTTACCCATAAGCGCACAAGATGCCGCAGACGCTATGGTTGCAATGGCGCGTGATGGTGCTTCAATTAGCACAATTAAGAAAGAATTTCCAGCTATTGCTGAAGCTGCTACGGCTGCTGGAGCTGATTTGCAAACGACAGCAAGTGTTGTACAGCAATCTATGAATATTTGGGGAGATTCATTAAAAAGCCCTCAAAGAGCAGCTGCCATTTTGACACAAACCGCCAACTTGTCTAACGCTTCAATCGAAGACATGCAACAGGCGTTGGCTACTATTGGTGGTACTGCTTCAAACGCTGGCATCGACATGGAAACAACGTCAACAGCTATTGGATTGCTTACTAACAAAGGTTTTAGTGCAGCACAGGCGTCACAAGACCTTAACCACGCGTTGTTGCTTATGCAAGCGCCATCTAAGATGGGTAAGGCCGTCATGGACGATTTGGGCGTTTCAATGACTGACGCACAAGGAAACATGAAACCTCTACCAACTATTTTGAATGAATTATCTGATTCAATGTCAAATATGACTTCATCAGAAAAAGCTGCTGCACTTAAAACAATGTTTGGAACATCTGGAATGGCTGCTATTTTGCCATTGATGAAGTCTGTTAAAGACACAACAGGAAATGCCACAACAAGTTGGAGTGCATTTACAGACCAGATGAACAAAGCGTCATCAAGCACGCAAACGGCGACAAATTTTTTGCAAGAACAAGCAACAGAAATGCAGAAAAACTTGGGTTCAAGTATTGAACAAGTCGGTGGTAACTGGGAAGCTTTAAGAAACGCTGCTATGGCTGGTAGTGCTGGCGTAATCGGTTCAATCATAGACATGATTAATAATGCATTAGAGTGGGCTACGACCACCAAGAGTGCTTTTGGTAATAGTATTCGGACAATAATGGGATTAACACCAGTTATCGGCGCTGCAACATTGGCTACCGGAACATTCCTAACGGCTGCCACAAAAATTGGAAGTGTTATGAGCACCGTTGGAACAGCATTAAAGGCATTGTTTATAAGCCCGCTAGGTCTTGCCTTATTGGCAATAGGGGCATTGGCGAGTGCGTTATCCCTTGCCTACAAATATTCAAAACCTTTTAGAGACGCGATTCAAAAAATTGGAGACGCCTTCAATAAGGTATTTAACCCCGCAACCAAAAAATCAAGCAATGGCATTAAAACATTTGGTGATACTGTTTCAAATGTAATGCAAGCAGTTGGTGAGGCTTTTGGTAATAAACTTGCCAATGCCATAAATAGCGTCAACTGGGTTAAGGTATTTACATCAATACACAACGTGCTGGATTCTATTTTGCACGTAGCTACAAATGCTGTTGACATCTTTGGAAAATTAGCCGTTAAAGTATCTAATAGTGGTGCGGCTGCCAAGTCTTGGGATATTTTAAAAGTTTCCCTAAAAGGTGCTTATGACGCGGCAAAACTACTCTATGACGGTGTCAAAAATGTTTATGATGAACTTGGCAAGATCGGCGGAAAGGGTTCAAACGTTGGAAGGGGATTACAGGCGGCTTTCGGAGTTGCGGCATTATTATCAGTTCCAATTGGATTGAAGATGATGCCTAAAATTTTAGGCCTTATATTATCACCTGCAAAAAAACTGACGGGCGTGTTTGGTTCATTGTTATCGAACATATTACCTTTTGGAAACAAAACGAAGATAGCGGCCGATGCAGCTGGTTCTGCAAAAAAACCGTTCTCAAGTTTTGCTACAAAAGTTCTTGAGGTTGGTGCCGGTATAGGTATTGCAGCTGGTGGACTAGGTGTCTTAGCATACGGATTATCTAAGTTATCCAGTCAAGGCGAACAAGGGACATCAACTATGAAAACATTTGGTGTGGTCGTTGGTTCTCTGGCAGCGGTATTCGCGCTATTTGGCAGAGGTTTAACCGCAGGTGCAGTTGGTATTGGAGTTCTGTTAGGTGGTATAACTGCCTCCGCTTTAGCGTTTACAGCTCTGGCTTCAACAGGTAAACAAGGACAAGCCACAATGATTACGTTTGGTGTAGTTATCGGTGCACTGGCTGCTGTATTTGCTTTATTGGGTCCTATATTAACAGCTAGTGCTGTCGGTATTGCTGTGTTTGGTGCCGCTATATTAGCTATTGGTGTGGGAATTGGTATTGCTTCATTAGGATTGGCAACACTTATAACAGCGCTTAATAACACAAATGTTAGCGCTAAAACAATATCAACAACAATGGAAGCTGTGGGAGTTGGATTCGCAAAAATGGTTGAGGGATTTTTATCAACCATCATGAGTAAAGCGCCTGTCATTGTTAATCAGTTTCTAAACATGGTTACTTCTATACTATTGGTAATTTCGTCGAGATTGCCACAATTGATTTCGGCAGGTGTGGCGGTTATTGTTGCCATAGTTACAGGTATTACACAAGCTATTCCACAGGTGGTGCCATCCGTTATGAATATGTTAGCAACATTTATGGAAACCGTCGCTCAAAATCTGCCATCACTAATACAAAGCGGTATTGACTTGGTTGTGGCAATTGTTTCTGGACTAGCTTTGGCAGTACCGAAAGTTATACCAGCAGTTGTTACTCTTATTACAACGATATTAGACACAGTTGCAAAAAACATGCCACGAATTGTCGATTCGGGAGTGAATCTGATACTTTCATTTATCAGCGCTATTTCAAATATAATCCCCAAAATAGTACCGGTAGTTGTCAATTTGATCGTCACATTTATTGGTTCAGTTGCCAACAACTTAGGAAAAATTATAAACGCAGGCGTTAATCTTTTAGGAAAGTTTATTTTAGGTATTGTTAATGCGATACCTAAAATCACCGATATAGCTGTTCAAGCGGTTATGAAATTTGTTTATGGGGTTGGATATGCACTTGGAAAAGTTGCCGGTTCTGGTGGACAACTTATTTCCACTTTCATCAGAGGAATAGTCAGCGGATATGGTGGCGCAAACGGTGCAGGGAGTGGTGCTGGTAATTCTGTACTCAATGGAATAATGAGAATTAGTCTGTTTGGAGCTGGTAATGCTATTATGAACGGCTTCTTAGGCGGATTACGTTCTGCTTACGGCGCTGTTCAGTCGTTTGTTGGTGGTATCGCTTCATGGATAAGGCAACATAAAGGTCCAATCAGTTATGACCGTAAGTTACTTATCCCAGCTGGTAACGCAATTATGAATGGTTTGAACGCTGGACTGGTCGATAACTTCAAAACAGTACAGAAAAACGTCAGTGGTATGGCTGGCAGTATTTTAGACGCAGCAACAAGCGTTGGAAATCTAGCAACAAATGCCATTGGAGACCCAATCAATGCTTTGAACAATAATATTGGTGGTTCGTACTCAAGCGTGATGACATTAGATCATACAAGTACGACACAACCAGCTAATATCACAATCGGATTTGATAAACATGGTTACACTGCTTATGTTGATGACATTAACAATCAACAAGGCAAAACGGCGCTATTAAAAAGAAATAATAGTGTTCAACTATAACAGAAAGGAGGACACACATTGAGCTTATATGAATTTACAGACCTGACTGTTGGGACTTCGTCAGTTTCATTGCCAAGTGAATCTATCACGTTCAACGGTCATAAATTGGATAGTGAGTTAGTGGGCTATCAAACTCTCAACGTTGAGGGACGGTCAAGCTTCACAAGGTCATTATCCACAGCTAATGGACTAGCAGACGGCGACTTATTTTTATCATCAAGGATAGAATCAAACAAAATTAGCGTGAAGTATATGGTTTCAGCTAAAACAAATAGCGATTTCAACACCTTAAACGATACCTTAAACAAGTATCTACAAGGCAATGAAGTCGCTTTTAATTTTGCAGATGAACCTAATTACACAAGATATGGCACTGTAACTGCTAACAACTTGGATAATGCAGGTCAATTATCAACGACCGGTGTGTTTGAGATAACAATGTCAGATCCATACAAGTACGGCGCTACAAAGAGTGCGTCTGGTACAACGTCTATCACCGTTTATGACACGTCTTTAAGCTTTGCACAAGGCTTTGACACGATTGTCTTAACCAACAAGGCGGACGTCTCTAAAATCGTTCTAACGGTTGACAGTTACACGTTGACATTGGTTGGATCGTTCAAAGCGGCTAATGTATACACAATTGACTATACAAAAAAGACGGTCACGGAATTTACACCAAGCACCAATGTTAAAAAGTCAGTTAATGCAACAATCGACATCAACAACAGTGATATTTTTGAAGCCAAGATTAAAAATGGTACGAAAATTACTAGTACACAGGCAAGCTCAATCGTGTTGTCATATCGGGTGAAAGCACTATGATTTATATTTTTGATAAAAAACAAGCAATTATAAAAGTGCTGACCAATGATGATTTCACAGCAGCACATCTAAACTTTAAAATTAACACGGCAACAACGTTTGAGTTCTCACTACCTGCAAGCAAGGCGTTGCCAAGCGGTTCAAAGTATGTGGCGACACCGCACCCATTAAACGACAGCAAGTTTATTATGTTGCGTTTGACCGAACGTGTTGATAACACAGAAACAATCGACTATTCAGCCTATGAGTTGGCTTATCAAGAGTTGGCTACTGATGGTTATATTGAAGATAAGCGCCCACAAAATCAGAGTGCATTGAATCTGATGAAAATTGCACTCGATGGTTCAAATTGGGAGCTGAACAACGTCAACGTTTCTGGCACAGCGACAACTAATTTCTATTACGTTGACAGATTAAGCGCCATCAGCAAAGTTGTAGACCTGCTAGGCGGTGAGATTGTATTTTATATTGAGATACAAGGAAACGCCATTAGCGGGCGTTATATGGACTATCTAGCACGTCAGGGAGCAGATACCTCAAAGGTATTTGCAAGTGGTTCAAACTTACTAACAGTTGAACGTCAAAGCGATACTTCAGGTATATACACGGCTATCTTGCCTCGTGGTAAAGGTGAAGAGATTGACAACGGAGAAGCTGATACACCTGATGGCTATGGTCGCAGAATTAACATTGCTGACGTTGAATGGAAAAAGTCCGCAGGTAATCCATTAGATAAGCCAAAAGGCTCAATCGTTCTATCAGACCCAGACGCTACGGCTGAATGGGGACAGATTAACGGTAATGCTAGGCTGTTACTACAAACGTATGATGATATTGATGATGTCAATGTTCTAATCAATTCAGCATACAAAACCCTTCAATCTGTTAATCACCCACAAATTCAGTATTCGGCTACGGTTGCTGATGTTGGTGGGCTATCACTTGGTGACACAGTCTTAATCATGCACGGCGATAGAGACTTGAGTTATAAGACACGCGTGTTTGAAGTTAAGTATGATCTGTTATCACCAGACCAAACAGAATTGTCACTTGGTGATGATTTAAGTTCAAATAGTATCACTTCACAACTCAACAGTTTGAATGCTGTTGCAGACACTACTAGTAGTCAAACACAGTGGACGATTAACCAGATTGGTAGACCTAGCACAACGTTTGGTAACACAGAGCCTGCTAATCCCAAGGTTGGAGATGTATTCTTCAAAGAGTTGCCAGATGGCGGGACTGAAATATACCGCTGGAATGGCAATATATGGGAGTTGCTTGCTTCACCGGCCACCGCTGATGATATAGCTAAAGCTGTCACTGACGCGGTCTCACAAGCAAAATCACACGTTGACGAAGTGAAGCAGGGTCTGTCAAGTGATATTGCAACAGCAAAGTCACAGGCTGCTTCACTAGCTAGTACAGCAGAGGCAAATGCTAAGAGTGAAGCAGCATCTCTATTCAGTCGAGCGCAGAACGCCTTGTCTGATGCTAAAACAGACTTAACGAAAAGCATTAACAAGGAAGTAACAGACCGTACCAAGGCAGTATCAGACCTAGACACAAAAGCACAAGGTTACGCTACACAGGCTAAGACAGATGCAATTGCTACAGCTAATGGTGCAGTTGCTAAGGAAGTAACAGACCGCCAAAAAGCTATTACTGATTTAGATGCTAAGTCTACAGGCGCTATTAACCAAGCTAAGACGGATGCACAATCAGCGTTAGATGCTTTACAAGTGGGCGGGCGTAACCTGTTGCTTAACTCTAAGACACTTTGGCCCGTATCGAGTAATGGTGGGACTAACGCAAAAGAGGCCTTTGATAGCACTACTAATATGTTCCACATCATGTCCCCAGCAGGAAGTGGTATCAACAAGGGTATTTACTTTAATGTTGCCAACAATACCAGCACAGCTATCCCAGTAGGACAGCCTTGGGCTATGGGCTTTGACATCAAGGGTACGGGTGTGTTTAAGCAAGTCGGTATAGAAAACTCAGTTATTAAAGGCCAAACTGGTAACGTACCAACTGACTGGACACGGGTAACGGTAACAGGAACTAGAACAACAGCTAGTAACATTGTCCTTTACTTTGATGCCACAACCGTAGCCCTTGACGTGTATATCAAGCTACCTAAATTAGAACAGGGGACAAAAGCCACAGATTACACCCAAGCCCCTGAAGATATTGTCTTAGACTATACGACTAAAGACAACGTTATTAGCCAGTCATTGACACAGTATCAAGCTACAAATGATGGCAAGGTGACTAAAGCACAATCAGATGCCACTCAGGCACTTGGTTTAGTAGCCACAAAAGTCTCACAGACTGACTACAACACAAAGACAGGCGACCTAGATAGTAAGTACACGGCTGTTAAGCAAACAGCAGACCAAGCCTCTACCGATATTGTAGCCATTAAGTCTACTAATACTAGTCAAGATACCAAGATTAACACCCTTACTAGTGATGTATCAGGTACCAAGCAGTCAATTAGTGATATCCAGACAGAGCAGGGTAAACAATCTACTAAGATTAACACTATCAAAACGGATGTATCAGGCACTAAGCAAGATATTAGCGACATCCAAGATGCTAATGGTGCCCAAGATGGCAAGATTGCTACAATCTCTACTACAGTTGATGGCCTAAGCTCATCATTTAGCACTTACAAGACCACAAATGACGGCAAAGTTGCTAAGGCTCAAGCGGATATTGTGGTTAATACCAATGCAATTGCTACCAAAGTTAGTCAGACGGTTTATGACGCCAAGACAGGTCAATTACAGACAGACCTCAACACGACTACAGCCACGGCCAACACCAGTAAGCAAGACATTGTGGCCATCAAGTCTGACAACACCAAGCAAGATGCCCGTATGACCACCATTGAAAGTGATGCCAATGGGACTAAGACAACAGTAAGTAACTTACAGACGGACTTAGGTAAGGCTAAGGGCTCAATCAGTACGTTACAACAGAGGGCTGATGGTTTTGACGCCACTGTTACTAAGGTTAATAATCTTGCTATCGGCGGTAGGAATTATATAGTCGATAGTGGTTTTGAAAGCGGAAACGGCAGAGGAATGAATGTTGTATCAAAAACCAATACACTTCCAGAACCATTTGGAAAATATATGGGTTATTACTATGACGGCAATTCAGCTAGCGGATCCGATAAATACGTTATGTATACATTGGACACACCGGTTAAAATATTAGCTAATGAGAAGTGGACAATTAGTTATTATTATTCGACATCTGGAACGGCTAACGGACAAGCTTCTGATTATATGTATGACGATACAGGAAATGCTCTAGGCGGAAGTCTAATGATGGCACATCAGAATCATGTTGTGGCAGGTGGTCAACAAACATGGAAAAGATTTTTCAATACTTTTTCATTATCAAAAGACACCGCGATAGCTAAACTGCGATTTGGGTTCGTAAAAACCGATTCCGCAGCCGGCTGGAAAGTTGTTGATAACATTCAACTTGAAAAAGGAACAATGCCAACTGACCATGTTCCAGCTCCTGAAGATGTAGATAGTACCGTAGCAAAAGTAAAACTAACTGCTGATGAAGCATCAACTGCAGTTAGTAAATTAACAAGTGCAGATGGTATAATCACCAAAGCACAGGCTGATATAAAAGCCAATGCTGACGCTATCACTGAAAAAGTTTCTAAAACAGTTTATGACCAAAAGACTGGTGAATTATTACGCAACATAAATGAAGCCAAAGACACCGCAGATAAGTCTTTACGCACCATTGGTGATTATCAGAAAAGCAATGATAAACGAGTTGAAGCAGCTGAAAGCAGTATAGAACGAACTGCTAACTCCATCACGGAAAAAGTTTCTAAAACAGATTATGACAAGAAAACTGGTGAGCTAACCGAAGCTGTTTCACAAGTGAAACGCACCGCAGATGGCATATCTAACTTCGTGCGTGATTCAAGTGGTAACATCTCATCCGACTTCCAAACAGCTTTGAGTAAAACGTCTATCATCACAGGTAGCACGTTAGCTTCAAGTATTCAGAAACAGACGGCGACACAGATAAGTTCAGCTATCACAGACAACAACGGCAAGATTATTAGTTTAATCAATCAAGATAGTTCTGGTGTTCAAATTGCTGGTAAGAATTTAGCGATCACAGCCGATACAACGGTTGACGGTAATTTTTGGGCTAAGCAGGTCGACGCTGTTAAAGTCAATGCAACAAACATCACCGCTGGTACATTGAACGCAACAAAAGTCAACATCATTAACCTTGACGTACACAGTCTTACCGGAGATGTTTCTAACTTCATTCAGTCTAATTGGAACGGTAAATATCAGTCAACATCAATTACCTCGGATGGTATGCAAATCGGGGGTTTCAGTGCAAATGGATTTGATACGATTTTTGATAAAACTGGAATAACTTTTGAGACCACGGATTCACGATACGGTTACGCTATTGCCCATTATGGTACAGACACAATAAAAGGTAAGTCAGGTCAAGTTGCGGCTCACGGTATGGAAATAAGAACAGGGAAAGAAAACGGAGTTGGGTTCGATTACTTTGCTATTAAGTCACCAGGTGCTAATAACCTTGAATTTGGTAACACAACTAATGCGGGTCACGTATCAATAATGGTGGTACCCGATACCAAGTTGATGCCCGTGTTTAACCAAGGTGTAACTATTTTGGATGATTTGTATGTAGGGAATGTGAACGGGGCTAAAGCAGGAGGTTTCTTTTCAATACTAGTAGGACGCACTGTACGCATACCCACTTCCATAAGAAGCGATGGAACTGTCGAGAAATCTATAGCTATTGATCTATAAAAAGGAGAGCAATATGAATATTAAGAAACAAGATTTAATCAAGGTGTATAACTTTTTGAACGGTGCAAGCCTTGTGGGTGCTGTATCACGAGCCAGAACGAAGCTAAATAAATCCATTGCAGAAGCGTTTCAAGAGATGCAATCAGATGAGTCTGATTTGGTGAAAGAGTATGGCGGTGAGGTTTTACAAGACGGTGCAGTTAAGTTCGACAAGGAGCGACAAGATGATAAAGCGGCTTTCAACAAAGCTATGTTGGAGCTTCACGAAGAGTCAGCGGTGTTTACAGAAACCACACAAGACCAGTTTAACCGTTTAAAAACTGCGCTTGAAAGCTATGACAAAGAGTTGAGCAATCAAGACGCAGAAGCATACGATATTTTGTTAAGCGCATTAGAAGAGGAGAAATAATCATGAATATGACAGTTGGAGATTTACAATTTAGTTTCGTTGACGGTAAGTTGACATTGAAGTACGCGTCAGTTTCATTTAATGCAGGCACATTTCCAAATAGCTTGAATGGTAATTTGCAGGTGACACCAGAAGACGGTATTAGTTTGACATCATCAGAAGATGACATCAAGGCAGCAGCTAAGAAGAAAATTCAAGCGCTTATCGCAGAAGCTCCGGCGAAAACAACGGAGGTATAATATGGAATTCCCACATGACGTTTTAGGGTGGATAGCGGTGGGTAGTACAGTAGTTACTGTTTTGACGGCGGTTGTAAAGGTTTGGATAGTTAATCCGTTGAGCGCGCAAATCAGTGAATTAAACGGAAACTTTGGAACATTAAACACAGCGCTGTCGAAAAGTCAGACTGAAATTGATGAGATTAGTAAACATCTTAGTCAACATGATGTTACTTTGGCTACTCACGGTGAACAGATCCACACGTTGTTTAATAAAAACGATAAGTAGAACACGAAGCTAAGCGTAATGCCTAGCCACGGGGAGGTATGAAAATTGAATAAATTAAAACGATGGGTGATTGCTTCTATTGGAGCAGTTGCCTTTTTAGTTGTCACGATTTCAGGCGCATCAGCCAATACATTAGGTATTGACGTTGCCAGTTATCAAGGCACAACAACAAGCTATTTCAGCCAGTTTAAGAGTTATGGCGATAAGTTCACTATGGTTAAGTTAGGCGGACGTGGCGGTGGTGAGGGTAGCCATTACGTCAATCCTAAAGCCTACGCACAAATTCATAACGCTGATGCCGTTGGTATGCAAACCGGTGGCTATTTCTGGGGCGAGTTTGGTGATTCAGTGAGTGAGGCAAGTTATCATGCACAACTAGCTGTACAAGACGCACAAAATGCAGGACTTGCTAAGGGCAGTTACATTGCTTTGGATTATGAAGCAGGTGCTGGTGCTAACAAGGCTAACAACACCACAGCTATTTTGACGTTCATGGACGCGATTTACGCAGCTGGTTATAAACCAATGCTTTATTCTGGTACTTATTATGTGAATGCTCACATTGACTTATCAAGAGTAAATGCACGTTATCCAAATGCTTTGTGGATTGCTTGGTATCTCACGACAGCACATCAAGCAATGCCACCTATGCAATACTTCCCAAATATGAGCAACGTCAAGATTTGGCAATATGCTGATAATCACTTTGGTGTTGACGGTAACGTTATGGTTGTGGGTTCGTTGGATAACAACACACCAGCGGAAGAAGTAGCTAAGCCAACTAACCGCCCAACTGATGAACAACCAGCAGCAACCGCTGATAAGACGCAATATGCGACATTTAGCGGCGTTTATGTGGCTGATGTTTGGAAGAAGTGGCAGGGCAAGTATTATGGTGTCAACAAAGACATGGGTATTCCGGTCATTGACTACAACAACTATATGCCTGTCGGCGCTATTACTTTGACTGATAAATACGGTCACAAGCTACGTAATCAATACATTCAAGGGAACAACGGACGTATGGAATACTTTACGCTTGACGGCAAGTATAAGGTGCTAAGCCAAACAGCTACGGCAGTTGAAGTGCAAATGAATGGTGAACCCGTTTGGATGATGAAGTCATTCGCAACAATCAAATAAGGAGATAAAATGACATTTAACGTAGATGCTAATATCGCAATTTTGCTAGTAACTTGGCTAGTGGTACAAGTTTTAAAGCCAACTAAGGTTGCTAATCATCTCTTGCCACTGATCGCAGTAGTTGTCGGTGCGTTGATCGCGACTGGCTTATCATTCTACACACATGACACCAAACTTGTACAAGATGTTGTACTCGGAGTGTGGGCTGGTTTCGCATCAACCGGCTTGAACGAAACAGCCACGAAGTCAATCATATCTATTATTGATGGTTTTGCTAACGGATTTGGTAAAACCGAAGATAAGAAAACTGAATAACACAAAACCACCCAACTAGATTAAATTCTGGTTGGGTCTTTTTTATTTGGCAGATTGCAAGAAATAACTTGAACGAATTTAGTGACGTAGATTAAGTAAGAAGATCTCGATTGGTGT
>NZ_BMWM01000026.1 GCF_014651235.1 Leuconostoc lactis KCTC 3528 = DSM 20202 | reverse complement strand
CAATCGAGATCTTCTTACTTAATCTACGTCACTAAATTCGTTCAAGTTATTTCTTGCAATCTGCCAACAACGTGAATGGTATCAGTATTCACCCTTTATCCGACTCAATTTTTTGATGGAAGAAGTTGGTGAGCTGGCACAAACAGTGCGAGCCATTGAACTGGGGCGTGATCATCCCGGTGAAACATCACAAACACCTACGGAGCTTGATGAGCATCTCAAAGAAGAATTAGCCGATGTTTTAGACCGGGTTTTGATTTTGAGTGAGAAATATCAGTTAGATGTCGACGAACTAATTGTTCAAAGCGAAACCAAATCAAAAAAGCGCTTTCATGAAGACTAAGAATTCATGCTGTAATGATAAACGTAAATGATACCAGTGGCATTTACAACGCGCTTAACCATTGGATACCGAATGTTATAGTTCGGTAAAAGCTCTGATTATTCAGGGCTTTTTATTTTGTTATGAATTGTGATGACGCGGCCAATATATCATTAGTGCTAATACAAGTGAAAGAATGAGAATAATTAGCACCAGCATCGCTAAGATACTTTTGATGCCAAAAACAATAGCCAGACTTATCAAAATAATAAGTGATAAATAAAAGTACCAATATGAAATGAAATGACCAACAAATAGGATACTCAAATACAGGATGGTGCCCATGATGTGGCCAAATAGCCAAAACAGAAACATTGCTAATAAACATAAACAAAAGATTAACATGCTAGGTTCCTCCTAATTAGAGAGTTGTTTGAGACAAAGTGAAAAGAGCTCCTTTGTCACTGAGGGATAGTTCAATAAATTCTTAATACCAAAATGCGTTTGCGTATAAGCACAGACCAGATAACCAAAATACCAGTCATGACCTGATTCACTCAGACCATCCGGGTGGTCAACAAAAAGGCGTTGCAGCCGCTTTAAAATGCGCGGACTAAAAATAACATCGTCAAAGATTTCTTGTGCTAAACCTGGATAGATATATTGACCGTTGCTTTTTAAAATGACTAACACGTTAGCATTAGTAGTGTTAGACAATGTTTTAGTTGTGAGTTTTGACATGAGTTTTCTCCTTATGGGGCAGGTGACCAGTATCGATCCAGCTACGCGTCGCTTTATAAGCGGACTGCTTAAAAGCCAAACATGCTAAGACATAAAAGCCAGCCAGGGTGAGTAAGACATACAGCATCGTGCCATTGATGACCATTAGTAAAATATCCAAACTGATAATTGTTGCGGCAATAGTAGTGATAACTTTGGTAATTCGATTCATAGTAGTTCTCCTTGATTATGTACGCACCAGGCAGAAACCATTTCCTGTCGGCCCTGCCTGTGATTGGTGTGTTATTTCGTTTTGACGAAGAACATGGGGACACAAGCAGCGCAGAATACAAGGGTGAGCGTAGCGAATTTACGAAGCCCTTTTATTCTGGGCTAGTGCTTGTTGCTGTGGTATCACCACCACAGCTTACAAGTCACTGGTTGTGGCACAATGTTTGACTCAAAGCGAAGTGGCACCCAAGAGCTTGGCAGGACAAGCGTAGCGTGTTTGATCCCGCTTGCGGGTCTGGGGAGCACGGCAAAAAATTTTTACCGCTCATCATCTTCATGTGCAATCATAATCACACCAACTATGTAATAGAGTATGTAAACCAATAAAATGATTAACACAAATAATTTAAAAACAAATGTCCCCATATTGCCACGCTCCTATTTGTGATTAAAATTCCTCGTAATCTGTTGTCTCTTGTTTGTACTCCGCACTGATTTCACGTAAATCTAAATCATCTGCCCCTAAAATCACTTTTTCATCAAAATAGTGACGTTTACCAATTTCAACAGCTTGTGTCAGTTTCTGCTCATCTGTGAGTGTATCAGGGACATTAACTACCACTGTTCTAACCAATGTTTCCATGTATTTAACGTTGACGATTGCCGTATTATTCTCCTTAAATTGTGGTTCTTAGGGTAACCTCAGCCAATTCTTCCATAATAAATGCGCTTAATCGCAGTGCTTCATCATCTGATAAATCAATTTCGCCAGAACTATTGCTTTGATTTTCGCTTACCAGTATTTCTGAGCCACCCAGAGGTTGTTTATCAGACCAAGAAAAGTAACGTATTGCTATATTTTCAATCACTTCATCATTCATTGTCATCTGTCTCCTGTTGGTTTTGCGTGTAATAGGTCAGTCCATTTTCTTCAACTTGATTGAACATTTGGATAAAGTCCTTATCAAGGATATTTTTCTTTTTGTTCAATTCAAATTGTGACCAAGTAAATTCCATTGCTTGATATTGACTGGGGGTAATACTGCTAGGCTTTACTTTGGTATCAAGGCAGAGCATAGCTTGATAAAATAACTTTGGGCTTTCTTTTTGCAAAGCTTGCAAAGTGTTGAAAATGGTGTTGACTAATGAAACACTAACGCTTGCTTCAACCATTTCTTCAAAGCCTTTACTTAATTGCGCTTTATAGTGACTAGTTGGCACTTTGGTCTCATTGAACAAATAAGTCATGTCAGCGATTGATTGTGCCATTTTGGCGATTGGTAATTTGCTAAAATCATCATAGAATTGCTTTGTCATTATTTTTTCTCCAGTTCATCAACATTGACTAATTTAATATTGTTGCCGTATTGGGTGTCTAAAAAGGCAAACGTGTCTTTCAAAATATAATCTGTAGAACGATTAGCGCCATAGATTTGTAAATAAATTGGATAGCCATGCGTGAGAACAACTTGCTTATCAGTTGAGGCATAACGCACGGTATGACCGCTGTTGCGAATAAGTTGATAATAAACTTCCATAAGAAATAAACCTTTCCAAAACTTTTTCCTGTTGGCAATCGCTCCAATTGAGCTGGTTGCGTCGTGACGGGTAACAATTGGCATGATAACCAAAGAAACACAAGGATTGCGCAGCAACTTGCCACGTCCTTGTGTTGCTTTGTAGAGACTGTTTGGCGCTTGCGCCTTACAGACTCTTTATCATGCGATTGTGAAAACGGCACAGAGCAAACAGAACAATTTGGTGCGATGCGAACGGAAGTGAGCCTTTTGAACCCCCAATTAACTTTACTGGTGTGGTATCAACCACGCCTGTCAAGTTAATGATCAGGGGGACTGGGGGAAGGGCTATGACTAAAAAATAGTCATGGCTTTTTTTATTGAGATATTGACTGAACAATAGCGTCAAGAATTGTATCAATTGAAACACTCGCTAGAATGTCTCCATAATCTTTGAAGTAAGTTCCGTTATGTCTCGCAAGACCATTACTAGCCACGGTTATCTCATCACCATTTTTTAGGGTTGCAATCACCACACCATTGGTAGTGATTAGCTTATTTACAATTTCAAATGGGTTAGTTTCTGTCATTTTGTTGCTCCTTGTCTGATTTTGGTGAGTGATAGTCTGGGCTGTTTAGCCACCATGCATTCATGATTTTAAACAACTTTTTACGAATGGTTGCTGCACTGGCTTTGGGGTTGCCACATACTAGTTCCGTCACATCTTTATTAAAAACAAGATTGGATAATGGATATTCTGCAAACCGCAATGAGAAGAAATAGTCATAGTCACCGTCATTGTAGTCATTACGATACGCCTGCAAGCGAATTTGTTTTAATTGTTTGTCGCAATCCCGCCAGCTCAGTAATTCTGCAGTTATTGAAATATTTTGTTCAATCATCATATAGTCAGTTATCAAGTCTTGATGAGGTTCATACCATGCCATAGTGTCTCCTTTACATCCAATCTGGTCTTTCATCACCATCAATACTGCCGTGAATATGATTTACTAGAATTTCGTTTGTGACCGTGATGTTGTTGTCTGCGACATAGCCAATTGTTAATCTATCAAATTTCTCATTTAGATGTTGATGGTGTACCCAATTGTTGTTGACGGGATAATAAAGTCCTAGCTCGGATAACTCGTCTTCCAATCCTGACCAAACATTAGCCGTTAAATCATCTTCATCATAGTCTTTAGCTTGATAAACAAGTTCTACGGCTTGAATAGCACCGCTAGGAATGAGTGCCATTACAGAATTTTGTAAGTAGATCTCCATTCTAATAATTCTGATATTCATATTTCACCACCATTCTGTATAGTACAAATTTTCTGAATCACTGTTGTAAGTAAATTCTTTCTGAAGAAAATGCCGTGTGTCTCTCAACACTTCAAAATAATAGCCGTCATAGTCTGTACTACCAAAGAAAAACCCTGATGCTGTTGGTAACAACTCTAGTGCCAAAGCATGGCTTGCCAAAACCTGTTCAATATCACTCGTTAAAGCCTCTAAGTCATCACGAGTGATAGCAATCTTCAATTGGTCATTAGGGTCTAAGTCAAAGCGTCTTACAAACCAATCTCTAATTTGATTGGCTTTACGCCATGAGTGAATAATGACGGCTTTACCTGTTTGCTTGTTCTCTGTTTGTAAATACATATCTAAGCCCATAGTCTTGTCCTCCTGTTGGCCTGTTTTGTGACCAATTTATTCTTATTGCGTTGTGAACGGATAAACTAAAACAAGCCAGGGCGGGTTTGCAAAGCTCGCGTAGCGACACGCAGTGCTTGGCCTTGCAAATTTAGCCCCAAATCTTTGGACTTTAGTCCTTAGATTTGCTTGACTTGTTAGAGTTTTGGTAGTCACAAAAGCAAGAATAGATGGTGCATAACAGCCAGCAGGCAGGAAAGCCATCACATTTAAACGGTTTGAAAATCGTTTGAATGTGATGGCTTTTTTTGAACCCCCAATTAACTTTACTGGTGTGGTAATAACCACGCCTGTCAAGTTAATGATTAGGGGGACTGGGGGAGGTTTGTGATGTCTCAGGAAAAACCATTTACTTTTATGAGGTTATTTAAAAGGTTGGTATATTGACCCTATATTAAACAAAAAGGGAGCTACAAAATGGCTAAAAAAACGATTGACCAACAAATCAAAGAAAAGCAAACACGTTTGGATGAACTAGATTTACAAGCAAAGGCAATTCAAGACGAAAAGCGGGCCATCAAAAAAGACATCAAACAACTTAATGACGCTCTTGTGGCTGAATTGGGACGATCACTGTTAGCCAAAATGAATTTGGAAACAGATGATATTGACCAGGCATTTGCTGAATTGAATCACTTACCAATTGACAAACAAGTTGGAGGACAAGCTCATGGCGATCAGTAAGGAAGAACGTGCGCAACTCAAACTGTTACCAATTCGGGGCTATTGCGATTGGAAAGGTATTCCTTACACAACGGATACTCCTACTGAGTTACGCATGGTTGATCACGATAGTTTGGTGGTTAGAACAAAATTAAACCGTTTTGTCTGGAACTCGACTGGTGTTAAAGGTGATTTGGTTGATTTCATCCACTACTACGAATTAGGCAAATCAGATGGTGACAGTAAAGGTCCTGCTATTAAAAATCAACTGGCCTACGCGCGCTTTGTCAAAGGTGAAAATATTGATGTCTCTAAACTGTACGAAGACAACACACCGCGTTACAAGTTTGATTATGACAAGGTCTTCAAAACTCAAGAAACAAACGTAGCCAAAGATTATTTAGTTAATCAACGCAAGCTCAATCCACAGTTCGTTGACAATTTATTGAAAAGTGGCGCAGTTGTACAAGGTAGCCGTTACCGTGAAGGTGATAAGTTGCATCAAAACCCCGTCATCTTTCCCTGGAAGGATGTGAATGGCAAAATTGTGGGCGCTGATCGTCAAGGGACTGAACAAGACTTTGAACATTACAAAAAGCGTGGCACATCCAAAAAAATCTTTGCTGGCAGTGATACCTCAACGGGTTATAACCTCTCATTTGGTTCAGGTGATAAAACATTGATTTTATTTGAAAGCCCAATTGATTTATTGAGTTATGCACAACAAAATCATCAAGACATGGTGAAAAGTAACGCCACGCTATTGTCTGTGTCTGGCACTGATGCTAAGCGTGGCTTGCAATATTTGAATGATGCGGTTGCTGCTAAGCAAGCCAAATTTAATAAGATCATTGTGGCTTTTGACAACGATGTCGCAGGGTTTAAAGCCGCTGATTATTTTGATCGTTTTAGCTTTAAAAACCCAATTACTGGTGAAGCGATTGAAGCAGAGCGTCATATTCCCTTGCAAGGCAAAGATTGGAACGAGCAACTTAAAGCAGGTGTTACAGGGCGGCGCGTTATGAGTATGACGGATAATGCTAATCGCTTAGATGCCTTAGAAAAACTTGCAGTGCAAGAGACACAAACAAGCGAACCAGATTATGTGGATGTCAAAATGAGTACCATTCAACCTGTTAAGCCAGTAGTTGACGAAAAAACACCTAAAAAGAGTAAAGAACGTCGTTCCAAAGCTGATCGTCGTAAGGAAAATGCTTTGAAGAATAAGCAGATAATTCAAGAGGCAATGGGAAAGGTGGCCAAGTACCAACAAGATCCCGCTGAACTTAAAAAGCTCCTTGACTTTACCGCGACTGGCTTAAATTATTCGGCTCGTAATTCAATGTTGATTCAACTACAAAATCCAAAAGCCACCTTGTTAAAAGGCTACAAACAATGGTCTGCTGATGGCATCCAAGTTAATAAGGGGGAAAAGGGCATCAAAATATTTGGCGCCCCAACAAACTTGAAAACCATTATTGACAGCAATGGTGAAAAGATACGTTGGGCGGATGCAACGCCTGAACAAAAACAGTTAGCCAATAACAATCAATTGGAAGTCCGCAGTGTAAAACATTATCCAGTCGAAACCGTATTTGATGTTCGTCAAACCAATGCCATAGCTGAGCAGTTGCCCAGCATGTTACCGAATCGTCCAATTGACTTAGCCACTGATAAAAGTCCAAAACATTTGGATGCGGCCTATAAAACGTTGTTGAAGTTCGCCGACAAACTTAAAGTGCCCGTCATTGACCAAGGTGTAGATGAACAAATTGCCAAGCGGCCAATGACCTGGCAGGGACAAGCAAAAGGGGCCTTTGTTCAATCAAAAACTAATAAGGATGAAAAATATATCCTATTGCGCAGTGATCTTACCCCAACCGATAAAATCCACACCTTAGCACACGAAATAGCGCACGCGCAGCTTCATTCTTTGCAGAGTCAAAATAATTGGCCCACAGCCATTAAAGAAACGCAGGCAGAGTTATCCAGCTATGTGATTACTAAAAACCTAGGCATTGAGCCTGGTGAAAAAAGCGTTGATTATATTGCGGGTTGGTCAAAGAACTTAAAGGCGCTAGAGGGTCAAAATACTGGCAAAATCATTAGTCAGGCACTCAAAGCAAGTACGGATGTTACTCAGTATTTATCGGATAACTTGAGCAACGGTGAAGTACGCCAACCAAAAACAACAAAATTGCTTAAGCCTGATAAGTTAGCGGTTGTCGAACAAAACTATCAGGCCATTAATCAAACAAGTACACGACACATGTAAAAGGAGCAAACACATGTCACAAGAAAACATTCAAGAAGTTACAGGCTTTATCACAGGCATTACAAAGTCTGCGGAAGTTAATATTTTATCCTTCCAGGAAAAGGGTCAACCAGGCGCCATTGCTTTGACAATTGAAACCAGACGCTACCACGAATTATTCCCAGCAGGCGATCCAATTTTAGGCATTGAGATGGTGGCCGTGTTACAACAAGTTGGCAAGAAATTACAAGTGATCTCAATTTATGATCCCGAAGGTGATTTTATTGCCGCTGATGAAGTGCCAGAACTTGGCCAATTGAATCATCAATTAGATGATGCCAAAAGCACTGATGTCTACACAAGTTTAATTGCTGGCCGTCAAAAAGCAGTTGATCACATTGATGCGGGTACAAGCGAATTAGAAGAATTGGCCAGAGAACATGATGCTGCCAATCAAGTTCCTGAAAGCAATACGAATTATGGTGATCCCGTCACCGACCAAGGAGGGAATGAATGATTGAATTAAAACAAAACAATACCACGCCTTACCTTGATTGCTATACAACAGACATTAGTGCCAAAGTGATGTCTGATCCAGAAAAGTATCATGCCTACGAACGTGAAAGTATTACGCGTCGTATCATGGTCTCCTTGATGAAACAGATTCAAAATGCGCCTTTATTAGTTGGGCTACCTGGCGTTGGTAAAACGGCCATTGTGGAAGACCTGGCACGTCAATTGTTAAGTACCTCAGTTTCTTCCCTCAAAGGCAAGCACTTAGTTCAAATTAGTTTGGCCAACTTAATGAAAAGTAGCGATGGTGAGTCATTTGCTCATAAATTCCAAGCCATCATTGATGAATTGATTGCCAATAAAGATACAGTGATTGCCTTTATTGATGAAATTCATCAAATTGTTGGCACTGGTGCTGAAACATCAGGCAGTTCATTGGATGCGGGTAATATTATCAAACCAGCTCTGAGTCGTGATGATCTCCAAATTATTGGAGCAACGACTACGAAAGAATTTCACGAATATGTGGCGCGTGATGGCGCACTGATGCGGCGATTTGATTTGATTGAAGTGCCAGAACTGAGCTTTGAACAAACGAAGCGTGTTTTGTCTAAAGTCGCCTTACAACTAAATAACGGTATTGAAGTGACAGAAACAGTACAAGACAGAATTATGGCACTATCACAACGCTATATCACTGACCGTTACTTTCCTGAAAAGGCAATTATGTTGCTAGATGGTGCGTTAAGTGTCGCACGATTAGCTAATAAATCTAGTTTAGAAGACACAGATGTTGCCACAATCATCCATGATGATTATCATGTGCCTGAATATGTCATTAATCAGACGTCTGATGAACGATTATTAAACCTGTTACCAAGACTAAAAAGCCAGGTGATTGGTCAAGACACAGCCTTAGAAAAAGTTGCGATGAAACTGACTAATCGTGAGGCAGGTCTGGCCGATACCTCAAAGCCTGAGTCATTTCTCTTTATGGGGCCAACTGGTGTTGGTAAGACTGAGACCGCCAAACAACTAGCGCTAAATCTATTTGGTAACGCTCAAAACTTTATTCGCTTTGATATGTCTGAGTTTAAGTTTGCAGGGACTAGCCTAGAAAGATTTAAAGATCAACTCACAACTAGAGTCAGGCACACGCCTTATGCCGTATTGTTGTTGGATGAAATTGAAAAGGCTGATCCAGAAGTCATGGATTTACTTTTGCAGGTCTTAGATGATGGTCGTTTGAGTGATGAATATGGTCGGGTCATTAACTTTAAAGACTTAATCGTTGTCATGACAACCAACTCAGGGGCCACAGCAGTGATGAATCGTGATGCCAAATCAGATGCTGTTAAAGAAGACAAAAAGCGTCAAGCAAATTTTGAAGAACAACTCGAAATTGCCTTGCAAAGTGATGGTTACCGTCCTGAGTTTATCGCAAGAATTGGTGCCATTATTGTCTTTGATGTCTTAAAGATGGCGGACATGGTGCGAATTGTTGAATTGAAGTTGTCACGACTCAATCAAAAAGCACAAGGGAGTGGTTTCAATATTGTTTTTGACACACAAGAAGTGGCACGCTATATCCCATCATTTGACCTGGGCTTTGAGTATCTAAATGGTACACAGGAAGTCAGCTCACCAATTGCCAACTACATCGCAGACGTTGGTTATAAACCGTCTCGAGGAGTCAGACCAATTGATGACACGATTGCTACGTATGTGAGTGATCCAGTGTCTGCCGCAATTATCCAAAAGCGACAAGGACTAGGACAGGACTTTGATACTTTCATCTTTAGAGCCATTGGTAATCCACCATCTTTGACAAGTCCTTATGGTGAATGGCAAGTTGTGGTTTCCACAGCTAGGGAGGCAGCAGATAATGAAGCTATTTAAAAAAGATTATCGTGCCGAAAGACAATTCATGCGCGAAAGTTACATTCGTTGGCGTGGTCGTCCCTGGTTCTTGTGGTTGTATGGCATTATAGCAACTATTGGTGTCATCGTTGTTTCATTGTATATCACCATCATAGTTGATTTGATTATTCGCATTGTTGGGCCATACGCTCAAGCGTTTAAGTTCTACATGCAAAGTGGTGTTGCTCAATGGCCTGAATTCAATGATGTCATGAACATGACAGTCACTGTGCTCAATCCACTCAATATTTTCACTATTCTGTCGCGACTAACTTTAGTGACAAGCGTGGTACTAATCATTTGCTTGTTACTCCTACTCAAAAAATATGTCTTCCAACGCATCTATGACTGGTACCAATTGTTTAGAGACCAAACTCGTAATACCAATCGTTTTGCGGAAGTACGTGAGGTGGATAAGGTTTACAAATTGATTCCTGATCGCAATAAGAATTTTAAGGGTCGTCCAGGACAACCAGTGCTGCACACACAAGGATACACCTTCGAATTCTTTATGATTCATCCGTTCCTGTGGGCGTGGCAATGGTTTAAGCGACCACTAGGTATGAATTCACTAGAATTTAGCGGGGTGTACAAAAAAATACGTCCCGTTTTACTGGTACGTTTGCCAAAGTTATTTGAAAAGCAACTGAATGTTCAAGGCGGTTTTGATGGTTTTTATTGGGTGGATACTAGTAACACACATTCAAAGACCACTGGGATGACGCGTTCTTCAAAAGACCAAATGCGAGGCTATACCTTAATTGACATCATTCGTCGTGCCGAAATCAAATGGAACATTATTGATACTGATGCCAAAAACGAAGATGCCAAAATGAGTTACAAGTCATTACGCACAGCAGGTTATGACGTGAAACTACTTAATATCATGGAGCCAAGTGAGTCTGAGTCCTGGAATCCACTTGAAATTGCGATTGATTATGCCTTTGATGGTGACTGGGACAGTGCCAATACGGAATTGCGTAAGGTTGTACAGGTTATTGGTGGTTCCAGTGGTGAAGAAAGTAGCCACAAAGATATTTGGGATAGTGCCGCTGAAAGTACCATCCAGGCAGTCATGCTCACGGTATTAGATATTGCTGTACGTCACCAGGACAAATCAATGGTGACCATCTCAAACGTTTTGCAGTTCATCAATGATATGAACAAGTTCACGGACAAGGAAGGTGATGGCTTAACTAAGTACATTACTAACATTGGTAAACTACCGCGAACACCAGCGCGCAATATGATTATTCTAAACGCCGCTGAGTACCTATCTGCCACAGGGGATACAAAATCATCAATTTCTTTCTCAGTTATGAATCGTTTGAATTTGTTTGCCTCAGAGTCAATCACACGTTTGACAACCTTCAACACTATCAATTTGACCGATTTAGGGTTTCCAAGAATGCTAAAGATTAAGTTCTCTGACCGCTATAAAGGGGTTTATGTTAGCATTCATGTTTATGAATCAGGTAAAAAGCATGCAATAGAAAAGGACAAGCTAACCGTGTCCCAATCAGGCACGCTAACTTATCCGATTCATAACCATTTACCCGTCTCATGGCAAATTGAGTTGTCACTCGATAATGACGGCAATTCAATTGCGATGCGTAAACAAAAGTTTACATTGACTGGTAAGATTGTACAACGAAAATTACTCAATGGCAAGATTAAGCGGGACTTGTTTTCTAAGCAGCCTGTCATCCAATGCCTGGTTGATCAGATTAAACCACAAAGCACTACTGAGACACCAGGTGTTACCTTGCGTTACTCAGAAAATCCAATGGCAGTCTTCATCATCACGCCACAATCTAACGATGATTTCTCTGCTTTGGCCAGCTTGTTTATCTCACAAGTCTTCTCGGTTAACACCGATATTGCTTCAACGATTACCCGCAGGAAAATGGACAGTTGGATCCTTTATAAGCTCAATGAGTTTTCTATGTTCCCACGTATTCCAGGTTTTACCAATATTCTAACGCGTGGTTTAACCTACGGGCATTTGGTTGATTTGTATATTCAAACCTTAACACAACCACGATTGCATTATTCTGAAATGGAAACCAATGACATCAATGGTAACACGGGTAACTGGTTCCACATTTTAACTAATGATGAGCCAACTAATGAAGCCTTATCCAAACAATTAGGTGAGGTCGAAGTCCAAACTGAATCAGTCAATTCACAGATTGGGTTAGATCGTCAAGATCGTGGTAACCGTCATGCACAAGTTAGCAAGGTTCGGCTGTTAGATGCCAAAGAAATTAGTGAATTGAGTCCGCGTGAGATGATTACCATCCGTACGATCAAACGTGCGGATAAGAAGGGAAGATCAGTTAGACCTTTGCCAATTTTCTCTACGGGTGCTTACCGAATGCCGTTTGCCTACGAATTATTGGGTAAGCAGTATTCACTTGATTACTATACGGCAGACTTGAACATCAAAGCGCAGCATAACGATTTGAAATATGATGACCTCTATCATGACTTTGTGCCTTACTTTGATGAGCTAGATCAACAAGTTCAACTAGAAATTGAGGAAGAAGGCGCAGATGGCAATCAAATTGATAATCGTCAACTCAACACGTTAGCTGATGATGAAATCAACAACATTTTGGCCAAAGCGCATCAAGGTATCGAAACAGCGACAGTGCAAACACAACAAGAACTCTCTGATGAGGAACGTTACTTGCAGTGGAAACATGACTTTAACCCTGATGAACCATTTATGACCGAAGAACAACTAGACAATGTTGAGCTACGTCAAATTGTAGAGAAATCCATCAAAATGAGGATACCACGCTCAAATAAAACGGAAGAACAAAACAGTGCCGTTGCTTACTTAAATCGTGGCAAATATCTGACACTTTCTGGCAACAATAATAACGGTAAAGTTCTACGATTACTAAACAACGAACCCGCATACATGTGGGAAATATATAAGCAGCTTAAAGCTGCAACAACTCAAGGAGAAGTCGAATGACAAATCTATTCTCGGGCATCAATACATTAGCAGGTAGTTTACCAACTTTACCTAATAATGGCCCAACAGCCGATTTTTACAACCAATGGTCGCAATACCTATCACCATTGCCACATATTTTCTTAACGCTGATCATGTTATTCATGCACAGCATTGCATTGATTTTCTATTACATTGCGAATGCAGTCTTTACGGCTTATCAGTCATCTTTCAAACTGTTAGACTTTATGAATATCTTTTTTGAGCCAAATAGCGATGTTTATCAAAATTGGAATTTAGGTAATATTCTTAAAGACTTTCTGTACCTGGGTTTTGTCATATTTGGCATCATGATGATGGTGCAGTGGATACAATATACCGCTACTTCTGGTCGCAAGGGTAGGGAATGGCCTAAGGGTATAACCATTACAGTTGCCGTTATCACGGCTTTACCCTGGGCGATTGGATTGATGAGCGGCATTGGGACAGCCACGGTCAATGATACATCCGGTACAAAGGACAAGAACATTGTTACACAATTATGGCAGGGTAATTCTACAAATTTAAAGGAATTAGCAAAAAATAATTTTGACTTATCAAAATATAAGAACCAACATGTTTTAACTAATGATCAAATTGAAGGTTCGGATTTCCACTCAGTAATGAGTGATGCTGGTTACACCGACGGTTTAAGTGACGCTCAAAAGTCTGTATTTACCAAAAAAATAGGTGGCAATGGCAACATGGTTGATATTACCGGTGACTCACTTGTTCTGGGTAAGACATTTGCGGATGATTATCCAGTTATGAAAACTAATTGGTTAGGCATTATTGGTGGTGAAATCGTCTTTATTATCGTCGTAGTCGGTGCGATTGTGCGTTTGCTGTCCTCAGTCTATAAAATGGCTTTTATGGCAGGATCCATTATTTACTTTGGCCTCAGAGATGGCACACAAGGCAAACGTGTCCAACAAGTTCTGGGAATGATTGAGGGACAAATAACAGGTATTGTCATGATGCCAATTTCATTAATCTTCTTCTTTGCCTGGGTAGAATTTGCCTTTAATACCATTAATGGTTTAGGTCTAGATATGTGGCCATTTACAATTTTGTCGATTGCCGCTCTGTTAGCTGGTGGTAAAGGGCTCGCAGGCGGCTTTGAAATGATTGAACAATGGACTGGTGTTCGCTCAGGTCATAATCCTGTTGCTTCGATGATGTTAGCCAATCAAGCTGCTCACATGGTAGGTGGCGCCACAAGGGTTGCCAAGAAAAATATTGGCAAGGGGCTCAACGCAATTTCACCAGAACAGAAAAAGAAGAATCGTGAACTAGGTAAGAAGATTGCCAACTCAGGTGGCAATCAAGCCTTAGATAATAGTAAAGCACTGACTGATCATAGCTTAAATGATACTGGTGTCGATGCATCCGTACAAGCCACAGGTAAGGCGGCAAAGGCGGCTGAGGTAGCAGGACGTACAGTCGGAGCAATGAAACATCCAGGTAGTTTATTGAAAAACACTGGTCGTGCGGCTGGTGATAAAGTTAAAGGTAGCGTGAATAAAGCCGTTGGCAATGTCAAAGATTATGCTGGTGGTGTCGCCGACAACTTTGCAGGAGGACAACAAGCCGTTGAAGCCTTTAACAAACGTTATTCGCCTGTGACACCCAAAGCAGGTAGTGGCGATTCACCATCTAATTCTTCTCAACCACGTAATGTTCATGAAGCACTTTCAAAGGCAGCGACAGATTCACCTAATGCTCATCCAACGGATACAGCAAATACGCCTCAATCTAACATGAGCCACGCTATGTCAGATGCACACCGTGGCTTACCTACTAGAACTAATGCACCCAAGTCTAGCGCTGCTAATTCAACTAAGCCAATTGTGAGTGGTGGAACAGTTGTTCAACCTAAGGGAGTCGGTGCAACACCAGCAACCATGTCACGTCCAAACACCCCAAGTTTGAGCGGTACATTGCCTGGCAAAAAGACGGTGACTCAACCGTTGACAGCAGCGCAACAAAAAGAAAAGGATCGCGCCTGGGCTGAGAGTGTTATTGCAAAACAAAAAGCGAAAATGCAGAATCAACAAAGCGTATCAAGTAAAGAGGACAAGTGAAACTTTTAATTTGTGGGCTAATACGGTAAAACTAACAGTAGTTGATTTTAGGGAGTATACTGATGGAGAAAATTAAGCAAAATAAAATTTGGATTACAATTGTGGTGATTGGAATTATCGTTATCGGAATTTTGTTAGCCATGTTGCACCGACAAAAACAAAACAGTCCTGAGGCACAATCATCAAGTTACGTGTCAAGTGCTAAGGCTTCATCCGCATCCACCTCAGTTCAAGACAAGAACAATGAAAAAGCCTATGCTAAAAAAGCTGCAAAAATGAGTGGTCACGTCCTGGAAGTAAATGGAAAAGAGTATTTTACATCATGGACAAAAGCCGATTTCCAAAAATGGGCTAACTCCTATATGTCAATGAATTTGGATGATCGGCATAAAGATGGTGTGAAGGAAAGCTTTGGCACATCTACCACTATTGAAAATAGCGATACTCAAATGCTATATCCTTTAGATAATTGGGCTAAGGAAATACAAGATAAGGGAACCCCGTCAAACTACTTTAATACAGTGAAAGAGTTCAATAAACAATACCCAGGTGTTAATCCTGATGATATAAAGAAATAGCTAAATTAAAAGGCAGTGATTACTTAAAAATCACTGCCTTTTTTGCCCTAAATCATTTTGATTGATTTAAGACTTGCTCAAGCACTAGATCTACAAAGGCGCTTGATGAGCGGAATCCTTGTTTGCTTGCTAATTTCTCAATCCCTTGCTTTATCTCAGGGCGAATGGTGTAAGTCGTTTGTATTTTACGACTACTATGATTTGAAGAAGGTAACTTAAACCCTTCACCTAACGATACCTCTGATTGTGGTTCGTCTCGACTAAACGCATCTGCCATTTGTTTTTGAGCACTGACTTCATCAAACATACGGGGGTCTTTTTTATCGTAATCCATTATTTCACACTTTCTAATAGCTTTTGATAAGCATCATTAATTTGCTGCAGGGTTTTAGGGTTGCGCTTGGCTTGTTCTAAATCAAACACTGGGGTTTTAAGCATGGTTGAACTATTAAACACTTCACGCTCATTTAAGACAGCGACAAGGTTTTCAATTTGGTCAATAAGCTGCCCAAACTCATGACTTGAACGGGTATTATGCTTTACACGATTTGCAAGGTACAAAACTTTCGCTTCAATCAGTGATTCGCGTGTTCTAATATCAACGGCATCATCACGGAACTCTTTCATCCGTAAATCAAATTGTTGTTTTGATTGAATAAAACCATACTCTGAGGGTTCTAGTGGCACCACAACATAATCAGAAACGGCAATCATATTCTTCGTTAACGTTCCGAATTCTGGATGGGTGTCAATTAGAATATAGTCATAATCTTTGATTTCCTCAAGGTGATCTTGAAGCCACATCATCATCAAAAAGTTTTTATTATTCTTTGATTGTAATGTACCTTCTAATTCGTCTAAATGAGGGCTAGCAGGTAACAAACCTAATTGTGGGGTGATTTGTCTAATTTGGGCTAAACCGCCTGTAAAGACGTCATATAGCGTATTTTTATTAGTATAGCTTTCATAGGTAGAGGACAAGTTACCTTGATAGTCTGAATCAATTAACAAAACCTTGTAGCCTTGTCGAACCAGAAAACTTGCAAAGTTAAATGTCATCGTTGTTTTACCAACGCCACCTTTAGATGCTGAAAATGTAATTGTTTTACTCATGATGAAGCTCCTTAGTTATTTTATTTGTCAAAACGAAATAACGATGAAACCATCAATCCAGGCATGTAAAACTTGTTTACATATATATTATATCATACGTATAACATGTATATCAATATACTATACTTTAAATATAAGTAAAGGTATGTTTGTGTTATAAGATGAATATATACACATCTATCAATATCTTATATAGATTGGATACACAAAAAGATAACAAGCAAATCATTGTCTCCTGTTCGTGCAGGGGCTTTTTCTTTGGCTCAGGAAAAACCATTTACCTTTATGACATTCTTTCGATACCTTGTACACTGACCACAGATTGAACTTCAATCCAGGCAAAAATAACTTGTTAAAGGAGCAATTATATGTATGAACACTTTACCCCTGGACGCAATATTTGGAAGAAAGTGTCACGGTGGATGTTTTTCACGATGGAACGAATCTTCGTATTAGTCATTGTTTTTGGGATTACTTACCTGATGATTAAGTCTTTCTATCCTTACAACATTGGCAGGTATGGACTAATCCTGATTATCAGTAATGCGCTGCTAGCTGGCTTTTTGATTTTACCTAGTCCAAGTAACCCCATGGGTCTCATGTATCAAGAAATTCTACGTGGCATCTTAAAGTCCAGCAAGCACGCCACAGGTGATCTAACTGCGATTACTGAAAACAAGAAACGAGAGGAAAACTAATGGGAATAAAAGCTAAACAAACTCAAAAGGGACGGGGTTTAACCGTTGTCAAACAAGCATTAGACAACCACAAACCAATTCCAATCTACTTTGCTTTACCTTATAAAGATATTTTGAATAAAAAGGGGCATCCAATTTTATTGGCCGATGACACGTACGCTGACATGCTGAACCTTCCTGGAAAAGATTTGGATTTCCTGAATGCAGAAGGTGATAAGAGTTCTAACGCCATTATCGCTGATTTTCATCAATTGTTATCAGTTTATGTTGAAGACTTTGATATTTTTGTTAGTCAACTACCTGCTGACACGCGTATCCAGCAAGCTTCATGGGGACAAGAGTTAGTGAGAGTGGAGAGTCAATTAAATAGTGGTGACCTAGATGATCGTCACTACCAACAATTGTTAATGATGCGTCAAACTATTTTGCAAGAAATTAATATTGAAAAAAATGTGGTCGGTGACATTAAGCACCAAGAATATACCGCTGTGCTCTATGGTAAGACCTTAGCTGCCTTAGATAAAAACCGCCGTGACTTTATGGCACACGCAGGTATGGCATTTACACCTGAGCCAGTCTCAATTAATCGTAAAAAGATGGTCATGTACCAAATTAACAATCCTGGGGAAACCTTAGAACTGGAGGAAAAATAAGCATGCGCACAAGTTTAAATACAGCAAAACGTTCCGCTCTAAAAGCACGCGGCTATAATTTAGAACTTATTGAAGAAGTTCAAAACCCTAGTGGCATTGAATTTCACACCACCTACTTTGATGATGGTATGGCAAGTAGTGCCATTATTAACGTCTACGACTATCCCAAAAATGAACAATTACAAGGCTGGTTTAAGGAACTCATTAATCACAAGAACACCATTGTAGACATTAAGATTGGGACTGAAAACAAGTTTGAAGTGCAAAAAGCACTTGAAACAGCTACTAACACGTTGCGTAGTAAGGCCCGCAGTGAGGTGACCTCACAAGGTGATGCGTTGGAAGCCGAACAAGATGCTGACATTACGCTACAAGATTTGAATGAAGCCCGCAATGGTCGTGAAATTTACAAACGTGTCTACGTTAGGTTATTGGTGTCAGATGTTTCTCCAGAAGAATTACGTCATCGTGTTAAAGAAATTCAACAACAGCTTTCTAACTACCGCATGAAAGTCTATCCTTCTGAGCAATTGACACACTTCCAACAGTTTTTTATGCCCGCCATGTCTATTGAAAATCAAACGATTAAGGACAAAGGATTTCCAATGAAAGCCTATGCGTTAGCTGGTTCTTATGCTTTCAACCAAACCTTTATCGCACATCCTCGTGGTTCATACATGGGTTTGACGATGCAACGTGGTGAGGTTATGTATGATCCCAGCTACAACGACCACCGTACGCAGTTAACCGCTTATAACCTAGTTGTGGGTGGTGAGCGCTCAGGTAAAAGCTCGTTTGCCAAAAAGAACTTGGGTCCATTAGTTTCTCGTGGTGATACAGTTTGGGTATTTGATAAGTCTAATGAATGGCGTGATCTCGTCAATTATTATTATGGTGTCACTTTGACACTTGATGGCAGTCAAAACATTATCAATTTGATGCAAGTGTTTGGGACAGTCTTAGATGCCAATGGTAATGTTGATGTCATTGCTAGCTTCAACCAACACCGCACAAAGATGATTACTTACTACGCTACGCTTAACCCGCAAGCAAATAAAAAAGAATTAGAAATGTTGGGTAACCTGATCACTGATTTCTACGTTGAACGTCGTATGTGGTCATTATCACCAAAAGATAACCCACAAGATCTACGCGTGATTGGGCTACGAAATGAAGACTATCCAATTCTCGAAGATTTTCAAACCTTCCTAGAAACCCGTAGCATGCTGACGCGCAACATGACACAGCCTGCCGTAGAACGTTTGGATAACATCTTATCGACAATTAGCAGCTTAATACAAAACCATGGCGACATGGTGAATGGTGTAACGACCATGCCTGATCTGTCTGGTGAGCGTTTGATTCGTTTTGATACGAGTGGTCTTTCAAGATTAGAAGATGATCTCTACAACGCCCAATACTTTACCATTTTGTCTTTGATGGAAAGCTACATCACGATTAATGGAACTAAGCAACGTGAGCGCATTAAACGTGGTGAAGTCTCAACTCAGGCCAACAACAATGGTAATCCACCAAAATATTTCTGGTGGATACAGGATGAAGCGGATGATATTTTCAATGCTAAACATTCATTAGGCATTACCTTCGGTGACAACATGATGGCGCAACACGGTAAAGATTTCTTCGGGATGTTTGCTATCTTCCCAGGACTCAAAAATGTTGTGCCAACAGGTAATGCATCAGACACTGAGGCTAGTCGTGCCGCATCTTCCTTCTTCGGCCGATTCCCAAAGCAAACGATTGGACGTCTATCAAAAACGGATACAACCCGTTTACGTAGTGTGGTGAGTGAAACTAATATCACTGATGGTCAACTACAAGCGCTACAAGGATTAGATCAAGGTGATTTCTTAATGAACTTGGTGGGTAAGCAATCTACGTTTATGCACGTTGATCTTAATGACTCAGAAATTAATTTGTTTGGTGGAGGACTGTAAGATGAAATTGCCACATCCATTAAAGAAGGCGCGTGATAACCGTGAAAAAATGAAGCAAGAGGCGCAACAAATCGTTGAAAACTATGACAAAGGTCAAAAGCCTCAACCAGTGGATAACAAAATTATTTGGTATGTCATTGGTGGTTTTGTTTTTGTTTTTATTCTCAAAGGCCTCAGCCTTTTAATCGGAGGTTAGACCATGTTAGAACGTTGGATGCAAGATAAGAAGCGCCGTTTGTATGTCATCATCGGCATCATTACCACAGCAATTCTGTCAATATCAGTTATTGCCTTAATGTGTGTCATGGTCTTTTCAACACAGAATGCCATTTGTTGGAATGATGATACAACCATTGATGATGGTGGCACTTCAATCGGTGGCGATTGGAAAGATCCCAACTCAGCAACGCACAAAGCCATACAACATGCAATTGACCGTTTTCATAAAGAAATTAAAATGTCGGGCGACAATATCGCTGCTGCAATTGCGATTGGTCTTAGAGAAAGTGGCTTTAATTCGAAAGCCGTCAATCCGGCTGGCTCGGTAAAAGGCATTTGGCAGTGGGGTGCTGGAGGTATTAACGGAAATCGCTATGGTGACACAGCTGATACAGTGCAAGCACAAGTTCAACTGGCAATCAATGAATTGCATAGTAGTCATAAAGCAACTCTAATTGGCTTAGCGGCCGCTAACAACATTAACAGTTCAATAGTGGCTTGGGATACAAAGTTTGAAGGGGTCGGAGAAAATGATCCACAACGAAAAGTCGCCGACACCGCAAAAACTGCCGAAGAAGTCAAAAAGGTTTTCAAACTAGATTATGCAGGTGATATTGATGTCTTTGATGGCGGCAACAACGACTCGGGTTCTAGTGATACCTCAAGCGATGCCAATTCAAGTGCTATGTCTGATGCCTCATGTGACACAGGGTTGGATACCAACACAGATGGCTTACCAGTTAAAGGAAAATACAACATAACAGGTGGCTATCCAAACTATGCAGGCCTAACAGGCGCAGAACATTATGGTGTCGATTTTCAAACCGTCAACCACACTATGTCTGGTGGTGAAAGTAATGTGTACGCTGTTCATGATGGCACGGTAGTAGCCAAAAGCTTTGATAGCGTTGGGGGTAATTGGCTAGTGATTAAAGGCACTGACGGGGTGTTTACCTATTACGGTCACGCACCAACTCAGTCAGCCATTGTTGTCAATACAGGTGATAAGGTTTCTGCTGGTCAACACATTAGTCATGAAGGACAAACTGGTGAAGCAACAGGTATTCACGTTCACTTCGCCGTACAAACAAAAGATCAATATAATTGGGCGCCCGAAAGTAAAGGACTAAAATCCCCTGGGCTTTATCTCAAGCTACCTGCAAAGGCAGGCACTAACGTTGTTATTTCTAGTGGGCCATTTGACTCTAGTACAGGCAAAACAGATAAATAGGAGTATTCAAATATGAATAAATTAAAGAAATGGGTCATTGCAGTGTTCTCTTTAGCCGTCATTGCGTTATTGACTGCAATTGGTGGAACTTATTATTACAACACGGAAGTGAATGGTTATCCAGATACCAAGAACTTCGCTGACAAGATTGACCAGTTAGATGCTGGTAGCAAGCAAAAAACAGTCTTAATCTTACATAAGCCTGGTTGCCCTGACTGTAAAAAAGCGCGTAGCACGATTAAAAAGACGATCAAGACACATCAAAAGACAATTGATTATGTTGTCATCAACGTCAAGAAGCCTGATGCACAAGCATATCTTGCTAAGTATGGTGTGTCACAAGTACCCACAGTGATTGCTTTGAAAGGTAATCAAGTGATTGACAGTACCAGTTCAAACAACAACAAAACGATTGCCAAAGTGGTCGCAGGAGATTAACCATGACAAAATTCAATTTAAAATGGGTTTACGCGTTTGTGTTAACGCTTGCTTGCCTGTTTTTAGTCCAGCAAGGACTTAGCTATCAACGCACGGTCAAGAGTGTGAATATCGTGCATCAAGAAATCAAGGCAACAAAAGCTAAGTCAAGTCAGTATAGTGTTCAAGCTAAACAACTTGATAAGGTTAAAACCGCTGATATTCGAGATACGCAAAACATTCAGAAAATTGGCAATACTTTTCTCAATGAAATGTTTGCCATCTTACCAAAGTTAAATAAGTCAGATGCTAAAAGCAGTGTAGCAACCGATGACGTTGTGTCAGCTTTTCTAGGGGCAACGTTTGATGGTGATGTGGATGAAGGTGTGCCAACTTTTCTTTTAGAAAGCAATGATATTGTCTATTCCAAAGCAGCCGAAGGCTCAGGTCTAGGATTTGGGACGGTTAAATATAAATTAGGCAAAGAGGAAACCAGCACAACACTATTGATGCACATTGAAAATGGCAAAATTACAGAACTCCAAACGGGTGCTGTAAAAGATACCTCAGGAAGGAAATAACCATGTCAAAAGTTAATAAAAAAATCGCCTTACTTTGGGTTATGCCAGCGTTGATGGTGATTGCTGGACTGGGCTTTTGGTTAGCTACTCAAGTCGCTGTTAAAACGCATCAAAGTGCTTCAAATGAACTAGCCGTGCAACAAAGCCAACTCATCAAGAAGAAATCAAAGGTCGGTACGGTACTAGATTCAAAGCAACCTAATGTTTCGGCTACCTCTACTTTGCTTGATAAACTATTTACTCTCGATTGGACAATTGCCTCTCAAAAGGAATTTGATGCCAAAGCCAAACAGATGACACCTTATGTGACTCAGGATGTCGTCAAAAATAGTTTAGACTTCAAGGCTGATCCTGATAAAATGATTACACAGACAGGTGTGGTAATGACCTATGATCACATGGATTTTCTACCCACCTCAGCAAGTGCCACAGAAGTGAAGGGGAAGGTAATTGTTTTTGTTAAAAGCCATCTCAAGGACTCGGCAGATGCCACCACACGTTTTGTCTATAATGTCAGCTACAATCCTAAAACAAATCTCGTGACACAATTAGACCGCATCGGAACTTATCAATTACAAAGTGACAGCAGTGTGTTGTAGCATAAAATAAAAAATCAACATTTTTTGATTAGATTATAAAGCTCATTTTCAAAATTCTTATTCACAAATGTTTGATAAATTATAAATATTAATTTGTGCTAGAATAATATTCTAATATATCTTATATAAATTAACATTTTAAAGAAGAAGGATTTTATTAACAATGAATAAATTGTTACTTACTGCTTATGGATTTTCAACACCAAAAATTATAAATGTTGTGCTCGTATACTGAAAATCCGGACTGCTTTATTTCTAGGGCATAATCCGAGATAATCAAGTATAGGAGTTTTTTTATATTATGAAAGCTAAGCGATACTCAACAGAATTTAAGTCATCAATTGTCACCTTGTATAACGAGGGACGTGCTGCTAATTCTCTAGCCAATGAATACCATTTGGCTGTACAAACCGTCACGGGTTGGGTGAAGAAAGCCCAAATCATTGGGACGGACGTTACTGGTAAGCCAGTGACTCGTGCCCAATTTAACGCAATGCAGAAAGAAGTCGCAAGACTCAAAGAAGAAAACGAAATTTTAAAAATTGCGGCCGTTTTGCTGGG
>NZ_BMWM01000025.1 GCF_014651235.1 Leuconostoc lactis KCTC 3528 = DSM 20202 | reverse complement strand
TCAAAAAATAAAAGTTGCCTAATCAGTTCAGCCCTAGATAAAAAATAGTCCGAATTATTGACTTATGAGCATTGCTCAAAAAATGATTCAAGAGAATAAAATAACAAAGGCTTGTATTATTTCCACATCTTGGCCAAAAGAAAAAGAAAAGCACCCTCAGATGCAACAAATAAAAAGAGATCTCCTCAGCATGAATATACAGCAAGTAGATTTCTTAGATGTGGAATTTGAAGATGCTAACAAACTGTTTGATTACGACCTAATTTTTTTGAATGGGGGCTATCCATTTTACCTTTTGCACTACATCAAAAAAAGTGGTGCTGATCAGATTTTGAAGAGAATAAACCAAAATGGAGGACTTATATTCGCTTTAAGTGCCGGTTCAATTATTTTAGGCCCTTCCATAGGTCTGATGCAGTACCTTTATCCAGAAGATAATCAGTTTAATGACTCGAATTTAGATGGCCTCAATTTAACAGATATTCATGTGTATCCACACTTTCAAGAAATGCTAACCCGCGATCCTACAATAAAAGATAAAATTAATAAATATGAAAATGAAACCGGAATTAACATTACCAGACTTAATAACGACCAAGCCTTTAGCAGTTAATAATGACACTCAAACTTTTTTGGATTGAGTTACATTGAATTATTCTTTGTAAATTAACTAAAGCTCATCCCGTTGGATGGGCTTTTTTGTTTACCTCAGGAAAAACCATTTACCTTTATGACAATTTTGTGATTCTTGTTATTCTGTGCGTGTGTTGATAACACAACAAAGAAAAAGGAGGACTTTTTGAATGAAAAAGTCAAATGCACATAACAAGTTTCTATGGGAGCGTCGTCCGATTTCACGCTTACAACAAACATTAGCGGGATTGGTTGCTTCATTACCAATGTGGCTACCGACTGTTGCCTCAGCGGACATTGGTGATGCTGCCAAAACAAGTGGTTCAAAGGTCATCACAATTCTTTATATTGTGTTGATCGTTGTTGGCGCTATTTGCTTATTGATTGGCTTCATCATGCGTGCTACTGGTAATGAACAGATGGCACAAAAGAGTAACGGTAAGCTAATGCACGCCATGTTCGGTATTGGTGGTGGTGCTTTGACTGGTCTATTGCTGACATGGATTTGGCAAACTGCCACAACTGCTGGTGGCGGAAATGTCATCAACTGGCCATTCTAGACGGGGGAATAAGATATGTTTGGAAAGAAAAAACAAACTCGTATCGGGGACCCATTTTTTGCCCGCGTTGAACAAACTGAAATTGATCTCAATGATGAGGTGATTCAAGACCTGGCTGAAAAAAGTGGGGTAAGTGAAAGCTGGCCGAATGTATCACTGTCAGGGCTACAACAATTCGCTGCTAGTTTAGTCAATGATGTGGTGCGTGCAGGTGATCATGATGTTCGATTAGGCAATGTTGTCTACTTTATCACTAACGAAAATGGTCGTGCTGAGCCAACCGGATTAAGTTGGGAAAGAGCGACATTAACAGCAGGGTTTGAAAACATTGTTGTTAGTACCGCTGATCATATTTTTAATGACACAGAAATTCGTCAAGATGAAGATATGACTTATGACATTATTGTTGAAGCCTTACAACCGCTGATGGATGCCGTGCTTGCTGATGGTAGTCTGTCATCAGATGATTTGCCAGATTTACCTTCTGAGGAACAGTTTAGACAAGCGCGTGAAACTGGTGAAGTCCTAACAGTTGAGCCTAATAAGTTCCAACGCACAACGATTGAAGTCAAGCCACCACTAGTTCAAGATGTTGACAATGAAACTAGTGACCAATCACAGGAAAAGGTCGTAAAGACTGTACCTGATATTCCTAAGATAGTTGACCAGCCAAAGCAACCATCAACTGCTGAAACAGTGAAGCCGATTGTTCGAGCTGTTGTTCCGACTCAAGACAACTCAGAGGGTGTCGTGACCGAAAGTGATCCCACACAGAAGTTTATTGATCGTGTCAACCTGACACCAAATGCATTTGAATTGAGTGATGTCAAAGCTGATTTACCTGCGGAACACCCCGATTACGTGGTTAGTCGTTTGAACGCTGACAAAGCCAAAGCAAATGACTTTTTGAATGATACCAGCAACATTTACACGCAAAAGATACGCAAAGCGATGTCCGACTTGTTGAAACAACAACAAGCAAAGACTAAAGCAGCAGTTGAACAGTTACGTGACACTAATGTTTCTGAGACGGTTGATGCACAAATGAAGGAAGAACGGGCAACAGAGTTTGAAACCCGTTATGCGCAAGCACATCAAGCTCGTGAAGCAGGTTATCGCACGGCTGTGGAAGATGAGAATGCGCGTCATGATAATACACTCAAAACGCTCAAGAGTGACTTTGTAAGCGACTTAGAGGCTTTGAAAGTATCTGTTAATCAAGAGCTGGATAACTGGTTTATAGAACGTTCTAAAGACTTGCAAAGTAATCTTCAAGCCACAGTAGACGATCAGGTTTCAGAAGTGACGTCACAAGCGCAAACAGAGACGCTAACCAGTCTTAAAGCTTTGCGTGATGAGTTATTAGCTCAAAACACACAATCATTGCTAGACATGCATCAAAAGCTGGAAGAAGACATCAGTAACAAGCGGGCACAATATCAATCAGAGCATGAAAAAGCGATGATCAGTGCCACTGAGTTAGAAAGTGCTAAAACTCATGCTGGTAGCCTCAGTGAACTTGAGCAACAAGTCCAGATTTTGAAGCAAACTAATCTAAACCTCGAGCAAAAATTAAAAGGTAAAGATGCGGTCAATAGTGATGAGGTTTCCCAACTTCGTCAACAGTTACAAATGCTTCAAAATGCCCCAAAAACAACATCACATGATGAAAGTAACCACCAATTGATGACTTTGTTAGCAGCGCAAATGAAGCAGCCTCGAGTTGAACAAAAGAAAACAAGTGCTTGGCAATCAGCGGCGATTGGTATCTTGGCTGTCCTGGCTATCGGTGGTGCGGGCTTTGGTGGTTATGCAATGGCCCAACACAAAACAGATAGCGCCACACAATCATCAAAAGCAGTCTCTGCGAGTAGTCACAACGAAGGCAACGCAACCGTAACCTTAGCACCTGAATCATCTGAGGCTTTTTCTTCTTCAAAGGTTAGTGCTTCAAGTAGTCAATCAAGCTCGTCTAGCTCATCTAGCTCACAAGCTAACAGTTCTTCTACGTTAGCTGATCGCTACCATGTCGGTGAAGACGTTGATGCCACAATCAATGGTCAAACAGTCACCGCTAAAGTCGTTTCGGTACAAGACAAAACCATCACAGTGCATCATGATGGCTACGATTATGTTGTCCCGTTTGACAGTTAGGCGGTGAAATATGGCAATCAACATTGAACAAGTCAAGCGCCGTCGAACGACAGCGCAACCTGGACGTCCAAATTTCCATCGTTTGAAAAGGCACCATCCAATTCTAAAAACACTGTTATTAGCCATGTTTGGCATCTTAATTGTCACTGGCGCTGTGATTTACGGTAACCATACGCAGTGGCAAACAGCGCAGAAGGTTCAAAAAGCTAGTCATAAGGCTGTTGCTCAAGCAAAAAAACAACCTGTTGTCAAAGCAAGTCAAGTCAAACAAGTGGCGGCACAGAAAAGTGTCAAACCTGATTATTCAGGGACTGGCGGTTTATCTAGCAAAGAAGATATGTTGAAACTAGCCCAAAGCAATCAAGCTGAAATCCTACGTGGACATGTGGCTGTGCCAAGTTTTAGCATTAGTGAGCCAATCTATGAAGGCACTAGTAACCACGTCTTAGCCATTGGTGCGGGCATGAATGCACCCAACCTAAATATTGGAACTGGATTAGTACCAATATTTGCTCACAATATGGGTGATTATAATGCCGTGTGGCCATACCATCCTACCAAGTTTAGTTCCTTACAAAACATGACTGAGAAAACCATTTTAGGGAAAGGTATTTATCTCTCTGACGGTCATACAGTTTACCGTTATAAAGCGACCAAATTGGATTATGGTATCGCTGTGGGGTTGATGAATCAAGAATTAGCTGTTGAGAACACAGGCAAACCAAAGGTTAAATTGATTGCTTGTTTTGAAGATCAAGAATTTTGGCAGCAGGTTAAAGCGAGTCACTACAAAAATTTCACCGCTAAAAAGCGAATCGTGCTAACGGGTGAATTAGTTGGTGAACAATCAATTAATTCCCTCGACAGCAATTTAAAGCAACAACTGCAATAAAACCTATAAAGGGGGTCGGGATTTACGACCCCTCCAAAAATCGGAAGAAAGAATATTTATTATGTCACATAACATTAAACGCAAAACAAAAGTAATCGCAGTATCGGCAATGGTGGCGACGTCTGCAATTATTGGCTTAGTCCATCCATTTGATAACCATAACATCTTCGCGGATGACTCAAAAAATTCTGACGCAAAGGGAACATCGGTCGATGTCGATCATAGTGAGTTGGATAAGTCCGTGGCTGCTGCTAAAAAAGCAGGCATTACAATCACACAAAATGCTACTGTGACTAAAGTCATTACAGCCAGTCAATACGCGGCAGAAGCAACTAAAATAAAGGCACTTTACGCTTCACAAAAGTCAGTTATTGATGCGGCATTGAAGAAGCAACAAGCTGTTAATGATGCTTACGATAAGGAAGAGGCACAATACAAGGTGGACAAAGCCAAGTACGATAAAGACAAAGCCCAATATGACAAAGACAAGGCCCTGTATGATAAGGATGAGGCTACCTTTGAAAACGGGACTGATGTCAATACTGAAATGCAAGCGCTGACCCAAAATCATGATAATCATGATCAATATGATACTTTTATGACAGCAGACGTTAACCAAAAAACTGGTGAGTTCACACTGACTCATGACATGAATGATGGCGTATCAATCATTGGTCATGGTGTTTTGAAAGGTAAATTTAATTGGAAAGTCACTTCAAAGGGCGACGGATCTGAAGTCATCATTGCAGACTCTATTACTTTAAAGTCATACAAGTATACAAATGAACATCCTAACACAGCTGCTAATAAAAATATCAATTTCCACGTCTATGATAATTCTGGCAAGGAATTATTTGTTGTCAATCATGATGGCGAGAGCACCTTTACCAAAGACATCAATAAAACGGTATCACTGGGTACGAGCTTTACTTTGAAACCTAACGAATCAACCGATAAGCAACAAATTTTGAAGGTTGATGATAACTGGGTTTATAATACGCATGGTCAAATCTATACGAAATTTACCAATACAAATAAGCAACCAACCGCACCAACACCACCCAAAGCTCCAACTGAACCTGCTAAGCCAACACCACTAAAGGGAACCTATGGCTTGACTCAATTTATTGTGACCCCAGAACCTAAAAAAGATGTTGATGCAGGTCAAAATGCTGGGGATAAGGATGGTTCTGATAACGGGAAGTCTGTGATTAAGGGTGATGAGTTAACTTATTCATTGAGGACAACAGATTTGCCAGCTGATCGCACTGACGATATGAAGACTATCAAGTACGTTGACACATTGCCAAAAGAAGTGGACTACAAGTCAGCGAAAGTCTATTCCAAAGATGGCAAGACTGATTTAACCAAGTATTTCAAAATTAGTTATGATAAAAAGACACGCATGTTTACAGCGGAAGCGAATGCAGATTATTTGAAACTGATTAACGCAGATAAGACAAAAGCTTTCGAATTACCAATTGTAGATGTCTATGCGATTGCCAATACTTCAAATGCTAAGTTCGACAACACATACGATATTTGGGAAAACGATTCAAAGACGGAATCAAATACCGTTGAGAACACCACACCTGAAATTAAGTCTAAAAAAGATGTTGAATCAGGCGAGACAAAAGGTGACTCTGACAAGTCAATTGATGGTGATGAAATCAAGAAGGGGCAAGAAATTACTTATGCGCTAACAGTTAACGACTTACCAGCCAACCGTGCCAGCGATTTAAAGACATTTAAATACGTTGATACATTGCCAAAGGAAGTGGATTATAAGTCAGCGAAGGTCTATTCAAAAGACGGTAAGACTGATATAACTAAGTATTTCAAGATTAGTTATGATGAAGAGACTCGAGTCTTGACAGCTGAGGCTAACGCAGACTTTTTGAAGTTAGCGAATGCAGATAAAACAAAAGCCTTTTCCTTACCAGTGGTTGATGTTTATGTAACAGCTAACAAAGATAATGCCACGATTAAGAATACGTATGACATCTGGGAAAACGGTTCAAAGACGGAATCAAATACTGTCGAGAACAAAACGCCAGGTGTTACACCAACACCCACGCCAAATACGAGCTATGTTGAAGCGCCAAAGGGTGGGTTATATGGGGCGATTGCGACGATTGCACTAGCAGGCGCAGCCTTTGGATTTCGCAAGCCAATCAAGAAATGGTTCCACAAATAACAATATTTGACAGTGCCCCAGGGCATTGTTTTTTTGTTTTGTCCTTATCAATCGATAACACAATGAACAATATACCTTGTTTTGTTCTTCACAAAGTGGTATATTTAAGAGGATTAGAAGAGGTCTTGACATGCGATTTCAGTAGTCTGCTTTCATCAAAAATTACAATTAACTTGCAAGAAATTATCATATCTCACTTCATATATTTACTGTTGTTGCATGGCTTTTCAAAACATTTTTCTAAAGTTAAACAGTGAGTCAATCAAACCTGATTTACTGCGCAAATAAAGCCGTCCATTGATGGCTTTTTTGTGTTCGATTATAAGCAAGCGCACTTGTCAATTGAGACAGACATAGTTACTTGACGACTATTAATTAAATTGATTAGCACAATATTATGAGAAGATCTTACCAATCGTTTTAGTTAAAATCCAGTCTAATATCAATGTCAATAACAGTCTAACGGCTAACATACACGTCAGTATATTACAAACATATTCACGTGTATGTTAGTCACTATATACGTAAATATAGATGTGTATATAAGCGTGTACATGTTAGCCCATATAATGATGTTATATACACTAACATAAATACATCACATACATTTAAAAACCTCGTTATAACACCGTTTGCGCAGTTGTTCACTTTTGTTTTTCTTAACATTTTAACTATTGACCGAATGTCAATTTTATAGTGTTATTGAGAGAAGGAATAATTACCACATGACTAAGAAAAACCCAAATTCCAAATATGGTCGCCTTAATTTTACAGAGCGCGTTACCATCAAAAATATGATTGACGCGGGTAAGACCAATGCAGAAATTGCTCGAAAGCTAAACCGCCCTCGAGCTACCATTACACACGAATTGCAGCGTAATGCCCGTGTCATGACTTGGCATGGCAAAAAGAAAGTATTGCGCCATACCTACGAACCTGTGCAAGCCACTAGGCGTGCTGAGTATTATCAATCAAAGTCGCATCGTTCACAGCCTAAAATCACACCTAGAAAACGCGAAAAGATAGATTACTATCTCAAAAAGAAACATTGGTCCCCAGAACAAATTGCACATGGTGTGCCACGAATTGGTGTATGCACACGAACAATCTATAACTGGATTCTTAATCGCAACCTGAGTGCAACATTAAATGATTTACCGCTTAAAGGCAAAAGACGCAGGCATCTAAGAGCCAAACCAGTTAATCCAGAACATAAACGGATGATGATTGAAACGCGTTCAATTCACAACCGTCCAGAAGTCATCAATAATCGTTCAACATTTGGTCATTGGGAAATTGATGGGGTGATGAGTCCTCAAGATTCCCAATCTTTCGTGATCACATTTGTGGAACGAAAAACACGTTTTATGGTTGGTGTCAAAGCTAAAAGTAAGAGTTCAGATGATGTCAAAACAGCCATTGATACCTTTATGTCAAGGTTTGAGAATGTTTGTGACAGTATAACATGTGATCGTGGCACAGAATTCACCAGTAGTTTATTTATTTACAGCATTGAAGATACGTACGGCAAAAAGTTATATTACGCTGATCCACAATCACCAGGTCAACGAGGTACAAACGAACGCATGAATCGTGAATTAAGGCGTGTATTTCCTGCTGGTTATGACTTTACTAAGATTACTCAACGTAAGCTTCAAAACGCCATTCAGGACATCAATGAGCGTCCTAGAAATGTGCTCAGGTTTAAAACCCCTGAAAAAGTCTTTACTAAGCGAATCATGACAGCTTAATCATCAATAGATGCTAAAAATCGCTAATTGTTAAGACAGTTCAAAGTCAATAGCTTTGGGCTGCATTTTTGCGTATAATAATAGCCAGATAAACACGAATTTAGGGCTTGATTGGCTTAAAAAAGTCAAAATGACAATGCAAAAACTAAATATGCGACCAACATCAAACATCAAAAATAAATTATGGCAGCTGAAATTTAGAAACGCAAAACCGCAAATAGCACAAAAACAGTCTTTGTAATCAGATTGTAAACAAATCCGCTATCACAACAGCGACAACGGATTAGCGAAAATAAAATCAATTTTTTTAGATTATTTGTTACTTTAGGGGTTGACAAATTCATGACAAATTTAGGTTTACATAATATATATTATCGAAAGTAAAGTACTTAGGGCAGATGTCAATAGATTTTCTCTATCAGTAACGGTTTGTTAAAGTGTCTGTTACATTCTGTAATTTGCAATGATTTTGAAATGCTGTGAAGCCATAACTATTCATAGAGTATACACTTCTTTCTTGAAAATTTCCAGCTCTAGTACATACCGGCAACGATGACTTTTAGGACTATTTCACATAGTCATTTCAAATTATATGTCGTTATTATGACACAAAAAAAGACTAATCACTAGTCTTTGTGTTAGCTTATTTAACTTTTAAACGTTTCTTAACTTATATCATCAATATCAACTTTGACATCTTTATCAGCATCTATATCTGTTAAATTAACGTCTTTTAAGGCATTGATTTCTTCGGCTAATTTTTGTTCATATTTTTTGATTTTTTGCTTGATATAGCGTTCCTTATAACGCTCCATATTGCGGTATTCCTTATTAAACCGTTCATAAGGTGTTGAACCTTGCAGTGCAATACGCATTGGCTTACGGTTGATTTTATCAGCGATCACTTCCAAATCTTTTTGCTTGATTGTCCTAAAGGTTGTTTTCTTTGGAATGAAGACACGTAGCTCACGGTTTTTGTATTCGTTTGTCCCCCTTTCCTGTGGCGAAGAGGGTGTTGCGTAATAAATTTTAGTCTTATATTCCTGCTGGACGACTTCTAAAAAGTCCCATGACATGAACTCAATACCATTATCAGCCGTGATTGTGCGTACCCATTTGCCATAATTCTTATAGAAGTATCTAAAGCCTTTAATCACATCAAATGATTGTTTACTGTCAATTTTAACCAGTACATAAAACCTTGTCTTACGTTCAACTAAGGTTAAAATAGCGCTCTTATCGTTAATTTCGCCATTCTTACCCTTTGCTGGCAAAACTAAATCAATTTCCCAATGTCCGAATTGTCTACGAGTATTTATCTTTGGTGGTCGTTCATAAATTGAATGACGAACTAGAATACCCTGTGACTTTAATTTAGAACGTAGTCTATCAATCTCACGCTGTTTTTGATACTGCGTTTTAATTTTAACTTTTTCAGCATCTGTATTATTGGCACGTTTGCGATAATAGGGTCTTAAATAAATTTTACCCTGTCTCGCCCAATTTCTAATCGTTGATGCCGAGACTTCAATATCTGATACATGTGCTTCAGCAATTTGCTCTGGCGTCCAATGTTCTACATTGACCCAATGCTCAATCAATTCTTTTAACTCATCTGTCAGCAATTTTGAACCGTTGCCACGTCTAACACTTCTTTGAGTGGCGATAAATTGACCACGCAAGGCAGAGTATTTAATACGAGAATGAATTTCAAGATTATACAATTGACGTTTACTTAAATTACTAAAATCAAAGATATTGCCTTGTTTTAATTCTCTCGATATAGCAGACTGCGAGCGATTAAGTTTTCTAGCGATTTCAGACTGCGTTAGTTTTTCATCATTCCACATGTGTTCAATCAAATGCCTATCATTCTCATGAATATGTGGATATTTTATTTGGTCTCGAGGTAATTTCTTAGTCATATAATTTACTATTACTCCTAAATTGTTATGTGAATAAGATAATAATATCACACCTTAATTATGCTTAAAAGCCTACAAAAAGGCTTATTAAATTGTGAACCTAAGAACATAGTTTGTTTGCCGCTTACATCTCATTAAAATCATCAAGCAAATTATTAACATCAGCTAGTTCTTCATAATATTCAGTGAACCAGCGTGTATCTAAACGCATTCGTTCAAGTTCTGGTAATAGGTTGTTTTCCAAGTTTTTGGCATGTTCTGCCAATTCCCTTAAAATAAAGTCTTCATAATTATTTTAATCATCAAATGGTGTAAAGGCTTCATCTGTAAAATCAGCAATATTGTGAATGCTGTAAGCTATCTGCCCTATAATTTTGTTATTATCAGACCACTTTAATTGATCACGTAAATGACTATCAACCTCTATATCACGTAACCAACCAATATGACGGTTGATGATGCAATACCTTAGATTATCAATTGCTTTGTTTATCATCATATCGCCCTTTCTCTTAGTTGCTTTTTAGCTTGATACAACTGTTCTTCAATTTTATTTAAACCACTTTCAGTATTGCGATCCGTTCCCTTAATCAACAAATCTAAATCACGATATGCAAAAGTTAGCTCAATTGATTTTGAGACCAAATCTTGTACCTTAGATGCTAATTCTTTGTTAAAAAAAAGCACATCTCCGTATGTTTGAGATTGTGCCTGTCTGATTTTAGCTTGTAATTGCATTGATACGCTCAACGTTGTTTGGAAGTTAGGCGCACCAGCTTTGAATTGAAAGCCTTGTCTATCACTTTCTAGTGTTTGTTTTAGTTGACTGTATAAGTCTCTAAATCGTTCTAACTGCTTAATGTACAGTGCTAATTGTTCTGGCTTTAACCATATTTTTGTTGGCATCTTATTTATTCCTTTCGTTTTTAAACGCAAAAAAAGAGCTAGTAACTTTTAAGCACCAACTCATTTTGTGACTAATCAATACTTTGTCGCCAATCTATTTTCCCAAATTCATCAACATTGACATGCTGTAGTAAGTTGGCGATAGTATAACTCTTTAATCTTTTTTTGAAATCTTGTTCTGCTTCACTAAAGATTGTTAAAACATCAGTGATAGTCACATTTAATACTTCTTGAACGTCTTCAACAGGTTTATCAGATTTCTGATTCAAGAATATGCGATCGGCGAGCTGTGTGGAGTGAATAAAACTTCCATCTCCTTCAATGGCTTGATACACATCTAACAAGGTAATATTAGCGATTGGACGCGCCAACTTAAACCCACCTTCTTTACTAGCAATTGCATCAACAATACCTGCAACAACCAATTTTCGCATTGTTTTTTTCAAATATGATTCTGAAACTTGTAAACGATCACTTAGCAAGTAGCTTTTCACTGGGGCGTGATCCTTTTGCAATTCAAGCATTACTAACACAACCAAACTTTGTTCTACAGCGCTTGACATTTTCATAATAATCTCCACTAAATATAATTAAGCATTTATGCAAAATTGCTAATTATCCTTCTGACCACTGCAAGTTGTTATGCTTTAATTTCCAGTGATATACACCCCATGTTAATACCATTGACAGAACACCAATGGACAATAGTACCAATAGATCGCCGGTTAAGCTACCCCCAATAGAAATTGCCTCTCGGAAAGCATGGACCGAATATGTCATAGGCATCCAAGGGTGTATAGCTTGGAAAAAGCCATTGGAAAGTTCAATTGGATATGATCCAGCACTAGCACTTAGTTGTAATACCAAGGCAATAATCATTAACCCGGAACCCAACTTACCAAATAATGTGCTGAACAACAGTACAAATTGGTTAAAGGAAAATGCTACCACTAATGCAGCTACATAAAGTAACGTTACATTCTTTGGCTGTAGTCCATCCACAAGCAGCAACAATGTCGTCAAAATAAGTGCCTGGGCAATCCAAACAGGTATATTCACGGCCTGCTTCTCAGCCCACCAAGCAAACCCACTACGTGGCTTCTTGGCAACAGTTACAAAGTCATAAATTGCACTAAACGTGATCATACCAACAAATAATCCAACAGACATCATATAAGGTGTCATTCCTGTACCATTATTATCCACATTCGAGTAGTTCTTTTTGGTTTGCTTAACGGGTTGCGTCAAGGCCTTCACGTTACTTGGTTGACTATGAATCTGTTCAAGTTGAATAGCCCCGTCCGCAAGCTTGGCTGCTAACGTCATCGTGCCATCTTGCGCTTGTCCCAAAGCAGAAACTGCTTGGGCAGTACCCGTCGTTAGCTGTTGCGCGCCTTGATCCAATTGACCGGCACCCGTCGTCAACTGACCATTTTTAGCTGTCAGTTGCCCAAGACCACGATTTAATTGCGTGGCGCCAGCAGCAAGTTGGCCATTTCCTTGTGCCAACTGACCAGCACCTGCTTGCAACTGTGCAGCTGCTGTCGTGACTTGCTGTTGGCCAGCATTAACTTGACCAGCACCAGTTGCTAATTGTTGCGCTGCTGGCACAAATTGTTGTGATAATAATTGGCTGACTTGCGTTAAGCTACCGCTTAAGCCATCAATGGCCGCTTTATTGCCGGCTTGTGCTTGCGTAACCCCGGCTTGTAATTGCGCTAATTTCGTTTTGAAACCATCAAGTTGTGGGAGCAGCGCCTTGAGTTGCGCCAAACTGTTTGCTAGAATGGCTGCAGCTTGGCCACTTTGCGTTAAATGGCCTTTCAGGTCATTAAACCGTTGGTCCATATCTGGATTAGTGGCTAGAAAAGCTTTAAATTTTGGATCGTTTTCTAGTTGTTTAATATCTGTGCTTGCCCCCGTCAAGCCAGCTTGTAAGTCTTGTCCGGCTTGCATCATCGCTTGGGTATCAGGTGTTTCAGGTAATTTGATGGCATTCACAGACTGAGTCAATCTTGTCAAACCATCTTCTAAGGCCTTTAATTGAGATGCCTTTGCCGTTTGCCCTTTGACAATCCCATCACTCAATTCTTGTAACTTAGTGGCTAATTGTTGTGCGCCATCCGCAACTTGTTGGCTTCCAGCTGCTAACTTTGGAGCATTTTGTGCTAATTGCGACGTCCCTGCCGCTAATTGATTGGCGCCATTAGCTGCTGTTGCCGCACCACTAGCAAGTTGACCAGCACCACCATTAGCTTGGGCAACACCTTGTGTGTACTGTGCTAGACCTGTTGCCAAAGTTGAAGTGCCTTGTGATAAGGCTTGCGCCCCATTGTTGAGCTGGCGACTACCGTCAGCTAATTGACCCAAACCATTATTGAGCTGACGAGCACCATCCGAACCAGCCAGAAAACCTTTTTGAGAAGCTGCTGTTGCTGACAAAATTGTCTTGTTATAGACACTTTGCAGTGAGCGGTTGACACTATCTTGAATCTTAACCGCCACCGAACTCGTCATCTTTTCTGCAATAAAACTTTGGCCGGAATTTTGGGCAATGGCAATTTTAGCATACTTTGGTTGATCACTCAGTAATGTCCCTGCATTACGTGTAAAGTTTTTAGGAATGGTAATGGTCATATAATACCGACCAGACGCCAAGCCATCCCGAGCCTGTTGCGAAGAGACTTCCCGCAACTTTAACGGTTGTTCTCGCAACAACTTATCCGTTAAGTCTTGTCCCAAATGTTGCGTCTTATCGTTGATCTTGGCCGGCTGATCATTGTTCACAATAGCCACTGGCAAATGATTTAATCTACCGTAGGTATCCCACAACGATGACAAGAAAATTACAGCATAAATACTTGGAATCATGGCAATTCCAACTAATAATAGCTTGAGTCCACGCAATTTACTAATACGTTGCCATTCAGCACTTTTCCAAAATTTCATACTACCCTCTTTTACATAAATGTTTTTTGTCTATGGATATATTGTATACATAAAACTTTCGAAAAGCAAGTTTTTCGTATAGAAAGCATTCCATTTCCAATTTTTTCCACTTTCATGTAATAAATGTTGCATGTCAGAAAATATTTATGGTAGATTGCTATAATTATTACACGAACAATTGTTCGTGTAGTCAATAATTTTATTAGAATGGCAGATTGGCTTTTTTCTCAAACTCTGCCGTTTCTTCAACATACTTGCGTTGCTGTTTATCAAAGTTCAAATTACCATGTTCTAAGTTTGCTTTTGAATTTGTAATTGCGTTGACCAAATTAGCTTTAATCAATTTTTCTTGCTCTGGAGAAAGATTAGCCTTATCCATTGCTTCAATCACTTCATGCCAGTGACCTGTTTTTTTCAATACTTCTAAACTAGGTACGACATATTTCATTATCCAGCTCAAAATACTATCAACACTTTGCTCTTTTGGTTCTCTCACAAACTTCATAGACTGTCCCAAACTTGTCAACAATGACCATGCAGGCATTGTTTTTAAGCTATCAATATAACGTTCTCTAACGTGAGTACCTTTTAATTCTTCTTCATCAATTGGCTCATCAACAAACCACAAATAGGTGTACAAGATTGATGCGGTGTATTCCACGAGATTATCGTTTTCAAACCATTCACTAATGACTTGCTCGGCTCTATTAGCATGTAATTCTAATTCCACACGATTTTTAATTGATGTTTCTAGCCCTTTTTGTTCTTGTTCTTTTTGCTTATCGTAAATACGAATAACAAAAGGCGACTTGCCAAAGTTTGCCGTCCAGCCGTCTTGATTATTACCATGAATTGCAAATGACCTTGACTTACTCCAAAATCTGTTTTGCTGGGTCGCTTCAATAATTTCGTCCATATCTAACAAACCCCAATTATCATTGAGTGCAATATCCAATCGTGAAAATGTCCCTTTAAAGCGTTTTGCTTGAACAAAAAACTTTTTCCATGTTAGCCCTTGTTCCAATAATGCTTTTTCAAATAAGCGTGTGCCTTGTCCTGTGAGATACATGGTTGCGCCTACCTTTTGAATATCTTGGTTAGTATCAACATCTTTGGTTGGCTCAAAGTCCTGTACATAGATATTTTTTTCGCCAGCAAAGGCAAACTCACGTGTATAAAAGTTTTGTGTCGTTGATCGCTCTAAAAACAACTCAGGTTTTAAGCGCATCACATTATTGATAACTTGTTCGCCAGTCATATCAGAAAATGTTATATTGACCCAATCAAATTGCAAATCAAGCGCATTCTTTAAATCAGGAAAAGCTGTATACATTTGGTAGATTGCAAGAATTAACCGAACACTGCAAACTGCTGAAAAACCTTTCGTGGCGATTGCCAGTTGAGTGTTTTCATTGGTCTCGCATTGATCCAATGATTAATTTGATCTAATTCTTTGGCGCTAACTGTTTCAATTTTGCGTTCTTTCGGTATAAAACGACGGACGTATCGATTTAATATCTCATTACTCCCACGTTCTTCTGGTGAATATGGGTGCGCAAAATAGACTGGAATGCCTAGTTTTTGCTCTATTTCGTTATATTTTGCAAATTCTTGCCCACGATTAACAGTGATTGACTTGGCATTTTTGATCCCTTGAAAAAAACGAATTAAGACAGGTCACTGCCTGACTACTGCGCCCAGTGACCTGTCTCACGATATGTTGCCGGCTTAGTCTTTCAGTAATTGTCACCAGCACATCGCCACGTCTTTTACCCGATTGCATGGTGTCAACTTCAAAATGTCCAAAGGTTTATCGTGCTTTCACACTTTCAGGTCTCGTTTCAATCGAACGACCATGCACAAATACTTGTCGTCTACCATCAGATTGACGCTTTTGACGGATACCTTTGTCAGGTAAATCAGCCAATGATAGTTTGAGTCGACCAGCATTGAGCCAATTATAAATCGTTTTGAAAGGTAACCCTAAAACATGCGCAGCGGTTTCTGGTGACCACTTCAATATACCAATGTGGTGATTCAAAAAGACAGCGATAGCTGGTGTTAGCGTGTCATGACGACCACTTTTTCAATGCCAACGCATGAGCAATCTCAGCTTTATAGGGTGTAACTTGATGAATTTCAATCGAAACGGTTGAAGGAGAGCGTTTAATAAAGCGCGCAATGGCACGAACAGAATAATTCAATTCGAGTAAAGTTTGAATGACAGTGCGTTCTTGAGATGATAAACTAGTCATGAGTCGCAGTTCCTTTATGGTTGTTTTGGACAATTACCATTAAAGGCGCTGCGGCTTTTTTATTCAAGTGTTCGGTTTAATTTTACAATCTACCATATACAAAAAGAACTCTAAAAAATTTCAGAGTTCTTTTTTGTTAATTATCTATACCAATCAAAGTTTACATTTCACAAATATTTTAAATTAAAAAACATCTTGAAACATTTATAGCTGAATCAGATTCACATCAAATTCTTTTAACTGTTCAAGATGATGTGATGTCATCACAACAACTTTATGGTGTCGTTCCACGAGCTCGTTGATCATTTGTAGGATCGTTTCGGCATTCGTCGCATCAACGCCACTAGTTGGCTCGTCGAAAATATAGAGTTGTTTATCTAATAAGCACTGTCCATAAGTTAAGACAATCTGTTGCTCACCACCGGACAACTGACCCATTTTTGTATGCCAAATTTTCGATAAGACCTCACGCTTAATTGTCGCAAAAGTACGAGATGCCATTTGCGATGATTCTGAACCTAACCGTGCATACATTCCCACCGTTTGGGCAACTGTTAGTGTTGGAAAGAAATGAATGTGTTGCAACTGATAAGCAACGTCAGTCATACTGGGAATATCAACTTTTGTACCACTTGCATTTTTATGCCCCACACCGGCTACAAAATCCAAAAAAGACGTTTTACCGGCCCCGTTGGCACCAATCACCACATTTAATTTTTCACGAGAAAATATCACATCAACCCGATCGGCCAATTGTCGATTACCAAAAGACAACGAATAATTTTTGATTTCCATGCGCGAATTTCCTCTGTTAAACTCTTGTGATTACTGACTGTGTCGAAAACTTAGTGATGGCAAACTTACCAATAATTGCATAAAGTAATGTCACCGCAGCTAAGCCCAACCAGACGATGAGATGATTCGGCGAGTTGAGTAAAAGTGTTTGTATTTGATATCCAACCGTTGCAACATAGCTAGCAGGATTTATCAACGTCACCAAACTTTCTAAGCGCTGTCCATTCGGAATATTCATAAAAAATAGCATGCCAAAAATAAGCAAACTCAAAATAATAGTCACTGATTCAAGCTTGAATTTAAACATAAACAATAAACTCGTAGCCAACGCTATGGGTAAGGCGGTGATTAAAACAGTCAACAAGCCAGCCAACATCAAGTGTAAACTGAAAGACTTAACGAATAGCATGACTACTACATTAAACAAAGTGATCTCTATTAAAATAACCATGAGTTGAACCGAAAAAACACTCAACATGATTTTTAATTTAGAGCCAGCGATAAAAAGCATTTGTTTATAAAACCCACGTTCTCGGTCTGCTATTAGACCAACAATGACGTTGTTTAGGATTGTCACAACAATGATATAAGCCCAAAAATAACTCACAGCCTTAAATGTCGTCGTATTGAAATGACCCACATTCTGTAAAGCGATATGCCTATTTTGATAGATAAAATAAACAACGGGTATCAATAGATTATAAACAAAAGCAAATTTGTTACTTAAGGTATCTATCATATAAACTTTAAACAACGTCACGATATCCTTCATTACAACCCCTTTTTTGTTAATGGCACAATTATATATTAAATCTAATTATATATTAATTTTAGATTCTAAGGTACCCGTTATTCATTAAGCAATTGCATTAGCATTAACCACAGGAAAACAGGCTGCTAATCGCAGCCTATTTTCCCACACTTTACGCCTTAATCCCCCACCACCTACAACTGTCCTTTACCAAGAACAAAAAATAAAAAGCCTATCATGTGATAGGCTTTTAATCATTTTACATTCAACATCACCTTATACACCAATGACGATGTCGGCTTGTGATGTCCATTAATCACTAATGGATAATCAGCTAAGTGATAATTGGTGGTGTCCACAATATCGATATTTTGTGGGCGATTCGTATCATTGCGAACAATAATTTGATAATGACCAGGTGTTAGGTTCCGATAAAGACGATAAGAATCACCTGAATCGGTCATTTGATACTGTTCACCACTCTTCAGATTCTTCAAATAAACATGGACATCTGATTTATCATGTACCTGTACAGAGGAATAATTAGCGTTACCCTTAAGATCCACAGCTTCAGTAATCGTTTCTTCAGGTGCCATCGCATACGGTTGTGCACCATATTGGAGCGACAATTGACTGCGCTGAGCCGCCACCAAAAGTGACTGCGGTTTTTTTGTCAGCGACAACCTTGGCTAATTCAATTGTGACAAAGAGTATGACGGCCACAAGCACCGCACTGAACCGTTTCAAAGTTACCCACCGCAAGTTTAAGAATTGACGGTTAGACCGGTCTGGAAGTGCTGCCAAAGCAAACATGAGAAGCGGTAAGATGGCTTGTCCATACCGTGGCTCCACTTCCCAAAGTAACGTATGAAAGGCAATATAACCCAATGCCGTCACAATGGCAATCAAGGCCACTACTTGTTGCTGATCGGATAAATTAACCCGCCAGGTTGCTAAACGTGTGATTAAAAACAGCCAGAAAACAAACGTTGCAGTCGTATTAATCAGTGAGATCATGGCATTAAAGAATTGGGCATGCTGATGATACCAAGCTGGTGCGGTACGGAAGCCCCCATTATACCAATCCTGAATGTCACTGACAGACAATAAAATACCTATTTTCGTGAACCACAGTTTGATAACACCGAAAATACCAAGCTTTTTAGTCCGTTTTGAAATTTGTTGCAAATCATAGGCTTGCCGTGCTTTTGGATTGGGTTGGGCATTATCATTGATCACATCAGTACCTGAATAAGTCCCTTGCGTCCCTGCATTATACGCCATTAACATCCAATGGGTTGCGGGTAATTCAAACTTCGGATTGGTGTGATAATTACTAGTTTGTTGGATTGCTTGCGTCGTTGGCACACTCAAACCAAACCCTAAAACAATTAAAATGATGGGAATAACTAACTGACTTTTACCTAATCGTTTTTTGACCCCTAACCATACCGCCACAATCGGCAATGCTGGTATTAAGACAATCAAATTTGGCTTAACCAAGTCACCAATCAAAATTGTAACAACTAAGCCTATTCCAGCCCCAATTTTTTGGCGTCGTGAATACGTTGGCCACCGATACAAAATACTCAGCACGAGCAACAAAACCAACATCGTTGGCAAATCTGAGTAAAAGACCTGCAAATAGTAAGTGTAGGCAAACGGCGTCAACACAAAGAATGCAAAAGCGCCCAGCACCATACTATTGTGTTGATTTAATCGACGAATCACCACCAAAAAATACAAAATAAAGCCATCGAGCACAATAATACTCAACAAGTGAATCGCTGTATTAGTTGATAACCCAAATAATTGGGTTATCCGCAGCCAGAGTGACATCAGATAAGTGATCGAAACATTATTGGGATAACGCCAAAAATAAGTAATGTCCCAAGTATTTTGATTAGCCGCCATCTGATCCGCTTGGGACAACACGCGATATGGATCATGATAAACCGTATTTGGGAAAAAGATCAAGGTCAAAATCTGGACGATGACCATGATGACAAACCCAATGCCCATCGCTATCCGCAAACGTGAAAACGGTATGTGATTAAGTCGCGGAATAAAAACAAATCTTGTGGCGGCATATAGAAGTATCGTCAAGATGACAACCGCCATACCCATGTAAGAGATCACATTAGCCATTAAACCAATGATTAAACAGATAATTAAAATGCCAGGTAAAAATGATGGCAAACTAAGTCTTTTCATATTCCCTCTTCTCGCATCGTATGAATTGATTAACATATGTTAGACAATTACCGTAACCACGGTACTACTCAGTCATTCATATTTTTAAAGATTTGGCAACGTGCCGCATAATTTGGATATCATTTTATTATAGTGCTTTTTTATATTACCAAGTCGAATCTATCATGATGGTATGCTGACGTTTTGTCAGTAATCCAAACGTACAATTACGACTTGTGTATGCACTCAAAAAAGACGTAGTCAACTTACGTCTTTTTAATTTTGCCAGATACTAAGCAACCTAAAGTTGCTAGGCAACATAGCCCGTGTACAAAACGCTTAATGTTTAAATGCTTTGTGGCGCTTCTTTTTGTTAAATACGTTATTTAAAACAGCCGACCAAATAATTGCCCCAATAAACATTAAGAATGGGAACATCATATAAATATAGTGTTCCTGTACTTCCCAAAGTAAGATATAGAACAAAGATAATGATTCAAATATTCCCAGGATTAAGATAATCGTAACCCTTTGACGATAAGTTGAACTATCATCTGATTCGTTTTGCCGCTTATTAAATAGGTAAAATGGCAACCAAACAAATGACAAAAAGCTTGTCAGCGATACCATCATCGTTGCATGAATCATAATTGGCGTTAACAGATTATAATTGTTGTGATACTGTTCTTGTAATCGGTTATTTTGACTGTTTCTAAATTGCGTAAAATACTGCATACCAAAATCCGACTTAATGCCAAACAACACATTTGTCTTGTCACGCCAGGTTGCAAGCACCCCAAAAACGCCTAAGTGCTTAATTTTCTCAGTTAGTTTTTCACGGATATAGGCCTGTCGTTGGTCATATTTTGTGTACTTATTAGTAATCGTATTGATTTCATCGCCCGACCGACCGCCTACATAGTAAGCCGTCAAGAACCATGACTCAATCGGCATTCTGGCATTTTTGTCACTAGATGCTTGATAGTGAGTCCTGTCTTTTGTAACCGTTGCGGCTTGCTTTAGCGTGAACGAGCAAATGGATAACGCAGCAAGCAATAACACAAGTAACCGCCAATCACGCCATAAAAAGACCAGTAACAATACAACACTAGCAATCAGTACCACAATGGTATTTGGCCTTAGGAATAAGGCTACTGCCAAGCAGACTGCGGCTAAAATAAACTGTTGCCAATTCTTCCGATTAATGATTTTTGCAAAATGAGTCGCCTTTTCGCCTGTCTTAGCGTGATAAAACAGTTCAACAAGATAGCGCACACCAGCCACCAAAAATGGCAAAGCAAAGGTATCTGAATAACCAATTTGCGTAAATTGCATCAAATAAGTTGGGACAAATACATAAAATAATAACAACACATTGCGTGCTTTTGGCCCAAAAACAATATTGGCCAATTTAGTTAGTTGATACACTGATATGAGCATCAACACTTGTCCATAAACGGCATGCAACAAGATCACATCATCAAGCGTTTTGAGCATGTGTCGAAATGGAAAATCCAGCCAAAACATAAAGATACTAATTGGCACATTATTTGGAAAAACACTAAAATATGGCGACCATTGCGAGGCTGGATATTGATGTAAAAGATCATAAACTTGACCATTAACGCCCATGCTGTCATAGACTGGTGCATAAGGTTGTATGAACAACGCCCCGACAACTACCAATATAATTAATGTCCAAAGAAATTTTTTAAGTAGTTCATCGTAATGATCTGTTAGCTTAACAACTAACGTCGTTAAGCCAAGCAAACCCATGGCAAGCCCCAAATACGCTAACAACGAAAAAACAGTAAAACGATCGTTAAAAGTCGTGTTTTCTGCCAATAGATGCCCAGACACTAGCACACAAAATAACATCAATAATGCAATTACCGTTAGCATACCGACAATCGCATGTCTTGATTTAGTCAACATATTTGATATTCTCCCCTTCTAAATAAAACCGTTGGGCTGAAATAATTAAAAATAATGCCCCTGTATTATATATACGACATTCAGAAACATCCCACTTACTAGTTATCCCCAAAAAGATGTACACAGATGATCTGACTCATGTCATCACATCATAAATGATGCATATATCATTTGTAATCACGAACATTTCCATACTACTACACATATATGCATGTGTCAAACAGACGCCTACTATCAACTCAAATCGAATCACTATCATTGCACAAAAAAAGACCTGACAACCGGTCAAGTTATCAGGTCTTTAAAGATTATCTCAAATTATTCTGTGTGCTTCAGACCGCTAAAGAATTGTTGGACCCCAACAAATCCGAGCGACAAAATTGTCGCAATACTTAAACTTAACCATAGCACATGTATCATTGACACAAAAAGCAGATCAATAGTAAAGCAAGCGATAAAGTAAATTATCCAGACGCAGAGAACAAAACCAATTAACATGATTTTGGATTTTGCTTGTTGTGACATGACGAAATCCTCAGGTGGTGCAAATATTTTTCTATTTTAATGATAATTAATATTATTACATTTGAGATAAACAAATGCAACCCCATATACTAATTTCACGAAACATATTTTAAAACGTTAACACGTTCAATGTTTACTTTTATTCAGCTTGAACTTTCTGGTGATGCGTGCTGGTATTTTAGTCGTTGCAGTCATCGTGTTTTGCACTTTTGCTTTAATCGCCTGTTGCCTTTTCTGCTTGGTCTTTTCCAGGTCTTCAGCCATCATTTTACTTTTCTGAACAGTTTCAGCGTCAATCGTAAATAGTTTAACAAATGTCTGTGGGTCAACGGCGGTGTTGCCTTTGGGTTGTGTCTTAACGACTTGATTGGGCACAGCATTGGCATATTTAACAGCCGCAGCAACCGGCACCATCGTGTGTTTAAAGTGATATTGCGTCATAATTTCAGTCGCCTCATCAACATCCAGCGCAGTCACATCTGGTACTTTGATATACCCTTTTCGTTTTTCAAGTTGCGCATTAACTATTTTAGTCCCTTGGGCCAGCAACTCTGGTGCTAACGCGCCAAGTGCTATTTTACCCACGGTACTAATTAATTTTGTTTTGTTCATCTTGAGTATCCTCCTAATACGACAATATCGTGCATCAGATTTCTTTCATTATAATGGTTCAATGTATTCAGTGCAATAAGATAACTTTAATAAAAAAGCGCCGCATAAATGCGGGCGCTTTGCGTCGTGTTAACGTGCTAAATCAGGAATTGGTTTACCAGTCTCAACCGATTGGTTCATTAAATCTTCAATTTGCTTATCGGTAAATTTTTTATCATCAATACCAGCATTTCTGAGGATGCTTCGTGTTGCTTGAATATCACTAGCCGAAATCGTCACGGGCTGATCCCGATGCTCTAAATTAGCATGATCATTTTGCTCTTCAGTATTAGTTGCTGTACTTGAGCTTGAACTTGAATTTTCTGCTGATTGCTGCGTTGTTTCAGGCTGCGATGATGACACCTGGCTTGATGCTGAAGACAATGACACAGTAGCCTGAGATTGACTTGATGCTTGAGACGACGATGATGATTGTGCTTGACTAGCAGTTTGCGTCTCCTGCTTTGCAGTTGACTGGGTCTGTCGTCCCAGCCATAAAATACCCACCAATACTGCAATTATAACGATAACAATGATGCTAATGCTAATAGCTAATCTACTTTTTTTCAATTTGGCAGATTGTAAAATTTAAGTTGAACATTTAAGTGGACAGAAAAACCCATCAAGGTCTTTAATGGTGTT
>NZ_BMWM01000024.1 GCF_014651235.1 Leuconostoc lactis KCTC 3528 = DSM 20202 | reverse complement strand
TCAAAAAATAAAAGTTGCCTAATCAGTTCAGCCCTAGATAAAAAATAGTCCGAATTATTGACTTATGAGCACGTAAGGTTATTAAGATGTTTATGGACGCAGAGCGAGCTAGAACATTAAACATCCCCGAAAACGTTCAGAAAGCCACGGCAGACTGGTTAAAGAGCGCTGATATTGTCTCACAGTGGCTAGATGAGCATACAGAAGAAGCCAAGGACAGACGACCGACCGCCAAGTATATGTATCAACAATTTAGTCGTGATATTGAAGACATGGGGATGCAAGAACGTATCAACCGTAATACTTTTTACAGTCGTATGGAAAATTTAGGTATTCAAAGTTCAAAAAGTGTGACTGTTTCAAGTTTAGATGATGAACATGGCAAATCAACTAAGAGATTTTTGGATATTAAGTACGTAGAATGACGTTTTATTTACACAATATTTAACTTTTATTGATATTTAAAACGGCTGTAACCATTGGTATAAAAGACTTATTGATGTTCTTGACTTTTTATTGAAGTTACTAGAATAAATAATATATATACGTATATATAAGGACTGCAGAAAAAAGTCAAGAAAGTCAATTTTTTAGTCAAGTCCATTGTGGCACAAGCGATACAGCGTTTTAACAATGTCAATAACAAGTACATTGAAAGTATTTTGTGGTCAATTTTTAAAGGGGATGAAAATGAATTATATAGTTGGTTTTATATTTTTAGCATTAATTGGTTATATCTTTGAACAGCATAGGCGTGTTCATTATTTAGTGAAGCGAAATATTGAGCAAGAAAATTTAAAAGTGATCCAAGACCACCAGTATGACACACTAAAGCATTTGACTAATATGTTAGATAACACGTTAAAGGCTTTTGGGTATGATTATCGACAATTTGATAAAAATAACTTTGTTAAGCACGAACTCACACCAGAGCAAATACAACAGTTGTGGCAAAGTCAGCAACGAGAGATTAAACAATCAGATAACGAAGTGACACAGTTTGATGTTGAGTTGAAGAAAGGTGGATTGTATGCTTGGTGGCATAGTTTTAGGGATTTATAGACAAAAGCAGACGTACATCTTGAGTAGCTAAAATACAGTGGTTGCAAGGCTTTAGCTTATGAACATTAAAATACAGAGGTTGTATTTTACTAGTAAGGAAAGTTTTTATGAATATCAACGATTTAATGAGTAGGTTTCCACGACCAGAAAAGACCTATGCAGAAAAAGAAAGCACCATGTTTTATGTATACGTGTTTAATTTAGTCATGGATGAGTTGATCAGACGAAAGCTAACTAATCGTAGAGCAATCAATTATGTTTTGTCTTATACAACGCACGGAAATAAGTCCAGAGCTTATCAAGAAACACATCCTATGGCGAGTAAACGGACAGCTAACGTCAACGCTAATAAATACCATAAGCGTTTTGATGTATATGTGGCACAGTCAATCAGCATGCGCCTAGTATATAAAGGCAGGTTATCACTAGCAATGGCGATTAAAGACATCAATGTACACGGCATTGAACGATATGTGAATAAATTGATACTTGAAGTGTGGAAAGGAGAATAGATGACAGCAAGTAATAATCATCCCCAACAATGGCCACAGTGGATGAACCGCAGTAAAGCACATCAATACATCAGTGTAGCCGACAATACTTTTATCAAACGGTACGTGAAGACAGGCAAGGTAAAAGGTTATCCAACAGAGCATGGCACGAGATATAATCGTGATGAAATTGATGAAGCTGTGAGACATTATTATGATTAACAATGTTTAAGAAAGTATTAAGCTAAAAACAACATCATAACAGTGTGAAATAATGAAAGCGTGTGAACATGCTTTTTTTATTTATCTTCAAACACTGCTTACTTGCTGGTAAGGATAAATTATGAAAGTACAACAAATAGATACAAAGAACTTCAGGACATGGCAGGTAGACGGCTACCTGATAAGTGATAGCCAACAGATTAGAGTTAAAAAGCGAGGTTTTGACAGCAAGCGTAGCGCACAACAATGGTTTAATAACGAGAGTGTGTTATTTGAGAATGGCGAAAGTAAATACAATAAAAAAACAACTCCCAACGTTATGACCGTTAAAGAGTTGTATGATATGTGGCTAGGTACTTATCAGCATACTGTAGAAGAAAGCACGCTTAATAAGACAATGAATGTTTTTAACATCCATATCATCCCCGAATGGGGGGATATATTAGTAACTGATATTAAGCCATTGGACTTACAACGATATATTAACACAATGCAGGGTAAGATACTGCATTATCGAAAGATAACAGGTTATTTCAGACGATTATTAAATATTGCTGTTCGTATGGATATGATAGATGTAGACCCGTTTACCAAAGTAGACATGCCGAAGGAACGCAGACAGACTAATAAGCCTAAGCAATTTATGGATGTAGACGAATTTAAAGCTTTTGTTGACGTGCTAGATAACCAATATAAATACATTAATCAGCAAGCTTATACGTTGCTAAGATTGGGTGCTTTTACTGGTATGAGAACCGAGGAACTACTCGCTTTGCAATGGCAACATATAGACTTTGACAATGGTTATATCAGCATTGTACAAGCGCTAGGGCGTGGCTTGAACGGTAGCACCTATATTAAATTACCAAAGAGCCAAACCAGTAGGCGCACCCTTAAAATTGATAATAAGATGTTAGTTGTGATGTCTAATTGGTATGAAGTCAGTAACCATAAAAATGGGGATGATTATGTATTCAGTAATCACGGTACTACTTTGCAAGTTATGCGACCGAATAAGTGGTTGCATGATGTCAGTGACAAGTATGGTGTAGCGGTTGGTTTATCTATGCACAAGTTGCGTCATACATGGGCGACTTTAGCATTAGATCAGGGTGCAAGCGTGAAACAAGTACAGACTTATCTAGGTCATGCGGATGTCTCTATGACATTAGATGTGTATAGTGATATAACTAAGCGAGCCAGTGATGAGACAGGAAACATATTAGCAAAGCTAGATATTTAGGGAAACAAAGTAGTAAAAACCGCCATGAATGCTGATATATAAGGGGTGTAGTAACTCCCCTCGGCTCCATATTAGCGGTGATACTAGGCATACTGGTATCACCGCTTTTTGTATGCAAAACGTTGATATGATAGTGTTTTCAGTGTATACAAGCGTATCAAAAAATATAAGAAAAAATAAAAAAATAAGCACCGTTTGCTACAAATTGACGACATAGATACAAAAAACGCACCAGCTGAAACTGGTGCGTTTTTTATCGTATTAATTCGTGAAAAAATTTTAGATTTGACGGTTATGATTGTGTTTGTTGCTGATGCTTCTTGATACGTAAAAGGATAACGGCAACAATGCCGACAGCGAGTACAGCTAAGACGACTTTTAGTTCCGGTGTACTGTGACCACGGAAGATGGCATCGCCACCAACACTAAGCAGTACTGCAGATGGAATGCTGCCGATAAACATTGACAAATAGGTTACTTTATCAGGCAATTTAAGTTTATTGGCGGTGTAATTCACGATAAACATCGGGATAATGGGAATCATATATGAAATCGTTAAAATGATTGCGGGATGTTTAGCGGAAGAGATAAATCGCACCCATCGGTTTTTCGTGTGTGGCTTAGATAGGATCTTGAAATGGCTGATGAGAATAAAAGATAAACTATTACCAGTAAAGGTACCGATGATATTTAATAAAATACCAATAGCGGGACCAAAATAGACACCGATTAAAACACCGACCATTGATGTTGGCACACCAGGAATCAGACAGAAAAGTGCCAAGGTAGCAGTTAATAGAAAGGCCGTGGTAATACCATGTGAACGAATTTGCGCACGAATGTCTGCCGCAAGCGTATGGGGGTTAATTAATGAGAGAACGTCAGGATATAGATTTTTAGTTAATAACAATAACAAAATGATTGTGATAGCACCAACTAAAATACTGACTATAGTCTTTTTTTTTCACAACAGCTTAATCCTTTCTGAGTTATTGCGCTGTGGTACAAGGCGAGTTAATCGGCATTTAATTGCTTGACCGTAACCGCCGCTAGGGATTCAATTAAATCAATGCCTTGATCTTGGGTAGCATTGCCGTTTGTTAAGACAGCAATGGTATAGTTACTATTCTCGGTTTTGACGTGGCCAATTGTATTCACCACCCAACCGGTATCGAGTTCTAGCCAACCATTTTTAAGTTCAACTTGTGCATTGTCAGCGAGTTCGCTACTCATGCCCCAGGCTTGGTCGGGCGCAACATTTGCCATGAGTTGCAAGACATAGTTGCGATCTGCTTGATCGAGTGGGAATTTGGTACCATAAGCCAACGCGTTTAATAATTTGATTTGATCGGTTGCGGTTGTCGTTGATAGTCCCCAAGCAGCCGTGCTCATTTTGGTATGGGTCATGCCGAGTTGATTAAAAAGGCGGTTGGGCGCCGTGTAGCCACCTTGATAGGTGTTTAATAAAGTAGTCGTGGCTTGGTTATCAGATAAGGTGATCATGTCGTGAGCAAGGGTTTGCTCATCAGCGGACAATGATGTGTTGTTGTCTTCGTGGTTATTTAATAAGTTAGCCAAAACAGCCACTTTAATGATACTAGCGGTGTAGTAGGTCACGGACGTGTTATTGCTGAAAGCGGTAGTCTGGTTCGTTTTGTGGTTATAAACCGCGATGTTAACGTTAGCGTCTTGATCTGTGAGGATATCTTGCCACTGCTGCTTTAATTCAGAGTCTGGTTGGTGAGTTAATTGTTCAGACAACGAGACAACGGGTCTGGTCAATGATTCGAAGAATGCTTTACCACCAGCCTGATAAACTAAGATACCACTGAGAACGACTAGTAGGAGAATCGTGACACGGACACCTTTTTTCAACTTGGGTCTTTTTTGCTTACGGAGGGTCATAAAATCAGTTTACATTTCTAAAGTAGTTGCAGTATTAGACGTGGCATGGCAGGTATCATTTACCAGTTGCTTGTCTGGCATGACACAGCCATGACGTCAAATAACATATACCCATCATAACAAATATTTAGGAGACCTGTCAGAGAATTGTGCGTGCTAACGCCTCGTGCGCCCTGCGTGAAGCGAAACTAGTTGCTGTCGCAAAAAATTATGTACGCACTCAAACGAGTGCTTGTTGTTTATTTTTGTCTGGCATACCAGTCAGCTTGAAAAATAGCGTAACGGTCGGTGTCGACCCATTGCCCATTATAGAATACCTCGTGCTTGAACGTCGCTTCTTTGGCGAAACCAACGCGTGTATATGCCTTAATTGCCCCAATATTAAAAGGATAAACGTTGAGTTTGATTTTATGCAGGTTCAGGTTGTTAAACCCATAATCTAAGATGAGGTTTAATAGTTCAGTGCCATAACCTTTGCCACGATCGTCACTTTGAAGAATGCCTAAGGCAAGTTCAGCTGTGTGATTACGAATACTGATGCCAAACAGGCCGACAAAACCAATGAGACGATCATCACTGGTTTTCCTGACTGTGAACTCGACATTGTCATGGCTATTTGCGCTTCTGGTAAAAATCTTTTCCCAATCGGCTGCGGTGAACGGATGAATCATCTCAGTTGACAAGGGATTGTTGAACGCATCATCCCATTGCCCTGTGGCGAATTGTGCACCATCACCTTCATGATAGTGTGATAACTTGACGTTTTGACCAATAAACATATTTTCTCTTTTCTCTAAATGTGTGCGGGGATACTTGCAACAGTTAAAGAAGGCTGCAAGTTAGGGCAGTTTAGTGGCAATCATATGCAACTCCTGGGCACATCTTTTAGCGTGGATAAGTGCTTGCACGTATACAAGAACAGTGGGTAATTCAAAAATTAAATGTTAAAAGTGTTAGAAATATTATATCATAGTTATAAAACAGAAAGAGAACATAACGGATGACAAAAAGAGTTGGACGCTTATCTGCGACAGATGTCACAGCTGCTGCACAATTATATCAAACGGTATTTTCCCAAGCACCATGGTTTGAAACGCATGCTTTACCTGACGTGAACCAATACATCTCACGCTTGCTGGCAATGAACACTAATCGTTGCTATGCAATTTGGGAAGCAAAACAACTTATCGGGGTGGCCTTAGGCTTTTCTAGACCGTGGCATCGTGGGGTAGAATACCAGTTATTAGACTTATTCGTGGCTGCTGACCAACAAAAAAAGGGTGTCGGCACCCTTTTGCTTGAAATGATTAAAGCGGATTTATCAGCGGTTGATATCCCGCATATCATATTAGAAACGGATAAGGGAACACCAGCTGAACAATTTTATTATCACAATGGTTTCACGGTACAACCCGACCAACGTGCGCTGACGTTGGTCAGTACGACAGCACGTTAATCTTTGATGTGATTTTAATAGCTGTTATTAATGAGTGTTGAGAGCATTGTCACAAAAAAGAAGACATAAACTACGCCAAGAATCACTGCGATAATGAATTGGACAAGTCCGGCACGATTCCAAGTTGCTTGAACGGCTTTAAAAGTGTCAACATCTTGGTAGTCACCTTTTTGCCAAGCCCATTCGTTGCCTTTAAAGCCACAGACAAATATCCAAACGAGATTGAAGACAGGGATGAGACAAAGTAGTGGCAGGTAGGTCTTATTGCCAATGCCCCAAAAGATATTGTAAATAAATGCTCCCCATTTCCAACCGCGTATTTCCTCAGGCACTGTTTTACCATTTTCATTCATGATTAAATTCCCCCTATAGCTTGTGATGTGGGATAACCCACATCAATCATTGCTTCTAGCATAACAAAACACTCAGAAAAGTGATAGGCAAACACCCTGAAAATTGCCATTATGGTATTTTAAGCATTTTTTCTATTGTAAAACGAAACGTATCGTTTTATAATTAACCCTAACAGGAGGGCACAATGCATAATCCCAGTAAACAAGATAAATCAGTCGGTCGCCCACGTAGCGAGGCGGCCAAAACAGCCATTATCCAAGCGACCATATCATTATTAGATACGGTACCGTTTTCTAATTTGACGATTGAAGCCATTGCGAAACAATCAGGTGTGAGTAAGGCAACAATTTATCGTTGGTGGCCAAATAAGGAAGCCTTACTCTTTGCGGCCTTTTTACACGTCACCACAGTTGACGTTAATTTTGAGCCAGCATTGTCAATTGCGGATAACTTCCGCCAAGTGATTGGGGACCTTGTGGTCATCTTAAATCAGCCACTTGGTCGCGCCTTAATTACCGTTTTAATTGATCAACCTGAGCGTGTGACCGCTTTTCAAACGACATTTTTTGAAGTCAAACGCCGCGCAGCAAAGCAACTCTTAACAGCTGGTCAAGCGCAGCACGTGATTAAGCCTGATATTGATCTGGATAAGGCATTGGATATGTTATTTGGCGCAGTTTATCTGAGAGTATTTTTGTATACAGAGGTTGTAGATACGGACTATATTGATGCAGTGATTGCCGCATTTATGCAAGGCATTCGTCAGGATTAAGACGAGAAAGGTCGTGTCACATGACAGATGAATTGGTTGTACAAGTTGCCCAAGGGCAGTTACTTGGGACAAAAGAAGGCCAGACGCACGCATTTTACGATATCCCTTATGGACAATTCGCAGGACGCTTTAAGTATGTTGCAGCACCAAATACTTGGGAAGGGACACGACTTGCGACCAAGCCAGGGCCTATTTTTAACCAAGATATTAACCGTTTGGGTCCGGTGATGGGGAGCAAACCTGAAGAAAAAAATCAGTCCGAAGATGCGTTTCGTTTAAATGTGTGGACAACTGGTTCACAAACTAAAAGGCCAGTGCTTTTTTGGATTCATGGTGGGGGCTTTTTGACCGGTGGTGGCGCTTTACCTTGGTATAACGGGCAAAGTTTGGCAGAAAATGGCGATATTGTGGTGGTCACCGTTAATTATCCGTTAGGCGCTTTGGGCCATCTCTATCAACCAGGGGTTGCGGATGATAATTTGGCACTCCATGATTTAATCACGGCCTTGACTTGGGTCAAGGATAACATCGCGGTTTTTGGTGGCGACCCCGACCAAATAACCGTTGCCGGACAATCAGTGGGTGCTTGGTATACGTTAGCCCTATTTGCGTCACCCCTAGCGCGTGACATGATTCATCGGATTGGCTTATTGAGTTTTCCAGGGGCTGCTGAACCGTTAACCAAAGATAAAGCAGCGATGCTGACTGAAATTTTACTCGCACAACTGGGCTTATACGATCCGGCTGAATTGACACAAGTGCCAGTTGAAAAGATTGTGACAGCGCAGGGTGCAGTGGCATTAGAAATGCAAAAACGGACGGGCGATCCGGTGCCAACGGGTTTTTATCCGTATATCGATGGTCATATTATCACCGGTTCGATCATGCAAGGTGCGTTGGACCGCGCCAATGCTCAGACACAACTCTTTGCTGGTACCACAACCAATGAAACCACCGCGTTTTTCCAACAGCCAGCCGTGAAAAAACAAGCCAATTATTTTGAGATGATTCAAAAAACAACGGCTGACATTTTCCAAATCCCAACGCAGGCGTTAATCACTGGATTTGCGGCCCAACAAGCACCAAGCTATCTTTATGACATGGCGTTTGCCGCCAAAGACCCCATGATGCTGGCTTGTCATTGTATTGATTTACCGTTTATTTTTAACAATTTTACCCAATGGGATAATGCACCGATGCTGGCCGATGTAGACACAAGCAAGGCTTATCCGCTCGCTGAACACATGCAGGCGTATTTCACGCAGTTTGTGAAAACGGGGAACCAAAACCAAGAAGACCAGCTCGATTGGCCGCAGTTTGCAGCCAATCACCCAGCAAAAATTGTCTTCAATCAAGTCATCACCGTTGAAAAATGAGTGGCCAATCTGAGAGCTAATGAGTTGGCATTTTTTGAAAAAGTGCTATGCTATGCCTATAGCAAAATAGGAGAAAAAACATGTCACTTAATCGCGCAGAACACGCTCAAACAGCGCAGGAATTACAAGAAAATTTAAGCAAAGTTGCTTTAGAACAGGTCGCTGCTGACTTAGGCACAACGCCGGAAAAGGTGCTGGCAGTGAGTCAACTCGATGTTGATCGCATTGAAGAACCGTGGATTTTGCGTAACTATTTGATCAAAGCATTGGGATCAGATTTAACGCCCTTTACGGTATTGACTGGTGACTATCGCCAGATGTGGTTCTTAGATACGGCCTATATTGACCGTGCACAACTTGGCTATGCTTGATAGATAAGAACGTATCGATTGAGATGCGTTTTTTTATTGGCAATAAAAAAGTGATCAGCTGCTATATCAGACATAGCAGCTGATCACGGTTAATCAATTGACGGGTATTTCATTTTTAAATTATTGAATAGGTAATCAATGGCTGGCCGAACGATAAAAAAGAAGACAGGGACAGCAACAAAAAATGTTTTAGCCCAGTTACCAAAGTAGCCAGGAATAAAGTAAGGGTAAAGTTGACGATGGGTTTCAGTTAAAATAACCATCATGACAGAGACATTACCGGCAATCACGAGAACGGGAATTGAAACGTGTCGTGGCACAATTGTTGTGAAGTGTTTCGGAAAATAATTGTGTAACTTCAACACGAGTGGCAATGTCACATAAGTGCGTAAGCAGTAGATGAATAACACAGCGAGTGGATAAACTTTCAAAATCGTCATCACGATGGGCCATGATAAACCGAAGCGAATAATCGTATTGTAGCTCAACATGATCATCACCATTGTACTCAGCAGTGCGATGGCCACTGTATTAGGGTGATGCAAAATTCTAAACAAGAATTTTTGAAGTAGGGGGACTGGCATAAAACGTTTCCTTTATTTGGGATATTGTGGTCTTGATACGGTGTTTGGCCAGGATACGATGATAAGCATTTGTTGCAACCCTAATTGATTATACATATGCAACATTGGTTATTTCACTAATAATTCAGACCTATCTATCATATCAAAAAGGCCAACCAAGATAAAGCAGTTTATGCAGCGCTATTGTCGTTTCGTGCTTTTTTCGATATGCTAGGGGCAACACATAAAAAACAAAGTAAGTGAGGCCTACAGCATGAATGAAAAAACAACTTTTTCAGACTTTGAACGTGAAGCCATGCGCGAACGCGCAGCAGAATTGCGTCGGACGAAGAATACTGAAGCTGATTTATTGGAAAAAATTGCGGAAATGACCGACGAGGAAGCCCGTTTGGCATTGAAAATACATGAGATTGTGACAACGACTGCACCGGAACTGAAACCCAAAACATGGTATGGCATGCCAGCCTATGCCAATTCGCAAGGTAAAACGGTCTTATTTTTCCAACCGGCAACAAAGTTTAAAGCCCGTTATTCAACGTTGGGCTTTAACGATGCGGCGCAATTAGATGAGACGGCGATGTGGCCAACAGCTTATGCTATCACAGAATTAACGCCAGCTGTGGCAACACAGATTGAAGCGTTCGTCAAAAAAAGTGTTGGCCGTTAAAAAAGCACAGCAATATGCTGTGCTTTTTAAGGCTTTTTATTGATTTCTTCAAAGTCGCCTTCAAACGTGTTGGGGTCTTCTGGCGCGCGGGGTGGTTTGATAAAGCGAATGCGGATCCAAAAGGCTAACGCAAACAGCAACAACAAGCCAACAATCGCAAAGAAGTTTTTGATCACAAAACTGACCAACAAAATCAAAACAATGGCTAAAAGTAAACGGGGGATAATCCCAAATGTGTTTGTAAATAAGAATGCGATAAAATAAATCCCGAGAAAGATAATGACGAATGGGATTAACAGAAAGCTTAACATCGTTATTCCTCCAAAAATTCAGTTTCAATTAGCGCCGTAATTTTTGCGCTTTTTGGGTGTTAGCAAAATGCACCTTGGCAAAATGGTTTAAATCCAGACCACGATCAAGTAGTTGCGCAGCAGCTTCATCAGCCTGACGGCCCGCGCCAATGGGCAATGGTATGCCAGCTTCTTCACTTAATTTGGCCATGCTGTCGAGTTCAACAACACGGGCTAAAATTGAGGCCGCAGCCACACTTAAATGATACTGTTCGCCCTTCGTGGTGAAATAGACGTTGTCTTTGATGATCGGGGATTGCTGGGCTTGGGTTAAATACTTGAAATAAGTACTGGCCTGCGCAAATTGGTCAATGAGAATGGCATCAGGGGTTGTTGGGGCAATTTTTGCTAGGACTTTACCGAGAACAAAATTATGTGAAATCGCCTTCATTTGATTCACGTTGTTGGTCGGTTGCATTTGATTATACTTTTCCGGCATTAAATTCACAACATGATGCGGCAAATTGGCGATGATTTCGGGCGCAATTTGTCGCATTTTAGCATCGGTTAATGTTTTAGAATCAGCGATTCCTAGTTGTCGCACCCAAGCAAGCTGGTCTTTTGGTACGTAGACTGCTGCAGTGGTGAGTGGGCCAAAATAAGCGCCCGCGCCAACTTCATCAGAGCCTAAAACGGACCAATTGGCAAACCCTTGGGGAATATTGACACCAGGCGTTGTCGCTTGTTTACCGGTTACTTGGCGGGTGGTGTTTTGTTGTGCCGGTGTTTGCCAGCGGGCTGCTTCTTGGGCATAATTGGCCCCCTGAAACATGACTTTACCCGAGCGATATGCGGTGATGGTCGTGGGGCCTTTTTTAGCGACAAAAATAGCGCCAGTGGGTTGTTTGCCCGTCGCCATGTTGGCGTAGTAATCGGTGATTTTTTTTAATTGTGTTGGGGTCACTTGAATAACAGTTTGCATACTAGTCATTATAGCAGTTTTGGCCGTCTGAAATATGGTGTATAATGGATGAGATATTATAAGGATAAAAATAATGGCTTATCAAAACGAGAAACGACAATATCGGGCAAATTTAGCCGGTAAAAATTATACAATTTCTGGGCACGCAAGCTTGCCACATTTTAAGGCAACGGAAACACTGTTTAACAAGCAAATGACGCAAATTAAAACAGTTGCTCCAAAGCTTGCGCCCGTTGATCAACTGACACTGTTGACATTTAACGCCCTGTCAGACCAGCTTTACAAACAGGCAGAAGTCGATGCGTTGCAACAACAAGTGGCGAAATTAGAGGCAGAAATTGCCCAACTGAAGCAATCACCAAAGACCACGGCTAAGCGCATCCCACGTAATGCGATTAGTTCAATTATTGATGATGCCAAGCAGGAAAGTCACGCACGGACGACGGATAAATTATTTAAACAAGGAACAAACACATGATTTTACTTGGGATTGCCATCATTTTTGTGCTACTCTGGTTGATTTCGGGCTACCGTCATGGGTTCGTTAACGGCCTATTGCGTTTAGCATTGTGGGTGGTTGTGTGGTACATTGCCATTAAGTTTGCGCAACCGTTTGGCCAGTTCTTGTCACGTTTTCTGGCGGGTCAGTTTGTGCGTACCACGGTGCCGCAAGATGTTGTGAGTCACGGCTCACAATTTTTAGGTTCAGGCATTGCGTTTAGTTTATTACTCATTCTAGGTGGGACAGTCAGCCATTTTGTGCTGCGATCTTTGCACGTTATCCGGCATATCCCAATATTAGGTTGGGTTGATGGCGTTTTAGGGGCATTGTTATATGGTGTGATTGGGGTCGTGATTGCCTTTTTTGCCCTCCAAGTGCTCTCGGTTGTCCCTGATGTGTGGATCCAAGATCAATTTTTAAGCACACCATTGTTGAACCAATTACTGGATGGCGTGCCGTTTTTTGCAGAACAGATTTATCACTGGTGGCTATAAATGACCTACCTGATGACACGGTAAATTATTGAATCAGAACGGGGGCGTATTAAAATTTATGAATAAAAAAGTTTTAACAACACTTGAATATGACAAAATCAAAGCGCAATTACAGGACTTTTTAGCGACACCAGTTGGGCGTCAAGAGGCTGATCAATTACAACCGGAAACGGATGTGACAGTCATTAACGCTTGGCTACAAGAAACGGCAGATGGTGTTTTAATTGACCGCTTAAAAGCTGGGATTCCTTTGGCCAAGTTGGCGGATATTACCCCACATTTGAAGCGCTTGAAGATTAATGCGAGTTTGAATGCCACTGAATTGTCAGAGCTTAGTACCGTTTTACGGAATACGAATGCGATTGCACACTTTTTTGAACAAATGGCGGATGAAGCGATTGGAGATTCCCTACAAGTTTTGCCGGAACAAGCAGCCAACTTGGCAACATTACCGACATTAACCCAGCAAATCGAAATCGCGATTGATGCTACCGGCCGCATTAATGATGAGGCCTCATTTGACTTAAAAGCGATTCGTGGCAAGATTACTGGTAATGAACAAGCCGTTAAAACGAAGATGCAAGGCTACACGCGGGGGAAAACCGCGCAGTATCTCAGTGATCCAATTGTGACTATTCGTGCTGACCGTTATGTATTACCGGTCAAGGCCGAATACCGTAGTCAATTTGGCGGCGTAGTGCATGACCAAAGTCAAACTGGGCAAACGCTTTATATTGAGCCCCAGGCAGTGGTTGAACTCAATAATAAATTGAGTGAACTGCGCGTTAAAGAACAAGCCGAAGAGCAACGTGTGCTACAAGAATTATCAGCTGCCTTGGCACCTTACACCGAAGAAATTGCCCGTAATGTGGCCATTTTGGGGCATTTTGATTTTGTGAATGCCAAAGCACGTTTGGCGGCACGTTTAGATGCGATGCAACCGGTTGTGGATCCAGAAAATCATGTGGCGCTACAACAAGCATGGCATCCCTTATTGGATAAAAACGTGGCGGTCGCTAACGATATTGTTTTAGGCGAAGATTATAAGGCCATTATCATTACGGGGCCAAACACCGGTGGTAAGACGATTACCATCAAAACCTTGGGCTTATTACAATTGATGGCGCAATCGGGCTTGTTTATTACGACGAAGCAACCATCAACAGTGGGCGTTTTCCACGAAGTCTTTGCCGATATTGGGGATGAACAGTCAATTGAACAGAGTTTATCCACATTTAGTTCACATATGGCCAACATTGTGTCCATGTTAGAACGCATTGATGATCGCTCGCTGGTGATTTTTGATGAATTAGGGGCAGGCACTGATCCGGCCGAAGGTGCCGCATTGGCTATTGCCATTTTGGATAAAGTGGCAAGTTTGGGTGCCTATGTGATTGCGACAACACATTATCCAGAATTAAAACTCTATGGTTATAACCGGCCAGAAACACTGAACGCTTCAATGGTCTTTGATGTGGAAACGTTGAAGCCAACTTATCAATTCTTGATGGGCGTACCAGGACAATCAAATGCCTTAGCGATTGCTAAGCGGTTAGGCTTTGGGGATGATGTGATTGGGGCAGCGACGGCCTTAACGGATGAATCTGATCAGGATTTGAATCAAATGATTGCTGATTTGGTCGCACAACGTGAGGCGGTTAAACAGCATGATGCTGAGCTGACGATGCAGCTGAAAGCAACAGCTGAGCAAGCGGAAGCTTTGGTTGCCAAAGAGGCACAGCTAGAACGTGATCGTGCACGGATTGTGCTTGATGCTAAAAATGAAGCCAACCATATTGTGGCCGCGACGAAAAAGCAAGCCGAACAACTCATTTCAGAGATTCGTAAGGAGCGTTTGAATGCTGGTCAGCAGACTGGTAAGTTGAGTGAACAAGCCTTGCAAGCTAAAAAAGCGGCGTTGGATAAACTCCGCCAAAATGATAGTTTGGAAAAAAATAAGGTGTTGCAAAAGGCTAAGCGCGCCAAGCAATTGGCTGCTGGCGATGAGATTGTCGTGCAATCTTATGGACAACAGGGAACGTTGGTGAAGCGACACAGTAACGGTCAATGGGAAGTTGAGATGGGCATCTTGAAGATGCTGGTTGATGAAGACGATATTGTGAAGACGGAAGCCACTACTAAGGCCCAAAAAACGAAACAAAAGAAAAAACAACAAAAAATTGTCAAAACTACGACAGCGGGTGGTTCAGCTCGTGTGTCAGCCCGATCAAGCTTGGACTTGCGTGGTGTACGCTATGAAGCCGCTTTGGCGGAGTTGGATCGTTACCTTGATCAAGCCGTATTGGCGAATTTAGGTGCGGTAGAAATCATTCACGGCAAAGGGACAGGGGCGTTGCGTAAGGGTGTGACAGAGTTCTTACGGTCAGATCGCCGCGTCAAATCCTTCCGTTTTGCTAACGCGAATGCTGGTGGTGATGGCGCTACCATTGCCGAATTGGCATAAATTTATCAGTCAACATAAGTTGGGGTATCTGTTGGTGCCCCAGCTTTTTTGATTGGATATCATTTATCCCTCATGGGATGTGTTAAAATTAGTATTACGCATGGCGATTGGTTTGAATCGCAAAAAGTGGTTTAAACCCAGTCATTTGAATGATAAAAGCTGATAGATAAGTGTTAAGAGGTGTGTATGCCAGAGTTACCAGAAGTTGAAACGGTCCGTCGTGGCTTAGAAAAATTAATTATTGGTAGTCAAATTACCCAAGTGAAGTTACCTTATCCAAAGGTCATTACCGGTGATTCACAAGCCTTTATCACAGGAGTACGCAATGCGCATTTTACGGCGATTGATCGTCGCGGGAAATATTTACTCTTGCGGTTATCAAATGGGCATACCATTGTCTCGCATCTGCGTATGGAAGGGCAATATTCGGTTGAACCGATTGATGCAACCCCACATAAGCATACGGAAATTATTTTTGAACTCGCTGATGAGCGGGTGTTGTTCTATAACGATACGCGCCGGTTTGGGCGTATGGTGCTAGCGACAACCAATCAGGAAACGCTGGCTGTGCCGGCTTTGGGCAAGCTTGGTCCTGAACCAACAGCGCAAGACCTGACCTTAGCAGATATGGTAGCAAAATTTGCCCGTTCCAAAAAACCAGTGAAATCGTTTTTGTTGGATCAAACGCAAATTGCTGGTATTGGCAATATTTATGCCGATGAGGTCTTATGGCAAAGTAAGATTCATCCAGAAACACCAGCCAACTTGTTGTCGGAAATGCAATTAGCGACCTTACGGCAAAATATCATTTCAGAGATGGCACGCGCCATCGCACATCATGGCACAACGGTCCATAGTTTTAGTAATGTTTTTGGCGAGGTTGGGCAATTTCAAAATGAATTGCAGGCTTATGGCCGCGTTGATCAGCCGTGCCTGCGCTGTGGCACCCCGTTAGTTAAAATTAAAGTCGGTCAACGTGGCACGACTTTTTGCCCAGTTTGTCAAATTAAACAAGAACCAACGACATAGGAGAAATAATGAATTCAACAGAACCAATTAGTATTCGTGAAGTTAAGCGTGAAGCACGGGCCCTTTACCGTGGTCGCTATCGTACGGCCATTAAAATCAATATTATCCCAATTATTTTAAGCGTCGTATCTGTTTACATGATGAGTTTAGCGGCCTATGCTTTCTGGGGCTTTGCAACGGCGCCTTCGCCACAAGTGGCAGATAACGCTTCGGCGGTGTCACAAATTAATGATGCGATTGAAAATATTTTAAGTAGTGCGATTGAGATGATGTTTATTTGGACCACCAGTTGGACATTGATTGATTGGTTTGAAAAGCCATTGTCACAGCCAACGCTCAAAGAGACGTTCCAAATTTTTCGTCGTGGTAATGTGTTTCACTCGTTTTTGCTAACGATTGTACAAAGTGTTTTGCTCTTTTTGTGGACGTTACTCTTTGTGATTCCCGGTATCATTAAATTATTCTCTTATTCGCAAACGTATTTTGCGTATAAGATTGATCTTGAAAATGGGACACGCCAACGCCAGTTGACAGATTATATCACGATTAGTCGCCGTGTCATGAATGGCCGTAAGTGGGAACTGTTTCTGCTTGAATTAAGTTTCATTGGTTGGCACTTACTTGGTATTTTGACGGTTGGTTTGGCCTATATTTACGTTGTGCCTTATTTGAATGCTACGCGAGTCGCTTATTCACGTCATTTGTTTACCATGGCATTGGCTAAGCGTGGTGAACAATAATGTTGATTGTCGGTCTTACAGGTGGGATTGCCACTGGCAAATCAACAGTGAGTGCGCAGTTACGCGCGGCAGGCTTTCCCGTTGTTGATGCTGATATTGTGGCCCGAGAAGTTGTTGAACCAGGGACACATACGTTGGAAGCGCTAAAACTTGCGTTTGGGCCTGGCATTATTGATAATGGGGTGCTTAACCGTCAGCTACTCGGTGAACGGGTTTTCAACAATCCGGCGGAACTAGCCCGGTTAAATCGTATTATCCAACCCGCTATTAGTTCTGCTATGTCAGATAAAATCAACTTTTGGCGGCAACAACACACCCCGATTCTCATTTTAGATGTACCGCTGTTGTTTGAACGTGGTTATCATCAAGAAAATCGTGTCGATAAAATTGTCGTTGTCACCGCAGATGAAGCCGTGCAATTAGCGCGGTTGCAAGCACGTGATCAGCTAGATGTCCAACAAGCGCAGGCCCGGATGCAGTCACAAATGCCGTTGGCTGAGAAAGTTGCTCAAGCTGACTACGTGATTGATAATAACGGGGATCAAGCCCAACTAACGACTCAGGTCCAAACACTCATCACTGAATTAAAGGAACTTGCACCAAAATATGACGCCAACTAATGAGACAATTGAATTTCATGCATCAGCAGGGGTTTTCGTTCAGAGTGATCATTTGATTACCGCTGATGATTTGTCGCGGGTTTTTAACTTGTATTTACCCTTCATCGGTGCGACAAGTTACGCCTTGTATCATTTATTGGTCAATGAATTACCCTTTGCCCAAGAACAGGTGACGCGGCAAGACCATAATTTTATCATTGATAGTCTGAATATTAGCTTGCCCAACTTTGTTAAATTTAGACGACGCCTTGAAGCAGCAGGATTAATTAAAACTTTGTATCAACGTGACGCACTTGGTGAAGTCTATGGGTACCGGTTATTGACGCCTTTGACGGCAGACAAATTCTTTAAAGAACAGCTGTTGGCCGGTTTACTGTACAAATTTGTTGGTGAAGAGCGTTATCTCACGTTACAAAATCGCTACGATGTGCAAGGGCAAACGACGTTGGCCGGCGAAGACATTTCCGCACGTTTCTTACAAGTTTTTCAAAATCAAAACGATGTGAGCGTGCCAACCACACCACTCGCTTATCAAGAACCTGTTGTGCGTGCCGAACCAGTGACGTTTGCGTTTGAGACATTTGCCGATATGGTACGGGGCGTGGCAGCGCCGCATTTGCAACAGCAACGGAATTTCTTAGTGGCGATGCATTTGACGTATGGTGTGGACGAAGTAACATTAGCCGGGATTGTGAACCAAAGTGTGACACTGGATACACATGAAATTAACACCCAAGAAGTCCAGCGCTTACTGCGGCAACAAACAGCGCCACGGCCGCAATCAGCAGACAAGTTGGTCGCAACAGCGTCAACGGTACCAGAAATTAAAAATGCAGAGGCGCGCGCTTTGATTGCCATTGCGCGCGACACCCCAGCACAGGAATTTTTGGTCTATGTGAAAACAACGCTTAAAAATGGGCTTGTCCTGAAAAATGAACGCGATGTTGTTGATTATTTGATTGCCCGCAGTATTTTGCCAGTTGCCGTGGTCAATATTTTGGTCCATTATGTGTTGATTGGGTTGCAAAATGATAACCTCAAGCCAGCCTTAGTGACGACGATTGCGGATTCTTGGACACAAAATCAGGTTGATTCACCAGAGAAAGCGTTGATTCAAATTCAACAACACCAGCAAGCTAATCAAGCACGCCAAGAAAAGCGCTTTAGTCGCCAACAAAAGCCGCAAAAGACGACGCCAAAATTTGTCAAGCAAGCACCAAGCACAACCACTTCAGCCGCCGATACGACAGCCAACCCCTCAGTCAGCACCGATGATGTGGCGGCCGCATTGGCTAAATTAAAGAATATAAAGACGAAGAATTAATATGCAAAATTTATCTGAAGTACTCAAACAGTTTCAACAAAAGTATCCTAAAATTGAAGACACCAAGTTGGCTGATATTGTCCAAAAGATTGCAGATGATGCGGATGTGCGGCAATTTTGGGCTGAGCATCAAGATGCGTTGCGGGCCGATGCTTTTCAACTGAAAATGATGGATTTGTATGAATTTGTGCAACAAAAACAACGCATCGCACGTGGGGAAAAAGCGCTTTATCCAGGCTATTATCCACAATTAGAGATTGAAAAAGGCTATCCGCATGTCCGTTATGTGGCCAATGAAAAAACGGCGCAACAGCGGATGCAGGCAGAGCGCTTAACGGCCTATAAAATGCCCAAAGCCATTCGTCACGCTGATTTGCAAACGATTGCCACGGATCCTGGCCGGGCTGAAGTGATTACAGCAATTGTGGATATCTTGCCTAAATTGCTGGCACATCAAGACGACTATGTCCAAGGTTTGTATTTGTATGGCGATTTTGGGGTGGGAAAAACCTATCTGATGGGGGCGTTGGCTAACGCATTAGCGGCTAACAATATCGATGTGATGTTGATGCATTTTCCATCATTTGCAGTCGATTTGAAGAACACGATTGGCAAGGATAATGCGGCACGGGAACGGCTACTTAACCAAGCTAAAACAGCAATAGTGTTGATCATTGATGATCTCGGTGCGGAAAACCTCAGCATGTGGATTCGTGATGATATTTTAGGTGTAATTCTAGAATATCGGATGCAAAATGAACTCACCACGTTTATCACCTCGAATTTTGATATGGCTGAACTGAGGGCTTATTTGGCGGAAACGCGTGATGATCGTGATCCTGGTAAAGCGGCACGATTGATGCAACGGATTCAATTCTTAACACGATTGGTGCCAGTCACTGGGAAAAATAGACGGTTAGAAAGATAATGTTACGACAGTCAGCAAAAAAATATGGCATCGTGTTGCTCGCCATTGTAGGTGTATGGTTTTTCCTGCGGCATGATGCGTTTTTATATCAGGGACCAGTTGGGCAAGTCACCCAAATGACGGAAAAAGTGACCCAGGCCACCACTGATGAACACAATAATAGCGATACGATGATGACGCAACACTTAACGGTTGAGATCTTGAACCGCAACCAAACTATCAAGCTCACGAATACGTACGCTGATTCGCAAGCCATCACGAATCGCTATCGTGTCGGGGATCAATTGCTGTTAGAAAATGTTGGTGGCAATATCCACATTTTATCTTTGAAACGTGATGCCTTGATAGGGGCTTTGGGCACCTTATTTATTGGGCTGCTGGTGATTTATAGTCGTTGGCGCGCCACGAGTTGGTTGTTGTTAAGTCTAGTGTTAAATGTTGTGTTGTTCGGTGTGGCCATTCATGTTGATATCCATGATAAAAATGCGAACGTCTTGTTGGTCTTTAGTGTGCTCGCATTGGGCTTAGCCATTGCCAGTTTGGCCTTAGTGCTTGGGAAAACACTACAAATGACGTTAACATTGCTGGCAACAGTGGTGACGACCGGCTTAACCATGCTCATTTTATTTGCCGTATTAGCCGTGACACATGGCAAAGGGGTACATTTTGAGACCATGTCGTATGTGACCCAACTACCGAAGTCAATTTTTATGGCGCAAACCGTGATTGGCGTGTTGGGCGCGGTGATGGATGAAGCAGCTGATATTGTGGCAATGCAGTTTGGTATGCGACGCGAAAACGTGACACGACAATTCAGTGATTACTGGCAAGCGGGCCTGTCAGCTGGTCGTGATATTATGGGCACTTTGGTCAATGTGCTCTTTATGATCTTTATTGCCGAGACGTTGCCAATGGTCTTTTTGATGTTGCGTAATGGTAATAACTGGGCATACATTATGGAGCAAATTATGAATCTTGGCATTTTACAAACAGTTGTTTCTGGCATTGGGATTGTCTTAGCTGTACCGGTGACGAGTGTCATTGTCGGTTGGGCGATGTCACGAAAGGCGGTGAAGGCATGAATGCAATTGGCTTATTATTACTCATTTTATTCGGCCTAATGATTTTTGTGGGTCGGGGGCAAGGCGTCAAAGCATTTATTGGCCTCATTTGTAATTTTTTTGCAATATTTATTCTCATCGTCTTAATCAATTGGCAATTTAATCCCTATATCGTCATCGGTATCACAAGTTTGATTATTTTAGCGATTGCGATTTATTTAGGTGCTGATGATGTGGCGGTCACTAATGTGGCTTTTAAAACGAGTGTCATTGTCGTGGCCATTTTAATGCTACTGGCTAGTGTCATGCAGTACTTTGGCCAATTCCAAGGCTTTACGACCGAAAATTCGGAAGAGTTGGAAGGGCTGTCAATGACGGTTGGCCTATCATTTAGTCACATTGCCCTGGCCGTGATGGTTATTTCGGTACTCGGGGCGGTTGCGGAAGCGGCGATTGCGATTGTGGCAGATTTAGCTGAAGTGGTTGAACGAACGCCAGACATGTCAGCCACAGGCTTATACGGGCAAGCACGCATCATTGGTGGGCAAATTTTGGGCACGGCAATCAATACCCTATTTTTTGGGGTTTTAGGGGCTAATTTGCCCCTTATTATTTGGTTTGTGCGTCTAAGATATCCGCTGGCAATGTTTTTTAATGCCAAGCTACTCATGGCGGAAGTTGTCACGATGTTGCTTGGGATGTTAGGGATTTTATTAAGTATTTGGATTGCAAGTTGGCTCGTCGTGCGAACGGCGATGCGACAGCAAAAAGTAGGCATAACACATGATGAATGAAACATTTAACTTAATTGAAGAAATTACGCGTCTAGATGGCTCAATTTATTTTGAATTGGGGAATATTATGCATAATGGGCGGGCTGAGTATGCAGCGGAGCATGGCTACATTCAGCGTGTCCGCATTCTTAAGATGAATATTGCGCGATCAGCGAGTGTGGAAGCGCTAGAACAGTATATTAACACGCACTACAACCTGTTACCGTTGGAATATGACGGCTGGGAAGAGTGGGTACGGACACCCGAAATGGAAAAAGCCATGCAACAAATTTTGCTTGAAAATAAATTAGGTTAAAGCGCCAAATTTTGCGGTTAAGTGGTTTTACGGTATAATAGTTGCAGTAAATTCAAAGAGGAATAGTTATGCGATCAGTATTTCATCAACCCGAAGCAGTCGTTTTAGCATCGAAACATCTGGTGGATGGCTCAGGAAAATTGCGCTGGGTTTATCGGGAGTTGGCACCAACCACACCACAAGATACCGGCTGGTTTTTATTTGCCGACAATGATTCAGAGGCATGGAACGCTGATCCGGCAAACTTTATGCCGTTGGTTATTGAGACAGCCTTAGCCATTGAACCGAGTTTGCGCCATATCTTAGATTTGCCGTATGGCACGGACTTAGTTTTGGATACACGACCTGGCGTTCAAGGGTGGTGGGATCCCAAAACGAAAACGCCAGTCTGGTTGGCTGATGGCTCAGTATCACCAAATATTCAAGTTGTCGCTGGTCAAGTCGTTGAAGACGACGTAAAGTAGCAAAAGATTTGTAATTTTAGTGATTTTGACCTATAATAATAAACGTTGTTGTGTTTAAAAAAACGCAGCTGATTGATGCATGAACATCAGCAGTGTGAACAACGTCTATGATGGTAATATGGCCAAGTGGTAAGGCAACGGTCTGCAAAACCGTCATCGCCGGTTCGATTCCGGTTATTACCTTAATCAAAAAGGTTGCCAATATGGCAACCTTTTTTATGTCGTTAATGTGGTTAAAGAGGCTTTGGTGTACAGCCCTTGCTGGAGTTTTTCCGCAATGACAGCGCCATTGGCTTGCCAAGTTGAAAAATCTGCGGCACTGACCCGTGCTAATTTATCCGTGAGTTCTGATAAATGATCAATAGTGAAACCAAGATTGTGGGTTGTAATCAGTTGCCCAATGGCACTTTCCGACCAAGCAATTAAGGGTAAGCCAGCACGTAGATAGAGACTAGCTTTGTGTGGCGCGTTGTACTTGGTATAAGTTTGATAGGTTTTATCGTCAAAGTCGTCATCCCAAATCAGCCCAAAACCTTGCGTTAACTGGTTAATGATCTCATCAGGGTCAAAATTACCTTGGTAGGCAATATTTTCGGGGAAATCAATAGCGCGCCATTTTTTAGGTTTGGCACCAAATAATGTGATTGGGGCTGCGCGGTAAGTTTGCAGCCAGGGTGATTTTTGAAAAGTCCCCGCAAAATTAATTTGTGTACTAAAACGTGCCGGCGTGACACTAGCACCCAAATAATCAAATAGGGGTTGAATGATGAAATGACTGGTAATACCAGCGGCTTGTAACCGGTGACGCATCGCGTCGGAATGTACAATCAGCGTGTCGTATTGTTTGAGGACGTCAAATTCCCACGGATCTAGCTTATTGAGGCGTAAGGGCTCAATATCATGAATGACCAGCGCCCGGCGCACCTGTCGTTCTTGGAGCGTCGCCACAAATAATTGTTCAAATTGTGCACTCATGTAGGTAGGAAATTGATGGACCACCAGGTTGTTGGCTTTGACAGAGGCTAACCATTCCTGAATATGGGCAATCAGGGTTGCTTGATCAAAGCGGGTATCGTTATAGCGATACAGGGGTAAGCGTGTCCAGCCAACGGTTTGCGCAATGGCGGCATAATCAGCTTTAGCTTTCAAGGCACCAGGCGGCATCCAAGGTTCGATTGTTTGGGTAATAAAATTTGTCATGGCTCTATTTTACCAAAAACCGAACTTTTTTTCTGAATAAGTTGTAAAAAACGAACATAAAATGAAAATAAAATATATTGTTCGGTTATAGTTTTTGTTTTTAATCGTTTTTTCATGGTTGTATCAGATAAAAGTTGGATAATAAGGATATCAAATATTTAGAGGAGATGTGTGACTGTCTTCAGTCGCACGTGGTAATATTATGCAACGTTCAGCACAAATTGGTATTGGTATTCTGGCAGTTGCCGTTATTGGTGGCGGTATCTATGCAGCAACACGTGGTGGTTCATCGACTTCAGGTAAGGATAACTACACAGCTGCGCTGGTAACAGATGGTGGTGGTGTGGATGACCGTTCGTTCAACCAATCAGCCTGGAATGGTTTGAAGGCTTATGGTAAAGCCAACAACTTGAAGCAAGGCACAACCGGTTATAATTATTTCCAAAGTTCAGATTCTTCTGATATTAAGACAAACTTACAAACAGCCGTTAAGGGTGGGTATAAGTTAGTTTATGGTGTTGGTTTTGCTGCAGCACCTGCCATGAATACTGTGGCTAAGGCTAACCCTAAGACAAGCTTTGCGATTATTGATGCTGTTGTGCCAGATAAAAACGTGGCCTCATTGATGTTTAAGTCTGAACAATCATCATATTTGGCTGGTGTGGCTGCAGCTAAGCAGACAAAGTCTAATACGGTTGGTTTCATTGGTGGTGTGCACGGTGATATCATCGACACGTTTGAAGCCGGCTTCATTGCTGGTGTCAAGGCAACAAACCCAGATATTAAGATTATGACGCAATATGCCGATTCATTTACAGATGCAGCCAAGGGTAAGACAATTGCCGCTTCAATGATTGCTGGTGGCGCTGACGTCATCTTCCAAGCTGCTGGTGGCACTGGTTCAGGTGTCTTTGCGGAAGCAAAGGCAACCGACCAAAAGTTGGCAGCTGACTCAGATAAGAAGGTTTGGGTCATCGGTGTTGATATGGATCAAAAGCGTGACGGTGACTACACAGACAAGGATAACAAGAAGTCAAACTTCACGTTGGTATCTGCTGTTAAGCGTGTTGATAACGCGGTTGAATCATTGACTAACCAAGGTCGTGAAGGCAAGTTCCCTGGTGGTAAGACAATCACTTACGGTTTGAAGGAAAAGGGTGTTGGCTTGGCCAAGGACTCTGCTTCACCAGAAGTTTGGTCAGCCGTTGAAGCCGCACAAAAGAAGATTATTGCTGGTGACATTAAGGTACCAGTTCATCCTTAATTTAGGCTAGACAAACAAAAGCTCAAAGCATTTGTGGTGTACCCCGAAAGTTAAAGCAACTTTCGGGGTTTTATTTATGACTAAAATTTCAAAACAAATTAAACTTCAGGCAATTCAAGATTATCTGTCTGGAAAATATTCCATACGTGGCATTACTGCTCGATATGGTATTGCTAACAGTGTCTTTCGCATGCTTATTGCCGCATACAAAAGTTTTGGATCAGACATATTATTTAATCCGCCAAAAATCACACCTGAATTTAGGATTAAAGTGGCATCATGGGCCATTCAAAATAACGCTTCTCATAGTCAAGTGGCTGCTAAGTTCGGCTATACAGGCATTGCCCAAATTGTTTCGTGGAAGAAGATCTATTCACAACTCGGGCCAAATGGGTTATTATCTATTCAAAAAGGACGATCACCTAGAATGCCTAATAAGAAGCCTAAGCAAGTAAAACAGCTCACAGAAACTGAAAAACACATTGCCCAACTAGAAGACGAAAACCTGCGACTAAAAATTGAAAATGAAGCGTTAAAATTATTAGCCTCGATTCAGCAACGAACCGACAACTCGCAGAAGTAGCTTGCCGGCTCGAGGTGCAATTTAAATTGGTGGCTATCCTAAAGGTTCTGCCAATCGCAGAAAGTACAGTGCATTACTGGAAACGAC
>NZ_BMWM01000023.1 GCF_014651235.1 Leuconostoc lactis KCTC 3528 = DSM 20202 | reverse complement strand
ACACCATTAAAGACCTTGATGGGTTTTTCTGTCCACTTAAATGTTCAACTTAAATTTTACAATCTGCCTAATACAAAACTGGCGTTGATGAATTAAAAGGCATAGCTTGCAGCTGCTGATTGACAGTATAGTAGCGCGCAATATTATCTTCAATTTGATCGGTTGTTTGCGCAGTTAATAACTGATTCATAGGTAGCGTGCTTTTCGTGGCTAACATCGTACTTGTGGCAATTTCTTGGGCTTGCACAATCGCTGGTGCTGCTGAAGATTGCGCCACGTTTAAATATTTTGGTAAGGACTCCGTATAGGCGCCTTGATATTCCGGTACAACCGTGTATTTGCTTTGTGACGCATTATATTTGGCCACTAATTGCTTCAAAGCAGCGGCCGGTTTGCCACACATCGAATGCCAGAAAACAATGGTTGTGCGCTGATTCGCACTGGCTGTTGGTGTCTTGCCATGGGTAATGCCGATGACAATCACAGCCAGTATCGTCAGACACACAATGGTAATGGTGGTCACTTTTTTCATCATGATTTCACCGCCCCGTCAATTAATCCTGATTTAAAGGCTTTTTGTGAGACTAACAAGACTACCAAACTGGGGATCATCATTAAAATAGCGCTGGCCATGATGAGACCCCAAGAATTAACCGCTTCGGTCGCCTGTAACTGGCGTAGGCCAATTTGTACCGTACGGACGTTATCACTATAACTGGTGATCAGTGGCCAAAGATACATATTCCAAGTCGTCAAAAATGAATACGCTGCCAAGGTCAGCAAACTCGTTTTGGCATAAGGTAAGACGGCGCGGTATAAAAAGTGACCGTGGCCAATACCTTCAACTAACGCTGATTCACGTAACGCCATGGGCACCTGCATAAATGCCTGTCGCAATAAAAATGTGCCAAATGCGGTGGCAAAAAATGGCAGTGCCAATGCGGCATAATGATTTTAAAACCCTAACCAACGTAATGTTTGAAAGTTTGGAATCAATTGTGCTTCAAACGGGAGCATCATCGTTGCAATAAATGCATAAAAGATAACATTTTTACCTTTAAATGGGATAAAGACAAATGCGTATGCGGCTAGTGCTGAAAAAACAACTTGTCCGACCATGACCAAACTCGCAACCACAAATGAGTTGAATAAATATCGCAAAATTGGGGTTTGTGTCAGCGCTTGGCGATAATTATCAAAAGACAATGCGGTTGACAAGTATTGGCCGTTTAAAATCGCTGTATTTGGTAGCAACGAGACCCAAACGCCCACCAGTACCGGTGCAGAAATTAAGAGTGACAGACATAGTAAGAGCGTATAACGCCAGATTTTTTCTTGTGTTGGTATAATCATTGATACATCACCCGCTTTTCTGTGAGTTTAAATTGCGCCATGGTCACCAGCGCAATCAAAAGCGTTAAAATAATCGATTCCGTTGAGGCTTTGCCAATATTGAGGTTCACAAAAGCATCTCGATAAATCTGATAAACAATCAAATTCGTATGATTATTTGGGCCGCCTTTGGTCAATAAATCCACTTGTCCAAACGTCTGGAAGGCATTGATCATCGTCACTGTGGCCACAAAAAACACAGTGGGACTAATGTGGGGAAGCGTAATATAGCGAAACTTAAGCCAAGGTGTGATCCCTTCAATTTCAGCCGTTTCGTATAAATGGGTTGGGACATTTTCTAACGCACCAGAAATGGCCAAGAAAGCAAACCCAATATTCATCCAGACAACCGTCAAAATCACAGCTACCAATGCCCAGACGTTACCAGTCAGCCAGTGAATCGGTGGTAAATGTAAGGCGTTTAGGATCATGTCAGATACGCCAGTGGTTGGTTGAAAGAAGAATAACCATAAAACTGATGCCACTGACACTGAAACACCCATGGTTGACGCAAATAAGGTTCTAAAAATGACCGTCCCACGCAAATGCTTACGAGCCAAATTTGCTAAAGCTAACGCACAAATCGTGGTCCAACCAGTTACAGCGACCACAAATATTAAAGTCACTCCTAAACTTGTCAAAAAGACCGGATCTTTAAGAATCGTCGTATAATTTGCAAAACCAACAAATTTAACCGGTTCCCCTAAGGCGTTGGTTAAAAAGAAGCTGTAATAAACGGTTTTAACCAGCGGATAAAAAATGAAGACGCCAAGAAAAATAAGCGACGGTGTGAGAAAACCCAAGGCCACCAAATGCATTCTCAGCGCTTGGCGCCAGCGTTGCTTGGTACCTGCTTGTTGGTAAAGTGCCGGTGTTACTTGTGCCATATCACACCCCCACGGTGGCGAGCATTTTACCAGCCAAATCAAAATAGTGTAGTGCTGATCGTGGGACATACAACGTGATAAATTGTTGCGCCGTCAGATCATGTTGACCAGCAATTTTAAATTGCAAGGGTTCTTCTCGGCCGTTAATTGTCCCAAACAATAAGGTTTCCGACCCGATTTGCGTCACCGTTGTGACCCAGAAATCAATCGCTAAATCATCCGCATTTTCAGGTGTGAGTCGGGCTGCTTCTGGTCGAATACCAACCAAAGCATCCGGATCATAGGGCGTATCAATAACGACCCCATGATTTTGCCAGTCCGTCACGCCAGGTAGCACATTCATTTTTGGTGTCCCGAAGAACTGGTCCAAAAACGTATTGGCTGGGAGCTGATAAAGCTGCATCGGCGTACCAATTTGTTGTACCACCCCATCATTTAAAATCATCACCCGATCCCCCATCGTCATTGCTTCGGTTTGATCATGGGTAACGTAGACCACCGTGATGCCGAGCTTACGTTGCAAAGCTTTAATGTCATAACGCATACTTTCTCGTAGTTGGGCATCTAGGTTGGAGAGCGGTTCATCCATTAAAATAATTTCTGCACCGGAGACAATACTTCGCGCTAAGGCCACGCGTTGACGCTGACCACCGGACAATTCACGCGGATAGCGATAGGCATAATCTGTCATGTTGACCATCTCTAAGGCATCGGATAACCGTTGAAGCTGGGTAGCGCTGTCTACCTTCTGGGCTTTTAACCCAAAAGTAATGTTATCAGCGACGGTCATATTGGGATAAAGCGCATAGTTTTGAAATACCATGGACAAATGGCGGGCCTTTGGTGGCAAATCATTCATACGCTCCCCATCAATGATTAAATCACCACCAGTAATGGGTTCTAAGCCAGAAATCATTCTTAAAAGGGTTGATTTACCCGACCCAGATGGGTCAACCATCACAAAAAATTCACCTGGCATAATCGACACCGTGACATCTTTAATCACCGCTTCTTGCTGCTGATCATAGACTTTTTGTAGTCGTTTCAACTCAATCATACAAATCCCTACCTTTCCTAATGATTTAATCGTAACAAGACCATGTCAACACCAAGTCAGCTAAATGATTAAAATATGTAAACAATTGTAAAGCGTCAGCCAACATAAAAAGCCAGGATGTGATCATCTTGACTTTTTTGCAACGGTTAATACCCTTTATCTAAATTCACAACATTATAAGTTAGGCTGCCATCAGCAACAAAACCTGGAACATTTTTCTTAAATAACCGAAAGAGTCCACCCGTCCGGCCATAGTTTTCATGTTCACCCCAGCTGGTATGCTGCGTTAACAAAATCTGTGGTCGTGCAAACAAAGGATGGTGTGTTGGCAAAGGCTCGGGGGTCGTGACATCAAGTGCCGCAAAGCGCACACGTGAATCATCAATTGCCGCTAACAAGGCGTCTTGATCTAAAGTCGTGCCACGGCCAATATTAACAAAGAGGAACAACTCATTCACTTGTTCAAAAAAATACTCATCAAAGAAGTTTTCTGTGTCTTTTGTGCCCGGCAGGCCATCCACAACGACGCGGGCTTTTGAAAGCCCTTCTTGATAATTTGTAATCGGATAAACTTCATCAAAGCCAGGGACGGCACGACCAGTCGTATTGACACCATAAACAGTACCCCCAAATCCTTTAATTTGTGCTGCAATTTGCTGCCCAATGCGACCAGTCCCAAAAACTAAGACAGGCAGTTCACTGACCATATACTGATCGGTAAACGGTTCCCAGTGCTGTCGGGTCGCGTACACATTTAAGCCACGGGCAAAATATAAAATATAACTCAACACCGTTTGCGCAATCGGTTCGGCTTTTAAACCACTGGCATTCGTCACGATAATGCCACGTTCTTTAAGCGTTTGCAAGGGTAAATAATCCACACCGGCTGATTGGGTCTGGATCCATTTTAATTTTGAGTCTGGTTGGGCCAGTATCTTATCGCCAATGCGATTGTCCCAGGCATAGCTAATCACAACATCGGAAATTTGTGCATCAGTAATCGTGTCTGGCGTCACAACGTCGATATCGTGTTCGGCCAAAAAAGCACGATCTTCTTCACTAATGGCTTTCACTGCTAAAAGTAACATCTGATTTTCTCCAATCTGTTTTCTAGTGCTATCATAACGCATTATTTTCTAACGGTTAGCGTGATTTTAATGAGTTTTAAATTAAAATGTTGACATTTAATTAACTTCGTGCCATAATTTAAAACAACAAATCAAAGGAAATAAAACGATGTACTTACTTGCAACTGACAACTTCACAAACGTCATTAAGATCAACGCCGTCATTATTATGTGACTTCTCGCTGGTCTATTTTTGCTACCAGTCGAGAAGGTTTCTCGACTGGCGCAAAAATGTTGCTCAAAACGACATTTTCTAGAGGCGCTAGTATTCAACTAGCGCCTCTTTTCTTTTTGATTTAATGGCACTGTACTACTGTTACGTTGGCGCGCACGTCAACAGTCCACCACGGAGGAAAATCACATGGATCTTACTGCAAATGCAACCCCAACAATGGCCGAAAGCGACCTATCCCTAACTGACAAAAAAGCTAAGCCAAAGACGGCCAGAGAGGTTGTCTTTGATGTCTCAACCGGTATTTCTAATGCCATTTTGGCAGTGCTTGGCATGGGCCTCTTGATGTCTTCATTAGGTAATTTGTTCCACTACACACCACTCATCCAAGCCGGTTTGATGGGGCAAAAAATGCTCGCCCCTGCTCTGGGTGTAGGCATTGCTATTATGATGCGCGCCAACATTTTAACGACTGGGGCGGCGCTAATTGCAGCAACGGTCGGTTCAAACGCCGTTTATTTCACGACAACGGTTGTGCCTGGCACCCATACCGCAACTGGTTGGTTAGCCAATCAACCCGCTGGTTCGTTGGTGATGACGTCAGGACAACCCATCTCAGCAGTCCTTGCGGCTATTTCAGCCGTCTTGGTCGGTAACTGGCTAACTGGTAAAACACCACTCGACATGATGTTGGTCCCATTGGCTGCAACACTGGCCGGTACTTTCTTTGGTCTTGGGACTGCCGCCGTGACCACACCATTTTTGAACTGGGTTTCTGAATCATTGGCTTCAACGATGAAGGTTAATCCGTTCCTTGGCGCCTTTGTCGTCTCATTTGTTTGGTTCCTCTTCTTAATGACCCCCGCTTCTTCAGCCGCTTTGGCGATCGCTGTCATGCTTGATCCGCTTTCTGGTGGGGCAGCCATGATCGGCACAACAGCTGGCTTCGTCGTTTACACTGCTATGGGTTGGACGCAAAATGATCTTGGTGCTAATTTTGCCCAAACAATTGTCACACCAAAAGTCCAATTCCCTAACCTCTTAAAGAGTCCCGTCTTGATGTTTGGCCCAGCCGTTGTCGCTGGTTTGTCAGCCATGGTAGCCGTTGGTGTGTTCCATTTGAAAGTCCCATTTGCCATCGCCGGTCTTGGCTTAAATGGCTTCATTGCCCCATTGGCACTCGCTTCAACCAATCCAACTGGCCTCTTGTTACTCGTTGTCTTTGGTATAGTCGTCCCTGTCGTAGCCTGCATGACAATGTACTATACGCTTAAGAAAATGGGTAAAACCCGTGAAAATGATTTACATTTAGATGTTGTTTAATTTTTAATGACGCGTTATAGTAGAATTATTATAATTTTATCAGAAAGAAGAATAGATTATGTCACAAAAGAAAGCACAACCCTCTGATTTCAACTGGTCTGAACTTGGTTTCGAATACCACGACCTCCCTTACCGTTTCCGTGCCTACTATAAGGATGGCAAATGGAGTGAAGGCGGTCTCGAAACGGACTCAAATTTGCCAGTCAATGAAGCAGCCACTGGCCTTCATTATGGCCAAAATATTTTTGAAGGCCTCAAGGTTTATCGGCGTAAAGATGGTGGTGCTAATCTATTCCGCCCTGATCGTAATGCCAAGCGATTCCAAGATTCAGCTGCTCGTTTGATGATGGCCCCCGTCCCTGAAGAATTATTCCTCCGTGGGTTACGTGAAGTCACCAAAGCAAACCAAGACTTTATTCCACCTTATGGCACAGGTGCGACGCTTTATCTGCGTCCCTTCGAATTTGGTGGTGGCCCAGTGGTTGGGGTGCATCCTGCTGACAATTATGTCTTTGAAGTTTACGCCACACCAGTAGGTGCCTACTATAAGGGTGGTTTGACGCCAACCGCTTATGTGACAAATCATTATGATCGTGCCGCCCATGGCGGTACAGGTGCAGCTAAGGCCGGTGGTAACTACGGTGCTTCTATGCTTGCTGGGCATGAAGCGCATGCAGCTGGCTACTCTGATGTGGTCTATCTTGACCCACGTTTGCATGAAAACATTGAAGAACTCGGATCAGCTAACTTCTTTGGTATTACCAAAGATGGGCGTTTCTTAACACCAAAGTCCCCTTCAATCTTGCCATCAGTTACCAAGTATTCATTGTTGGCTGTGGCTGAAGAGCTTGGCCTTAAGGCAGAAGAAACCACGATTTCAATCAATGATTTGGATCAATTCGCAGAAGCTGGTGCCATGGGGACCGCTGCTGTTATCTCACCGGTTGGTTCAATTACACACAACGGTAAAAAGCACGTCTTCTATTCCGAAACAGAAGTTGGGCCATGGACGCAAAAGTTGTATGACCGCCTCACAGCGATTCAATATGGCGATGAGAAAGGCCCTGAAGGTTGGGCTGTTGATGTCCCACTTGATTAAATAACAAAACCTAGACCTAGCGTCTAGGTTTTTTCAATTTGTTGACATTTTTTCTGATTAACCTGTTGACAACTTTTTTTCGAGTTGGTATACTAATATAGTTGTCTGATACAGATCAGACATTACTGACCAGGGCTCGTTGGTCAAGTGGCTAAGACGCTGCCCTTTCACGGCGGAATCGAGAGTTCGATTCTCTCACGAGCTATATCAAGTCGCAACTTCGGTTGCGGCTTTTTATGTGTCTTTTTAATCAAAAAAATAACAGCCGAGATGGCTGTTATTTTTGTTTAATGACGAAAGCACGTTTTCCAGGCTTTTTATTATTCGACTTGGCCGTTTTGTGAGCAATCGGTGGTTTTGTGACTCGCTTTTCCTTTTCAGAATTCGACTTACGCCGCTGATTACGCCGTGAACGATTCGCATTTTTAGGCCGCGCTTCTTGTTCTAGCGGTCGTGGATTGACATTTTCTAGCACAAAATACGGCGCCCCAAAGTTCACATATTCATAAAGATAATCTTGTAAGGCTTCGATTTTATCATCATTGGCAACGTTTTTATCATTGCGATAAAAACCCTTCAACCGTAATTGTTCAGCGGAAATATCACCGACAATATAGTCATATTGTGCCAACAATGGCGTGTAGCGCACCGCAAGCATATCAAGGTCGAATGCTGACTTAAAATCTTCCACCAGTTCAAGCGTTAAGCGGTCAATTTCAATTTCATCCCCTTGTCGGGTAATGGCATACGCCTGTTTACGTTCTGCCTGTTGTAATAAGGTCCGTTCTTTCAAAGTATCGCGATCCATGTTGTCAACCGCCTTTCATATTTTTAAACATGCGCATATTTTGTTTGATAATACTGTCCCATAAGTTCGCGTAACAATAGATCCTGCGCAATGGTTACTGGTGCTTGTTGGATCACTGGGAAAAAAGGTACCCATTTATAGTGGTCAAGGGTTGCAATTTGATACTGTCGCGCGGGTTCAAGCTTGTGCCCATCAAGCCAAATTTGACCGTGTCTGTCACGATCTAACCCACTAAATCGCATATACCCAAACACCTTACCACGAAAACCACTGCCTTTAACCGGTAACGTCGCCAGTTCGGCCTGCTGGTCGCTAATGGTCGTCACCAACTGACTAATCTCATCACCCGACAGTGTCATAACCATAAGGTTGATGGCATGTGGCATACTTTCAAGCAGTTCATAGTCACTCAACTCACCTGCTGGTAACTCATCCACAAACATGCCGGTTGAGACCATGGCAATTGGGACATTAAAATATGCTTTTAGCGCACGCAACGCATCATAACTCTGCTCATCAGCCGAAATGTCACGTGGCAAATGGGTCACAATGCGCTGTTTTAAAAGTGATTGTCCCATCTGTAACCAGCCGTGCACCGCTGAATAATCATCATCAGCTTCTGCCATTTCATAAGTCGGTGTCACTTGCGCTTGTTGGGACACAATCTGATGATTACGCAATGTCAAGGTAATATCGCCGACATGGTTCCCATAGCGACCTGCCGCTGCCAGCAAAGTTCCATTAACTATTTTACCATGTGGCAGCAAATGATGGGTGTGCGCACCAATCACAACGTCAATGGGATATTTTGCCCCGATTTTTTCATCAGTTGGCAAGCCTAAATGCGATAATAACACGACCACATCGGCCTGTGCCCGCAATGTTGGTAACAATGCCTGAATCGTTTCGTCAACAGCCTGCGGGTACCAGCCAAGCATTGGATAAGTTAACGTATACGGTGCTGTTAAGGCAAAGACCCCCACCCGTGTCCCAGCCGGCGTGGTCATGATTTTATACGGCTTCGCCCACGATGGCTGTTCGCCTGCTGGTGAGGCTTTTAAATTGCTCAAAATCACATCAAAATTGGCGTCTTGATACAACGTTGCCATCGCCTCATGCGGTAAAACTAAGCCCTCGTTATTGCCAATTGTCACGCCATCATAATGCACCTGGTTCATTAGCGCAACATTTACCTGACCCATCGTGGCATCAGTGAGCGGATGTAGGCGATCGATGGCATCGCCAATATCAAACGTATAATGCGTTGTTGGGGCTGCTTGTGCGTCTAACAAAAAACGTTGAATCCGCGGCCAATTTTCAAGGTGCGAATGTACATCATTAGTGTGTAATAAATGAATGGTTTCAGTTGCCATCGGTCTCCTTTCTACTCTCGATCATGATGTTATTGTCGTTGTAAATAATCGCGTCGTTTGCCTAAAATAATTGCGACTACTTCTGCCTCACTTAATGGTGCGCCAAAAGACACGCTGTCCGTCGGTAAATAATCACGATCAGGTGAATCAATGCCGACGTTAATATTTTCTTTAGGGTGGATGCTGGCATGATGAATATGCCCATGTAAGTTAATCTTATTTTTAGTCAAACCAAATAACAACGGATAATGTGTCAAAAAGACTTCGTAGTGGGCAAATTTCATGCGCGTGCCGACTTCATGGACGCTAAATTTAGGCCGTCCCTTGTCGTCTATGTCATTATGCGCCAATAAATATTTTAAAAACGCTGATGTGTCGTGATTGCCTTTAATCAGCACCAGTCGGCCATTAAGCCGTTGCAAATAGACCAGCATCTCCGCCATCATTTGCTTCGTTGGTCGATCAACTGCCAGCATGATATCACCCAAATGATACACCGTATCGGTTGGTTTTACCCGCGCATTCCAATTGGTAACAATGGTGTCATTCATTTGGTCAACGGTCACAAATTGATCTCGTGGCGCAAAAAAGCCGCCATACAGTAAGTCACGATGAAAAAAATGGGTATCAGCCGTAAAGAATTTCATCTCGTCCCTCTTCTATCACAATGGGCAAAAAGACGTTGCGTTGAGCAACGTCTTAATGCGCCAATTGATACAAATAATCTGAAAAATCTTGCAAATTTGCTGGAAAGGCGTTTAATCCCCAAATAATCCGTTCCTGCGCGCCAGGGGCTTTAAACCTAACTCCCCACTCATCATTTAAGCTCGGATCCGGATAAGAAGGGCCACGGTAAGCCGTCATCCATGTCTCAAGATATTGCCAAGCAGTCTCAGCAATATCATCCCACTGTGCAGTCATATCGAGCCAGTCTTCGCGGTAACGCCAATTGAACGGCTCACCAGCCGCATTAAAATGCGGATTGTAAAAATCAAAGTCTGGATCTGTAATATTTTTAACAGGCTGCGTCTTATCAGCAATTTGTAAAAAGGCATGCCCTTCATGGCGCTTAAGATAAACGTAGTCAAAGCCCGTTGCCAAGTTACCACGATAGAAAACTAAAAAATCTAATCGCCGACTTGCCATATTATGCCTCAATCACCAGCAAGTCCTTAGGCAAACTTGCCGTTAAGTTTTCATAACCAGTTGGTGTCACAATCACATCGTCTTCGATCCGTACGCCACCCTTACCAGCTAAGTAAATGCCTGGTTCAATCGTGAGCAAATGACCAGCTTGCATTTCATCACTTGAACGTGCACTTAGCGCTGGACCTTCATGAATGTCCAAGCCTACACCATGACCTGTTGAGTGGTTGTATGCCTCGCCATAACCATGTTCAGTAATGTATTCACGCGCAACACGGTCAACTTCACTACCAGAAATACCTGGCTTAATCACATCAATGGCATTTTCATTCGCTTGCTTGACGATATGATAAATTTTTTGTAATTCTTCATCCACTTCGCCAATCGCAATGGTCCGGGTAATATCTGATGTGTAGTCATCCACATAGTAACCAAAGTCAATCGTCACCAATTCACCAGGTGCAATCACTTTATCAGTGGCTTCCCCATGAGGCAAGGCCGCACGATAACCAGATGCCACAATCGTATCAAATGAAGCTTTTTCTGCGCCATAAAACTTTTGCAAACGATCCAGCTCATTCGCCACTTGACGTTCTGTCATACCAGGCTTAATGAAAGTCATCAAGTCATTAAAGGCCTTAATTGATGCATCCGCTGCACGGCGTAGCGCAGCTAATTCAGCTTCATCTTTAACTTTACGAAGCGCTTCAATCGCTTCTGGTACGGCATCAAAGCTGATATCAGCTGGTAGGAGTTCATCCATCACATCATAAACAGCATAAGGCATGCTAGCTTCAAAGCCCAACCGCTTAATGCCAAATTCAACCGCTGTTTGAGCAGCTGCTTCATAATACGCCCGCGTGACCATAAAATCGACCCCTTCAGGCAAGCGATCCTTATAGTCTTCTTCATAGCGGGCATCAGTAATCAGACGTGCCCGATCGGGACCAACCACGACCACACCATCGCCAGTGCCACCGTCAAACCCTGTCAAATACTTTGTGTTGGCGCCTTGATAGACCACCAACCCATCGAGATCGAGCTTTTTTAAGAGTTTTTGTAATTTAGCAATGCGTGATTCAAAATAGTTCGTCATATCGCAACACATCCTTTTTATTTAATCGATGTTTCTATTATAACACAATCTCATAATTATTAATTTAAGCTCATAAAAAAGACACAACCTTAATTGGTTGTGTCTTTTAATCGAAATTACTTAGCGGCTGCCAAGATTTCGTTGTATTGTTCACGTGTGTAAACAGATACTTGGCGCTTGTCACGACCCTTACGTTCGAACTTAACAACACCGTCTGTCAAAGCAAACAATGTGTCATCGCCACCCTTTTTAACGTTCACACCTGGATAGATGTGTGTACCACGTTGGCGATAAATGATTGAGCCAGCCTTCAAAGCTTGTCCGTCAGCAACCTTAGTTCCTAGACGACGACCAGCTGAGTCACGACCGTTGGCTGAAGATCCGCCACCCTTGTGGTGCGCGAACATTTGCAAGTTTTCTTGATTCATCAACATAAGTCTATTTCTCCTTTACAAGTAATGATTACGCGATTGAATCAATCTTCACGCGTGTATATGGTTGGCGGTGGCCTTGCTTAGAATGCATGTTCTTCTTGGCCTTGTACTTGAAAGTGATAACCTTCTTTTGCTTACCTTGCTTTTCAACAGTACCAGTAACCTTTGCACCGTCGACAAAAGGTGTTCCAACCTTGCCATCAACCAAAACAACTTGGTCAAAAGTTACCTTTTCACCTTCAGCTGCATCCAACTTTTCGACGAAGATTGTGTCGCCTTCAGCGACCTTATATTGCTTGCCGCCTGTAACAATAACTGCGTATGCCATTATTGAATTCTCCTTATACTTAGACTCACCATCCCAGGCGGGCCGGCTCTAGTCCGACGCGTACTTCAACCTGTTCTGAGTGGTTGTAGCTCTGCTAACAACTTTTCAATTATAACAAATCTTAAATATTTCGTCAAGAACGGGCGTCACAATCTCAATTGATCATGTCAAAATCAAACAAATTCAAACCCGTCTGACTTACCGCAGTGGTATTCACTCGTAAAATATCCGTGAATTCCTGCAAGAGCGCCACCTGGTCTAAATCCATATTATCTAACAACCATTTTGAAATTAAGGCCCAAAAGGCGCCAATGACAGCTTCCCACTGATAAACCATTTGCCGGTGATACGCCTCATCTTCTAAGTTGCCGAGCTGCGTCAACATTTGGGTACGCATACGCGACATCAAGGTGGCAAAGTAAATGCCATCACTATGCAAATTCAACACGGCATTATAAAAGGCAGCGCGAGCACTAATTGCCTGAATCATTTTAGCAACACGAAATTGACCTTGAATATGTTGGGTAAATTCTACCAACAAATTATTATTCACTTCTGAAATCAAATGTTCCTTATTTTTGTAGTACTTATAAAAAGTACCCCGCGTCACTTGCGCACGGTTCAAAAGTGTGGTGATTGAAAAATCCGGTTGGCTCGTAATTAAGCTTACCGTTGCTTCTTCAATCGTTTTTTTGGTTCTTAAAACACGAGCATCTTCTCTTTTAACCATTCCACTTCTCCACACGCAACAAGTCGTTTTTACTCGTCGTTTCTTGCACCAATTTTATAGATGGCTGATTCAATATTAAGATCTGTTTTCATTTGCTTGACGATATCTGCTCGTTGCGCTGAACTCTTATTCAAGGCATTCACTGACATCGTTATAATCGTATCAAACTTATCATGGAATCGTGACGCCACACTACCATCAATGTTGTAGTGACCCTTTTGCGCGGCATGCACAATCGTGATAATACCCTGATCGCCATAGAAAGCATCACGCAAGGCTTGTGCATCAGCACTACTCAAGTTCTCGCTATTGTCTTTAATAATCACATTGCCGGCGTTTTCAATGGCGGTCATTGTCTTGGGCTTATTATAGTCAAACCGATCCAACGCTTGCACGAAATCTTTAATTTCACGCTGTGATCGTTGCAATTGCTTATAATCCGATTTTGGCATCGACACACCCGCATACTTGGGTTGCTGATTTGCGATAAACAATGCGGATAACAGCACAACGACGATCACGCCAAGGGCAATAAATGCTTTTCTCATGAGTTACTTCTCCATGTCTTCATTGTATATAGTATACTATGAATTTCTAATGAACAAAATAGGCGTATTCATTCTTTATCAATCGTATCATTTATGCTATGATATTAGTTGTATTGCGCTGGTAGCTCAGCTGGATAGAGCAGCCGGTTTCTACCCGGCAGGTCGAGGGTTCGACTCCCCCCCAGCGCATTTTCACCGCTTTACCACGATTGTTGGTAAAGCGGTTTTTTTGTCGCTTAAACCCTTAGTACGTAAGGTTTTTTTGGTTGCTTAGAGTTATCAGTAGTTTTCGTTGTTTTTCACTATTTTTCGAGCGTAGTGCTACAAAATGGCTACACAAAAACCAGCAAATAATATGCTGGTTTTTCTACTATACTATATATATTTTAAAACCAAACTAACATACCTGTTAGCTTGGTTTCTTTTTTTATTCTTATCACCAATTGTGTAAACAAAAAAACTCACTGTTGTGAGCTTTTATTGATTAACCTTTAACGATATTAGTGGCTTGCAAACCGCGATCGCCATTTTCAACATCGAAAGTCACTGATTGACCTTCATCAAGTGTCTTGAAGCCATCGCTTTGAATAGCTGAGAAGTGGGCGAAGACATCATCACCATTTTCACGTGTGATAAATCCAAAACCCTTATCGCCATTAAACCACTTTACTGTGCCTGTTTCCATTATATGTTTCTCCTTTGGTGTACTCACCAATCTTTTTTGTAATTTAAATAATTGGTACTGAGTGTCCTTCAAGAAAAGAGAAATCAAAATCAAAAACTTTATTACTCATTTACTATAACATGGATTACAATGAAATAGCAAGCAAATAAACAAATTAATATATTTTTGTCAATTTATTCTGATTGTTGGTAGTACTTTTTTGTTGTGTAACCGTTGTTGTCTCAAGGTTTTGCGTTGTTGTGAAGTTGCAATAATTTTCCCGACAAAATGCCAACAAAAAGCCATGATTGCCGTTTAAGGTCAATCATGGCTCGCGTCTCCCAGCATCCCAGCACCTATAATAATCAGGAGTATTTTTATAAAAAATATATTATGTCAGTCTACGTTTAAATATGCAAAGAAGTACGCTGGTTTTTGTGAACAATGCAAATATTATAACGTGCTGGGATGACGTAACTGATACGTTACTAGAATAATTTATCATATGCGTTATTAAATTGTCAAACCTTTATCAAAATAATAAAAGACGTCCTTATTTGCGTCTTTTATCCCCGTTGTTGACCCCATATGTATCGAGAAACCATCGTTATCTCTCGATGCTGTGCGTGCAATCCCGTTATTAGTTCTGGTGCTTGTTCAAAACGCTTTGCGCATACTGATCAAGTTGCTGCACATCTTGGGTTGCGTTATCAAGTTGACCCTGTAACTGATTTCCCTTGGTATTTGCATCACGCAAATCGTTTTGTGCAGTTTGTAATTGTGCCTGAGTTTGGTTCGCCTTCTGATTGGCATCATTCAGCTGAGATTGAATACCATCTAATTCTTTTTGTTTATCCGCAACTCTCTGGTTGCCTTCCGCAATTTTTTGATTAATTTCGTCAATCTTTTGTTGAATTTCTTTTTGTTTATCATCATTTGCTCGTTGCAAGTCGCCTTGCAATTGCGCTACTTGCGTTTTGTAATTTGATACATCGTTCTGATCAGACGTTAACTGATTCTGGAATTCATTATTTTGGTGTGTCAAATTTGAGATCTCTTGAGATTGCACGGTTAACTTACTATCCAACTGATCAATAATGCCTTTGATCTGATTCATCGAGGCGCTTCCTGTCCACCCCGCATAATCTGCCAATATTTTCCCACCCATAAGGGTCATTGCTGTGACTGCCAGGACAACCACTAATTTGTTGATTTTCATATAGCCTTATTTTCTATTTTATGTTATTACATTCACACAGCTTTAATAAAGTAGCGTCCTTTCTCCATATAGTCAATTGAATCTTATTCATTTCCAAAAGGTATAAAATGACTTTCACTCACTTAATGTAAGTGTTAACAAATGTTGGTATACCAATATTTATACGAATAAATTTCCAATTTTTATAAATCAAACGCAGATGAAATATCACAATAGAAATGTTTTTATATGCTATTTTTTCTTGTGATTTTAAGTGCTAAGTATACCAATATTGACAAAACTAAAAGTTGCTGATGCACTTAATTTGCCTAAAAATAAACACAAAAAAACGCAACCAGATTATCCAGTTGCGCCTTTTAGCGTTATTAATACTCGCCCCAATACTTAGACATTGATTGTTGCCCAATACCGGGATTAAAGCTGTTAGTTGGATCGTTTTTACGATAGTGATCCACCAATGCGGGTGCTGCGAGATACAAGTGGCCGACATTATGTTCGGCCGGATACACTGCATGACGAGCATCCAAAATTTTTAACATTTCCTGTTTGAGTGCATGAGCATCGACCCCAGGCTTCAAGATATAATCCTGATGCATCACATGATCGAGTAAGTGACCATAGTAGATTTTATAAGCAATTTTCTCTTCGATTTCAGCTGGTAACTGCTCAAACCAATGATATTCATTGCTGGCAAAGGCAATATCTAATGGCAAAATGTCGATGGTGTCTTGTTTGAGTTCTTGATAACGAATCGCCACACCAGCCGTCACATAGCGGTGTGTCTCTGCCTTACTGGTTTCATTCGCATCCGCTTCAAAATAATCCCCATCCTGAGTTGGGAAGAATGACGCCAAATACTCACGTGCTTCAGCAATCCCATCCCCAGCCATTTTAAGTTGCAAATAGTGGTCATACTTGTCATGGTACGCTTCTAAGCGTTCTGGTAATTGATTGGGGAAAAGATGACTGGCGCCTTGCAATAACCGATCTGGGAAATAAGGCTTAAAGAATGGCACATGCTTTAAGAAACGTTCCCCCCACGCTTTCAAGGCAAACATTTGTGGTAAGTGGCCAGTCCCGATTTTTTCAATCACAATTAACGAATCTTTCCCGTATTGCTTAGCGAGTTCGTAGGCTGTTTTATGCATATACTCACCAGACACTGGTAAAGATTTGAAATGCGTCATGATATGACGCCGAATATCTTCTAATTCATCTGGGTTATTGGTCCCGATATAAAAGACCTGTGTGGTCTCATCTTTGGGAAAGGTATCTAGCCGGACCGCTAATGCGGCAACGTGCCCGGCAGAACCGGAAACTTCAAATAATTCTTTTGGATTAGCATTGTAACGAATCGGTTGATCAGAATCGACATCACGAACGACCTGTTCATGATTGTGCATGGAGCCGTGATGCTCAGTTGCTGGCACTTGGTTTAAATCAAAGTTGCGATTTTCCAAATTGGTAATAATTTCTTCAGGTGTATCACCCAAATCAATGCCAAGATGGTTCACTAGATGCATCTCATCGTTTTCATCAATCCAGACATAAAGTGATAATTCAGTATAGGCTGGTCCACGACGAATCAAGGCACCCCCAGAATTGTTGTTAATGCCGCCAATGACTGAGGCACCGAGATTTGATGAACCGATAACCGAATGCGGTTCACGATTTAATGGCCGCAGAGCATTCTCCAACTAGAAAAGCGTTGTGCCCGGAAAGGCCAAAACTTGTTCCCCATGATTAATCAGTTCCAAATCCTTAATTTTCATGCCGTTGACAACCACAGCTGGGCGATCATAACCAGGTGCTGGGACTGACCCTTCTGTCAAACTTGTATTGGCTGCTTGCATAATAATCACGATGTTATGCTCATGCAAAACATTCAATACACGCCACATGGCCATGAGACTGGTTGGGAAAACCACTGCTACGGCATCACCATGTCCTGAACGATAACCTTTACGAAAACGTAACGTCTTCCCGGCATTCGTGATGACATTCTTCTTGCCAACAACCGCAACCAATTCATCAACTAAACTCATACTTCTTGCAATCCTCCGTAATTCTGTGATATATAGACTAACATTACCTTTCATCATACGCCTTTTTTAGTCAAATGGGCACATAAATATCTATTTTTCAGGAAAATATTACCAAGATATTTTTTAATTCCCGAACAATTGTACGAATCAGTTTTATTCATCTCAATTACAATATGATTTGATGTCTAATTGGCCTATCCGAATCGCCAACTCACACACTTTCCCACTGCGTTATCAGGTATAATGACTTAACCACTAATGGGCAATAACTATCAGATATGGAAATTACAATGATGAAAACAAAAGTTGTCATTGCTGGCGGCACAGGATTTGTCGGTCAAGGCATCATCCAGCAACTTGATCCAACACAATATGACGTTCATAGTTTGTCCCGCCACGTGTACCACCCCCACACTAATGACAAAACAACTTACCACGTCGTCGATTTGTCTGATACACCAAGTGTGTTAGCAATCATCCAAGATGCTGATTGGGTGATTGACGCGGTCGGTATCTTGTTCCCCAACCCAATTAAAAAACAAAATTATCACAACAGCAGTTATGCACCTGCCAAATATCTCATCGATGCCTTGGTTTCCGCGCCACACGCGAAATTGCTTTTTATCTCGGCAAATGGTGGGCCATTTTTCATGGCGCCCTATCTCAAAGCAAAAAGAGCCGTCGAGACGCGGATGCACGCCCTTTTACCCGAACGCGCGTATATGGTTTATCCAGGGATTATTTTTGACAAAGTACGGTTGAGCTCGTATTTCCTAGGACGCATTTTGTCACATTTAGACGGTATCCCGTATGTTAAAAAATTACGACCCATCAGTCGACAGGCCTTTGCCAGTGAGATTGCCCAGATATTGTCTGGCACCAGCAGTGCATTAGAAAAAAGACTAGCTTAACGCTAGTCTTTTTGGATTGACTTAAATAATACAAAAAAGTCATGACTTACAGGCGCTGTAAATCATGACTTACCTTCTCTCCATATCCCAACACTTACATTAATTTGGAGTATGCATTTTACAAAAAACATTATGTTAGTCTACGCTTAAATATTGCAAAGAAGTACGCTGGTTGTTTTCAACAATGATCAGTAATAAATAAATATTATGTATGTGTTGGGATAGCGTAACTGATACGTTACTAAAATAATTTATCATATCATCCCACAAATTGTCAAACCTTTATCAAAATTATAAAAATATCCCCTTATGTCAAGCTGGGTAAAGCTTTTCCCTGCAATTACGTCGTATAAATGTTATGCTTAAATGACAATATATCGGTTAAATAATCGCGTTATGTCGATCACTGCATGTTAACGCATGTGTCATCATTGAAAGGATGATTATGAACTACTTTTTTAAATACGGTATCCACCAAGTCCAATGGCTATTTATGTTGATTTATGGTGTTGCGGCCGTCGTTGTTATTCTTGGACTGCTGTATTTTTTATGGTTAAAGTTTTATAAATAATGTCCGTGCCATTAAAACCTCAACTGCTATTCCTTCGGTAAAATGTTAAGCGTTTGACTGCGGCGCTTTTTATGCTATACTTTTAAATAAGTATTTAGGGGGAATTATGTTAGAATTTACACTTAGTTTTATTAGTCTTATCATTATCGTCAGTGCCATCGGATCATTTATCACCTTGCGGCCAATTTTTAATACGCTAACGCGTAAGCAACAAACCTGGCTAACGATACTATTTGTAGCCATCGTGGTATCATTTTTATTCAATGAAATTCCCGACTTTATCCATGGCTTTAAAATCGGTGTCGAAACCGGTCGTTCAGCCTTTTAGCCTGTAAGCATCATCATTTCAGATGATGCTTTTTTGATGCAAAATAAAAAGCGCTGGAATTCGCGCTATTATCTTGATACTGGTGCATCCGTTCTCAGTGTATGTTGCTCAGCCACATCGACCACATAATCCCGTTGTCTCGGGCAAAATCAGGCTTTTGGAGTTCAGTAAAAAACGCCAACCCTTGTTCCGACAGTTTTTGTTCTAATGCCAGTCGTCTAAACCCGCTTTCTAATGAACCCAGCACAATAGCTACATTGTCATGCGTTGTTTTGAGCCGCTCGATCACTCGATCCACAACCACTTGCTCCGCTGGATTAAGCGATAGTTGTGCCAATACTGTTAAGAGATCTTTTTTGTTTTTTGCCATTGTCATTCCCCCCTTCGCTAAAATATACCACAGGCACAACGTCAACACGCGAAATATGACAGCATGATGTGGTTTTCTAACCTTTATGCTTAAACACTCTCATAAATACCTACAAAAAAAGCCCCCGACTAGTATAGGACTAACCGTGGCGCTTTTTAATATGGAAAATAAAACCCAGCACACTATCCGAATTGAGTAGACTAAAAGTATAGCGTTTGTTCTCGGGAAAATATTGCTAATTTTATGTTAAAGTGTGTGTTATGTGTTTCAACAGACGTGGACGTCATGTACTGGGCTAACGTAACCAATACGTTACAAGAATAATTTATCACATCCCCACCAAAATTGTCAAACCTTTATCAAAATTTTATATCAAATTGATATCAGCTTATCGTATGCCAACTTTTAGTGATTTTCCAGCGGTACAATGTGTGATATTGGATGCGCTTGTTTCAACTTGTTAAACAGTTTTAAAGTGATTGGCCGGACAATAAAAAAGTATAACGGTATCGCAACAAAAAAAGTTTTGGCCCAATTGCCGACATAACCCGAAATAAAATGCGGGTATAATTGTCGATGTATTTCCGTAAACCACACCATCATAACCGAAACGTTAAAAGTAATGACAAGTACCGTAACACTGACATGTTTAGGGACATTTTTAGTCAGAATTGTTGGAAAATATCGATGTAACATCATGGCAATGGGCAACGACACGTAAGTCCGCAAATAGTAGATAAACATCACAACAAATGGATAAACAATCGCTACCCGCAATAACATTTTTTCTGAAAAACCATAACGAATGATTGTATTATAACTGGACATTACTGCCACCATGATCCCGACAAACACCCATGGCATGATATTTGGATGATGTAATAATTTGTGTAAAATCTGCTTGATTGGTAACATATATCCGCCTTTTTTATTTTATCTCTACTAAATATTACGCGAATTTTATCATAATAAGCGCTATATCTATACTAGCCCTTTTTGCAATGAGATACAAGTCACTTGCGCCATGTCACCACTGCAGTGTCATCCCAAAACAAAAAGCGCCGATTGGCGCTTTTATTTAAACACGTGATTGATTAATGACCCAGCGTGATTCTGGTGTTGTTGGTAGTACCATGAGTACAAAGAACCAAATCGTACCAATAATTGGCACAAATTGAATCAAGATCCACCCTGCACTATGATTGGTATCGTGTAAACGACGAACCTTTAACGTTAATGTGGCAACCCAAACCAATAAATAGATGACTTGTGCGGTCGTATTTGTCGTTAAATCAGCAATATTATAAATATCGCCAAGCTCGTGACCTTGCAATTTTTCAATCACATTGACTAAAAGACCACCCAAAAAATAGTTAATGATCACTGGGATCCAGTATTGTGACCTGGTTGCCGTCGCATTCCAAGTCAAAATTTTCGTCCAAAACTCTTTATAACTCGTTAACATCGTCTTCCCTCCCGTTGCTTACTCTATATCTTGACACTGAATAAAATGATTGTCAAACAAAATACAACACCTATTTACCATCATGATACAATTAAAAACCCCGAAAGTTGCTTTAACTTTCGGGGTACACCACAGCAATCGTGGTTTTAGTTATGCTTGAAAATCAACCACTGTCGGACTAGTCTTGAATGATTCAACTAATGCTGAGCGGAGCGTCAATTGAATAATGGCGTTATGATTGAAATCTTCAGATAACGCCTTAATTTCTGGATGGGCAGCCACCACCTGTTTAACATCTTCATCAGCAATTACCAATGCATCCACGGCATTTGAACTCACGCGAGTGCCGGTTTGCTTGTCAAACCACGTCGTGATGGCAGCCGTGTGCGTCGCTTTGATATTTTGCACGCGCGCGGTTGTCTTATCTGTTACAATATAAAATACATTCTCAGCTGTGCTTGATTGCTTAAACGTGATCACACTGGCACTGATGACGTTATCGGCCGAAACCGTTGATAAAACAAGAATATTGTCCAGCATGTTGAGCGCATTTTGAAACACATTATCGGCTGTTGCATTAGTACTCGTACTGAACTTCTTGCGTTGCTTCATAATCGTTAATGCCGTGAGTGGCATCACCAAGATAATATAGCCCACAACGGTTAACACGAGCGCCTGCGCCAAATAACCTTGAATCCCAAGGGAAATAACAACGAATAGGGCGATAAATATTGCGACTAAAAACATCACAAAGAGTTGAATAAAGCGTTTTGCGTACATAATGACGATCAACATCCTTTCAGTTTTAAAAATTTTTTTGCAGCGTTGTCACTGTTTTTTCCAACGCCTCTATTATACTATTTTCTCATTTGACTCGAAACAGATAAGTATTATTCAGCCTGATACGAACAGGCCATCATTTTAATGTTGGCCGTTGTGGCTTATTGTGCATATTTTCACGCCCCTTATCGACTTATACAGACGTTTGTTGTGTGATATAATAGAAAAAAGGAGATAATATATTATGTGGAAAGAATTTAAAGAGTTCGCTTTTAAAGGGAACGTTGTCGATCTTGCCGTTGCCGTTGTCATTGGTGGCGCTTTCGGTTTGATCGTGAAGTCACTGGTTAACGATATCATCATGCCCCTTGTTGGCATTTTGATTGGTGGGATTGATGTCTCAAATCTTGCGATTAAAGTTGGCACAGCAACTGTTGCTTATGGTTTGTTCTTGCAATCTATCATCAACTTCTTGATTATTGCAGCCGCAATCTTCATGATGGTTAAAGTCTTCAACACAATGAACAAGAAGTCTGCTAAAGAAGCAGAAGTTGAAGATACAAAGACTGAAAAGTACTTGCAAGAAATCGTTAAGCTTTTGTCAGAAAAGAAGTAAGTTCACGACTTGGTTAAGCGTCAGTTTAACCTGAGTAAAAAAGCGTCGGCCGCCTTATCGCGACTAACGCTTTTTTGTTTGTTCACTTATTACGGCAAAATAAAAACGCCAAAATCGGCGTTTAACTGTTGTATTGCTATGTACATCAGCCCCTGGAATATATTTCAATCTAGATAAAAGAAATATGGTGATCGCAAAATCACTGAGCTAACTTAATAAGAATACCATAGTTCACCTGATGACGCAAATTATACTTAGTTTATCACACCTTAAACATCATCTTAATTCAAAAAAAGCGTCAATCTGACTAGTCAGATTGACGCTTTTTGCTATTATAACGCTGCTGCGTGGTTACTTGTTGAAGTAGAATGTGCCGCCAGTATAAGATTCATTTTGTGACCCATCTTTGGCAACATCTGGTAGTGCGATTTTAATACCATCAGACTTGAAGTCATTTTTGTCACTCAAAACGACAAATTTCACCTTTGTTTTTGACTTTGCTGGGAATAGTTCAATCGCTGCTGGTCGGACATTCGTATAAGAATCTAACGTTTCCCCTGCTGCTGATCGCGCATTCCCGTTACCGTCAATAAAGGTATACTTCCCATTTAATTGACTTCCGCGGATATCTTGATCCGTTTTATTTTCAAGTGTTGCTTCAACCGTTGTCTTATAGAATTTCTCTGGCAATAGGTTTTTGATTTCAGAGCTGACATCAAACATATCACGATCATGTGCTGACCGCTTCACCTTTTCAGTCTTAACACGGTTAAGTGTGACATTCCAGTTGTCATTGCTCTGCGTTTGGTTAATGTTTTTCACGACTGCCTTATCTGATCGACTGGCGTGTCTTGCAACGTGCTTGTCAGCATCGTTATCTAATCGATGTGTCATCATTTTTGCCCCGATAAACACGCCGATTGCGAGTGCTACAATCGCTGTTATGACGATTACGATAATCTTCTTCATAAAACTTCTCCCCATCGTTTTATTTACAAAAACGATAATATCATCAAATACGCTGTCTGACAATACATTCACGCATTAGAACGACGATTTTCAGCTAAAATATTGACCGTTTTTTTCAATGATTATAAAATTAATATGTGGCAAATAAAAAAGTGATATGATCAGCAATCACAATAAAAAGCTTGGGGGAGCATATGATTTCAACACTTTCAGGATTAGTTTTTATTATTTCCGTTGTTGCCTTTATCGTTTTTCTGATTTGGGGATTTGCGAAAAACCAGCATATTAATCGGAAAACGTGGCTTTGGCTGTTACTAGCAGCTGTCGCAATTATTGTCTATGTCGCGACCGTTAAAACACCAGAAACGGCTAATAACGCGCAAAACGTGCATCAAACAGCCAAATCAAGCACCGCAAAGCAACCAGTTGACGACGCTGTCGTTGCAAAATTAAAAGCGGCGCTAAAGTCTGGTGATATGGTTACCTTTTTGAAAACGTTCTATGCACAAGATAAGCAAAAGTATTTGGCTTATTATCAAAAGGCCGACGTCGAGACAACGAAAACAACCATTAAGGGTCAAGTGATCGAACCAGTAGCTGAAGAAACCGACCTCTACCTATATGTCCCAGTGGAGGAAATGCCAGCCAACGTTCGGGACACAAAGCAAAAAGCCTTCGTTGTTGTCGTTAACGATCCAAACAACGATCTTAAGAATTATAGCGTTGGTCAGACTGCTGAAGTCACGGGCTACCTGGTCGACCACGGCGACAAAAAGCACGGCTACAGTTGGGAATTAAACGTTACGCAGTAATACATGCCCGTTTGGGAGTACATATCAAACACCGTGATCTGTAAAATCAATATAGATTACACAACATATCCTCTTTCATGTCAGTGTAAGTGTATAAAATAACTAGGTATGTAAATTTTGACAATTTTTTCAATAAGGCTGTTGTGTGATACATATTTTGCAAATCATAACTTTAACACACAACGATAGCAAATCACTTTACGCGTTTTTGAAATATTCATTCTTTTTCTACTTGCTCATTTAGTAACATTTTGTCAAAAATTTTTTGACATGAATTTACCATTGCAGTATTAACTAATTTTTAAAAGTAACGCGTGCTGGGCAACACGTTAAAAGGCTCTTTGTAGACGCGACATGTGCTGAGCAACCACATTAAAAGGCTTTGGGAGAATATATGCAATGAAAAACAAAGAAGCACGCCACAAACACGGAATTATCGTGATGGCTTTAATCTTACTTGGCTTGATCATTTTTGTAAGTCTTGTTACAAAAAACTCATCAGATTACACGCCAGAAGCAACTACTGAAGAGACTAGTTCGTCTGACAGTTATGATAGTTATGATGCTTCCCCAAAAATTGCCTCATCTGGGGTATATTCATCATCATCATCATCGATTAGTAATTTTAGCACTGATAGTCAAACTTCGTTAGCTAATCTTAAAGCAGATGTTTCTACTATGCCGAAAGAAAATTATGAAAATATTGAAAATGAAGTTTTAAAAAAAGCTGATTTTGACCCAACAAGTAATAATCCAAGCGCCTCATATCAAATCGACGGAATAATGAATGCGTTAAAAAACGTCCAAAAATTAGCTGATGATGCCAAACAGTTAGCTTACAAGCCAGATAGAGATTACACCAAAGAGGATAAAGATAAACTAGTAGCATATTCAAATGCTTTAAATAGTTATTTGATTGCTTTTAAAGACTATGCAACAACTATATATCATGATAAATATACATCAGAAGATCCTACTACATCAGAATCCGATAAACAACTTTTAATTGACGAAATGAATTCTGCAAAAAATGTTTGGCTCGAAGAAAAAAGTAAATGGTCAGAGCAATATAACTCGATATTAGAACAGTAAAATTCATAATTATAGGCCCATTCGGGCATACATATCTTTGCTGTCTGACCACTTAAAAAGCCTTCAGCAAATGCCTCATGTGCTGAACATCCACATTAAAAGGTTCTTAGGGGGAGTTTCTATGAAGTTGAAAAAATTAGCTATTGCTAACGGGATTGTTGGTTTGGCCGGCGGTATCATCCTGCTATTGGGGGGCTGGATCATTTTGAGCGCTTCGGCTATAAGTGATAATACGTTAAACGTTATGATTGCGCTTTTTCTTGCATTGAAGGTAGCTATTTTTGTTTTGGGTATTGTTGGTCTTGTGAAATTTAACAAGACACCAATCCTCACAAAATCACCAAGTGTCCTACTGATTGTTGGTGGTGCGATTGCCCTCGTCCCCTTTATGGGTTGGATTGGTGGCATCGTCGCAATCGTTGGTGGCTCATTATATCTAGCCGGATTAAAGAAGTTCCACGACTAAAAAAAGCCCGCTTATGTGGTGTACCCAAAAAGTTAAAGTAAAATATTTTAGCTAATCAAGCGGCCATTTGTCGGTATTCTACCGATGAGTGGCCGTTTAATTTTGTTTGGATTCGTGTGTTGTTGTAATACAGTATCCAATTGTTAATGGCATCTATCAACGCTTTAGCTGATGAATACTTGTTTAGTGGCCCAATTTCAACTTTAAGCTTATTTTAAAGAAGCTTTCCATAACCGCATTGTCTAGAGCAGTCGCACGAATGACCGTGGCAATCCTTCGAGCTTCTTTTTCATTATCTTTATCAAATGCATTGATTGATTCCTCGATGAATTAAATTTGATCCCTCAGTGTTCATGTATTTACTGAAAACTTCTTCTATACTTTGACATGAATTAACATCTCCCATTAACTCGTTAAAGTTAAGTTAAGTCAACACAACAACTAAAGTAATTAACGATAGGATTAACATCCCAAAGCTAATCATTAGCTGTAATGTATCCGATACGGACACAAGGCCTCTCCTTTCTTAGAATCTGGGTTTACAGTTTTGACACCATAAGCACCACCTCCATTCAAGATAGCCACCATCTTAACTTGTTTGCTTTCAACAATATATCATAATGGCAAAAATGAACTGGTCTAAAATGAGTTGGTTTGTGAAATGATCGCAAACGCCGACTTTGTGAACACTAAAAATAGGCTCAAAATAAGTTTGTGAATTTTCATTTTTCACAAACAAAAAACAGGCCTTGAAAAGCCTGTGACAACGTTACTTATGATAATGGCTATGTTAACTTAGATTGGTATAGTTACGCAATGTAAAAACTGATATTCCATTTTATTTTAAGGTCAGCTGTGCTATACGGTATGTTTCGTCTTGGATAATGTGCCATACATTGTACTATTTTTTCAATGTACTTTGGCAGCAACATTCAAAAACAATTTTTCACAACTTAAAGTTATTTCTATATTTCAAATGGGGGCGATTTTGATTAGTCAATTTTAAATAGGTAATAACATACTTGTGTATTTTGAACTTCAGAATATTTTTGACGTTTTTTATAAGGTATTTATAATGTCATTAACGAGATAAATATTCTGGATCAAATGTGCACGGCTGTTCTAATTTTCAAATGACTATTCCGATGGCATATGTAATAGTCTTCTCGATTGTTAATTAGTTTGGCAGATTGTAAAATTTAAGTTGAACATTTAAGTGGACAGAAAAACCCATCAAGGTCTTTAATGGT
>NZ_BMWM01000022.1 GCF_014651235.1 Leuconostoc lactis KCTC 3528 = DSM 20202 | reverse complement strand
ATATACCAATCGAGATCTTCTTACTTAATCTACGTCACTAAATTCGTTCAAGTTATTTCTTGCAATCTGCCGTTTCTAAAAACAAGTACACCTTATCCTTGTCACCATCTTTAGCCGCTAAATTAGCAAACGTCGCATTGCCGTCTTGACCCGTTGTCGCGTCTGCTAATTTTGTCGCATAGCTCGGAACAGTTTTTTGCGCATCCTGTTGCATTGTTGCTACAGCATTTTGTGCAGTTTGGCCCGTTTGACGTAACCGTAAATACTGTGCTGTTACATCATACGCTGTAACGGTAACATTTGCTAAAGGCGTCCCGCCAAAATCGTTATCAACCACACCAGAATTTTCTTTGTTAGCTGGAACTTGGCCTGTATCAAATCCCCGCATGTGTACGGTAACAGTCACTGTACTTGGTGTTGTATCTGCAGATACAGCCCCACTGAACGCACTGATAATTGTTGCAATCAAAATGGGCAATAAGCCAATGGCTACCAGTTTTGACCAGATACTACTTTTCATGATTTAATCCTCTCTTCGTATATAACCCAGCTAACAATATAAAACTCATGACCAAAATAGTTAGGCCAATCAGGGAGATCATCGCCTTGGCTTGTCCTGTTGCTGGCAACTGTGCGGTGGCTTGTTTTTGTGCATTGATAACACGCGGTTGAGCCGTTGTCATCACCATATTGGATAACTGACCAGCGGCGGTTTGCCACAATGGCTCACCGTTCAAACGCATCGGTGGTAATGGCGCATTATCTGCTACTGCGGGGACGTCCAACTCAATGGCCCGCGCGGCTGGTGATATCAGGTAATTCGGTTTTGTTTGAACTTCCTCAAAAAAATACCGGCCTGCTGGTAACTGGCAATCTTGCAATATCACCAAGCCTTGGCTATCTGACAACATCTTTTTGACTCGCGGATCTTGTTTGGGTGTGGTGCTCTGACACCAATCACCCGTTTGTGTCAGATAATATTTTTGCCGTTGTCGGAGTTGATATAACACAAAGCGCACCGCTGACAAAGGGATTTCCTCTTTATTTTGCGTTCGCCCATACTTAAAAAAATATAGCTGTCGTTTTAAAATTGTCGGCTTGGTTTGAATCATTGCTGGTTGCGCCAATCCGACATAATCAGCCATTTTGACAACCATTGGATCAGCCAACATTTGATTGGTTTGACCATTTTGCGTCATAGTATCCGGCTGGCGTTGCACAATCAGATAAGTCTTGTCACCTGCTGGCGGGACATGAAACGCAAGCTGACCTAATGTATCTGTTACTTGCGAATCAACTAACGCCAAATGCTGATCTTGGATCACCGTCTGAATGGTCTGCTCTTGTGTTTTCAGCGTCTGGTTATAATGGGGATCTTGATGATGGGCCGCTGCCAAATTTGACATATCATACAGATCAAAGTGTGTCCGTTGCTTGGTCTGATTCATAACTTGATGTTGCAACGCAATGGTCGTATCAGTTTGATTTTGTGCCAATACTGGCCAGTTAAATTGCCAACTTAGCAGGCCAAACAAGCAGCAACCCGTTAAAAAGTACAGCATCTTTTTAATCATTTTTTCTGCCTCCGACGTTGGCCATACTGGTAACCCGAATTAAGCAAGAAACCGACACTCAGTAAACCACCAGCCACCATCAAATAAGGTAACTGACCAGCCCCACCTGTGTTTGGCAAAACGGCTTGATTCCGATTTGGAACTTGCAAGGTAACCTGATTGTCAGTCTGATTGTTGGTCAACTTGGTGGCCCACTGTTCAGTCCCACCGGTCACTTGGACATGGCCATCTGGTGAAATAACCATCACGATTGGCTCGGCAGGTAAGTAACCTTTAGGCGCTTGACGTTCGGTCAAGGTGTAAGTACCTGGGGTTAAGTGCATCACGGTAAATGCTGTGCCATTTCGATTGGCTTTAAGGGTTAGCGTCTCACCCGTTAGCGCTTTAAGCTCAAATTGTGCGCCTGACACAGGTAGGGATGTCTGGGCATCCATCTTTTTCACCACTAATTTGAATGGCTTAATGGGATTATTTTGCGTTAATTTGACAACATTAGTTTGACTGACATTATGCGATAATGTCTGGTCAATTGAAAAACCGTCCTTAACACCATCACCGTCTGATTCAGGTGCGGTTGCCGTAATGGCTTTCCCATCACTTAACCACTGCCCGTCTGTCGTCAGCGTTAAATGATACGTGGTGTTGGCCATTTGAAACCCACTGGGTGACTGAGTTTCTTGAATGGTATAGTTGCCTGGTGTCAACAGCTGACATTGGCCCGGCTGAACCGTCAGGACCTGCTGTCCATCTGAAGATGATACGGTAAACGTCGCGCCTTTGACGGGTGATGTTGTCCCTTGGGCGATCTTGTCAATTATTAAGCCATATTGACAATTTGTTACCGTCGCCTGATCACCTTGTCGCGTAATTTGTGTCACGTAACCCGCTGTCTGCTCATTTAAAACGTGATAATCAAATGCTTGGCCTTGGTTATTATAAGCGGGTAGCCACACCGATTGCCCGTCTTGCATGCCTTGGGTGACGGTCTTTTGCCAATTTTCCGCAGCAGTTAGCTGCCCAACCGCCCGCCAATCAGTTAACTGATCAGCCACTTTTCGCCCAATGCCAAACTGAATTTGGTCGGGTCGTTTTGTGCGATCAATATCATCCATCCATTTTTTAGTCACATGCAACTTGGTTCCGGCCGCTTTAGCAGAAGGAATACCAAAGGCCACTGCGGCGTCTTTTTCAGTTGGGGTTAATGACGTCTTCCCACTCACTTGGTACCAAAAATCAGGTTGAAAGTTTTGCGATTCCGTTTTGAGATGGACCTGATAATGCAACTGAATTTCTCGGTCTTGTCCCAGATTCAGGCCGTTAACAGTCACCTGTTGGGCATCACGCGTCACACTTGGTAAGTTATCAACCGCCTTTTTACCCACACTAGTCACGGTTGGTGGTGTATCCGCATAAATAAATTGTTCGCCAATTGGATTATGCACCGTCCCATTTTTAATCGTATAAAAATCACTTAACACCGTCTTGACTTGATTTGCTAAATAAGTACCAATGTCATCTAACGTATTAGCATCTTGATAATGGCCAGGTGTTGCAAGTAACGCCATACGTTCACGTACTTGCGTTTTGGTTAAATACATGTGAGAATTATTACCTGTACCCCAACTATCCATATCCAACTGAATACCTAATGTATGTAGTTCAGTCCCTTTTTCTCGCAGTGCGTAAGCCTCCCCTAACGTAGCTGCCCAAGTATCTGGAATCATTTGGCCATCGACTTGATACGGCGCTGGTCTCTCTATCCAGTCAGGATAATGGCTTTCGACAAACTGTGACGTATACCCTGGATAATCCCATGCTTGACTAAAACCCGTCCCGATAACGTGCCCATCAACTACTTTGGCTTGAGTTACTTTGTATGATTGCGTCGGAATTCCGTCAGTTAATAACACCATGATTTTTTTATGGTCACTGGCATCACTTGCCAACATATTTTGTGCTTCACGGAGACCATTTTGTGTAAACGTTCCGCTAACGGGGGGATTTCTGAGGATTTTATTGATTTTTGAAACATGTGTCGCATTACTGACACGATCAATATTTTCAGACCAAATCCCTGGTTCTTTGTCACTTTCTTTGGCGGCAAAAGCAACAAGCCCAACATTGACAAAGTCACCATAGCCTGCGTCATTGATGGTTTGCATAAATTTTTCAATACCTTCACGCATCGCATATTCTCGCTTGATGCCACCGTTGAACACTGAATTCATGGATCCGGACATCTCAGTAACCAAAACAATATCAATTGGTTTGATCGCCACTTGCCGATTCCCTTTAACATTCAAGAAAACATCAAACAAGCCAGGCGTCGTGGTTTGACGCGCATATTGTCGTATTTGATAAGCTGGATTGTGTGGTAACACCATTAAAGACCTTGATGGGTTTTTCTGTCCACTTAAATGTTCAACTTAAATTTTACAATCTGCCATACAATAAAGGAATCATGATATGAAATACGGCTATGCTAGAGTTAGCACAGAAGGCCAACATCTTGAAGCCCAAGTTGCGCAGTTAACCCAGGCTGGTGTTGACCAAATTTTCAAAGAAAAATATACCGGCACAACCACTGAACGGCCGGTTTTTGACACACTCTTAAAAACGTTACAACCTCACGATATGCTTGTTGTGACCAAGCTAGATCGCTTCGCCAGAAATACCCACGAGGCCCTCGAAGTCATGCAACATTTATTTGATCAACGGGTCGCCATCCACATCTTAAATCTAGGCTTGATTGATGAAAGTCCCACGGGTAAGCTAATTTTCACCATTTTTTCTGCTTTTGCGCAGTTTGAACGTGATCTGATTTTGACCCGGACACAGGAAGGCAAGGCTTATGCCCGACGCCATAATCCCCATTTTCGTGAAGGGCGTAAAGAGACCTATTCCGATATGGAAATTTTAGCCGCCTATCAGCAACATCAAAATGGCCTATCGTATCAACAAGTGGCCAAAAAAACGGGTATTAGTGCCTCGACTTTAAAACGGCGCATCAAAAAAATCCGACAGGCCGAGCAAAACAGGTGAATCATTAGTTTTAACCCACAAAAAAAGATGTGTTGAAAACACATCTTTTTAAGTAATTTATTTAAAGTTGGTCATGCAATTGCCAATTCAACGCATAATGGTAATGCTCGCCAGATAAAAGATATTCAGGTGCCACACTTGGTGACCATGAATCATCCCCCCCAATGCCCATATGCGCGCCGTCTAAGTTCAACCACACCCCAGCCTCTGGTTTGAGTAGATGCCGGTGCGTCGTTTGACTGAGTTGTTGTGGACTATACGGTGACAAATTAAAGGCCACCGTCATTGGACTTTGTAAGTCATGCTGACCAAATTGCAACTGGCTAACGCCGGTGCGCAGTCCATTTTCACTAGGGAAAATGTACGGCGTGTATAAGTCGGCCAAAGTTGCGGACCAGCGGCCCTTGGTTGCTGCTGCCCGTCGGTCTGGATAATTTTCCATTGGGCCAAGTCCATCGTAGTTCACTTGTTCTGGTACCGTCGCTAATTGGACATTTAAGCCAATTCGGGCTGGTTCAGGGTCAGCAATCTGTCGCCAAACATCAACTTGCAAATCTAACGCCCCGGTTGGTGATATTTGATAACGCTTAATCGACTGTAACATCACATGCTGATCAATTGGTGACAGAAAATCATGTGTCGTCGTTACCACGACACCTTGGTCGTTGGCCGTCACGTCAAACGCGCCTAGTTGTGGTTGCAACTGGTCATAACCACTAGCACGCCACTTTTCATACCAAGCATTTGGATCAACAAGCCCGACTTCACTCACACCAATATCATTATCAATTGCCGCACGGGTAAACTGATCTTTTAACGGCGTCAAGAACTGACTAACGCCGCCAAAATACCATTGGGTCAACCAGCCTCGCGTGGCATCAAAGACAAACTGGTGTTGCCCGGCTGTAATGGTAACGGTTTCGGCCGTTTGTTCAACAACTGGTGGCAAACTGGTCGTCACGTCAGGCAACCCTGGTTTTAACGGCCGATTTTGAATTACAAACTGATCATAAGCCAAACGCGTTTGCGGCCGAATAATGCCATCGGGTTTTTGCTGGATAATAGTCACATTTAAGGCCACATCCCCCGTCGCCACTTGCGGCACCGTTAAGGGTACCGTCACGGTGTCCCCAGCTGATAAATCCAGTGGCAAACTCGCTAACGGTTGTGGTACCCCATTGATCACCCACTGATACTGCAAAACTGAATCATCCACGTGTTTAAACAGATGCTTGCTGGTGACTTGCAACGCTTCGGGATGACCAGTTGGTGTCCGAACAAGCGAAAAACCAAAGTACTGCTGACAAAATGCCGCTTCTAGTAAAGCCGGCTTTGGTGTGCGATCTGGGAAAAGCAAGCCATTTAGACTGAATTGTCGATCATTGGGATGATCCCCAAAGTCGCCACCATAAGCATAAAATGCCTCACCCGTCGTCTCGTTTTTCAACAACCCTTGATCAACCCAATCCCAGATAAAGCCACCTTGTAAGCGTGGATACTGTTCAAAAGCGTCCCAGTATTTGGCAAAACCACCTAAGCTATTACCCATACTGTGCGCATATTCACACAAAATGAGGGGCCGGGTTTCGCCAGGTTGACTGATCCACTTTTTAATAGACCATTTTGAATTCACAGGCGCGACTTGGTCTTGATCTACACGTGCATACATTGGCGCAATAATATCAGTGACTAGCGAATCAGCCCCGCCACCTTCATATTGCACTGGTCGTGACGGATCCACTTGTTTTAACCATTGATACATCGCATCGTGATTGTGCCCGTAGCCTGATTCATTCCCCAGTGACCAAATAATCACTGAGGGATGATTGTAGTCACGCTTGACCATCCGTGTCACGCGGGCCATCATCAGCGGTAAGTAAGTGGCATCATTGGTTAGCCGGTTCATCGGCGTCATGCCGTGGGTTTCAATGTTTGCCTCATCGACTAAATACAACCCGTACTGATCACATAACTCATACCAACGGCGGTCATTAGGATAATGTGACAATCTGACGGCATTGAAATTATGCTCTTTAAGTAAGCGAATATCTTTTAACATCGTCGCTTCATCGACATAATAACCCGTCTCTGGCGTGAATTCATGCTTATTGACGCCACGAATCAACAAAGGCTGGTTATTTAAACGCAAGAGTCCATCCTTGATATCGACGCGGCGAATACCAATTTTTTTGGTTTCTGTGTGATAAACTGTGTCGCCATCAAATAGTGTCAGCGTTAAGTCATAGCGCTGTGGGATTTCTGCTGACCACAGTTTCGGCTGATGAACTGGTAGCGACAAGGTTGCTTCGTGGGCATTCGCGCCACGTTCATCCACCAAGTCGTTGCCAAATGTTGTCTCATCTGACGCGATTTCTAAGCCGTCCCAAGACAAAGTCGCCCGTACTTGTAATGCCTGATTTGCCACGTCACCAATTTCCGCACGTACTGTCACCACAGCATCATCCAAATCATCCGCTAACTGGGTATCAATCGCAAAGTCTGACAAACGCACCTTGGTCATGTTCACCAGCTCAACATCTCGAAAAATACCCGAAAGTCGCCACATATCTTGGTCTTCAAAATAGCTCGCTTTACTCCATTTCAAAACCAAAACAGCGATACGATTCTCCCCCGCCACTAGGTGTGGCGTTAAATCAAATTCGGCGGGTAACCGGCTATCTTCTGAATACCCGATCCAAGTCCCGTTAACCCAAAGATAAAATGCCGAGCTGACACCATTAAAGACAATATGTGTCTCTTTTGAGTCAGCCAACCACGCTTCATCGACTTGAATGGTCTTTGAATAAGCACCCACTGGGTTTTCGTCAGGCACGATTGGTGGCGTTACAGGAAACGGATAGGCCACATTACTATACAACGGCACGTCATAATCACCGGCTAATTGCCAGTTGCCAGGTACCGTAATGGTCGTCGCATCCGGTAAATCTTGCACACGCCATGTATCATCAATAGCATCAAGCTGCGTAAAATAATTAAATCCCCAAGTCCCGTTCAATGATTGGATTTGGCTACCTGATTGTCCTTGATCCGGACGATCATAGGTCATATCCGTATGACTCGGCAAGCGATGCCATTGGGTCACGACCGGATTTTCCCAATCGCGACGTTCCAAAATTGTCTGTAGTGTTGTCATGTGATCTCCTTTAGTTTGCCAACTTTAAAAGTCCAGCTTAAATTCGGTAACTTGCTGATAAGGTGATGCTGGTGTCAGCATAATATCACCATATGACGCAAAACGTTCAGCGCCAGGTACTGCTTGCGTCTCTAGCGTAATGCCACCATGGTTTTTCATCTGTGATTGGCGCATTGGCAGCGTGAAATCTGTACCAAAATTACCCGTAAAGACCACCACTGCCGGTGCCGTCGTGGTCATGGCAACGCGCACCAAACCATCTGGTGACAGCAGTTCAGCTTGCGGTGCTCCCTGCGTATCTTGTAGCAAAAATGGATGATCAAGCCCATGGCCAACCCGTTGATGTTGGTCATCGGTGCTCTCAATCGTCGTACCAACTGGTTTTGCCGCACGAAAATCAAAACTTGTCCCAGCTACTGACCGTATTTCCCCAGTCGTTAAATTCTTGTCACCAATAGGCGCAAAGGTATCAGCCACAATCTTAAGTTGATGTGCTGCAACACTTTGTGATGGGTCACCCGTCAAGTTAAAGTAGACATGGTTCGTTGGGTTAAAGAGTGTTGGCGTATCTGTCACAGCCTCATACGTTAACCGCCAGACGTTATCATTAGCCAAAGCATAGGTCACGTTCACCGTCACTTGGCCAGGAAAACCATTTTCCCCGTCTTCACTGACATAAGTAAACACAACCCTTGCCTCTGTTGCCGTCACCTGTGGTGCAGCTTGCCAGTAGCGTTGGTCAAAACCAATGACACCACTGTGTAAGGTGTTGTCATTTTCATTAGCTTCAAACTGGTAATCGACACCATCGTGTGCCCAATGTGCCCCAGCAATCCGACCAGCAACACGGCCAATTGTGGCCCCAATAAAGGTATCTTTTTGTTGATATTCTTCCGCACTATCAAAACCTAATACCAACTCACGTTCACCAGTCGCAAGTGGCACGCGCAAACTCACAATTCGCGCGCCAAAATCCGTTACACTTAAGGCCACGCCATGATCGTTGATTAAGGTGTAGCTTGTTGCTTGTGCACCAAACGGTTGGGTTAAAATTTCCATGATGATTTTCCTTTCAACTTTTTAATCTGATACTTGTACATTTTGGGCCACGGCCTGCAGGAAACGTGCCAAACCAGCTTCTCCGGCAGCGTCATGTTTATAGACACCCGCATCTTCTAAAACCTGCTCAAAAATGTGTCCGACACTGTCATCAATGATAGCGTTGACATTATCGGGCGTAATGGTGGTGTTGGCACGCAATGTTTCAGCCCACAATTGATGCTTTGGTGCCACCTGGTCAACTTGGCCTAATAAGTAGGCCTTAACAACCTCAAGTTCGGTCTTTAACCTTGGTGGTAAGATCGCCAAGCCCATGACCTCAATTAAACCAATATTTTCTTGTTTAATATGTTGGACATCGGCGTGGGGATGGAAAATACCATCAGGATACGTCTCCGATACGTTATTATCCCGCAACACTAAATCAAGTTCGTAGCGTCCGTCACGATAGCGCGCAATGGGCGTTACGGTATGATGCCGTTCGCCCTGCGCATCAAAAGCACGAATGTCTAACGCAGGATCACTATAATGCGCCCAAGTCGTCATAATTTGTTGGGCAGCTTGTAGCAAGTTGGCTTGGTTTTCATCGGCCAAACGAATCACCGTCATCGGCCAATTTAACACCCCAGCTGACGCAACTTGACACCCCGGCAGCGTGATTGGCGTCTTAATGGTAGCCTGAGCCATTGGTAAGTCGTAACGTCCCGCCTGGAAATGATCATGCGTTAGAATAGAGCCACCGACAATGGGCAAGTCCGCATTGGACCCGATAAAATAATCCGGAAATAACGTGACAAACTCTAATAATTTTGCCAAATGCGCCACATCGACACGCATTGGTCGAATCGTTTTTGAAAAGATAATTGCGTGTTCATTAAAATAGGCATACGGTGAATATTGGAAAAACCAGGGTTCCCCACCCAAAGTCAACGCCACCACCCGATGATTTGCCCGTGCTGGATAATCTAGTCGCCCCCAGTAGCCTTCATTATCATGAGATAATTGCGACACTGGATAATTGACGGGCGTATTTTTTTGAGCCTGCAACGCTGCCGCAATCATCTTGGGATCTTTTTCTGGTTTCGACAAATTAATCGTGATTTGTAACGCCCCATATTTTGTCGTGACCGGAAACGAGATATTTTGACCAATTTCACGTGTCTTAATGTAGTTACTCCGGCGTGATAAGGCAAACAAGTAGTCCGTAGCAGCAGCGGGTGCACTAGCGTATTTTTCCCAAAAAATCCGGTTCACCTCAGAAGGTCGTGGCACAAAGAGGGCCATCAATTGGGCACCGACCATATCCGCGTTCATCTCACGATGCGCCAATGTCCCGTTCGTGTCGGCCACGCGAATTAACGCATCCAACAAGGTTAAGGTGTCCGTATCTTCCCAAGGGGTCAATGTGGTTGGTGTTTGATAGTCTGCTTCCCCAAGCCAGCCCAGTACCTGATTAATTAAATAGGTCTCATCTAGTTCGGTATAGTCTGTTGCCGCAATAACCCGCTGGACAAAGACCGTGATTAAGCCATTTCGATTCATCGTGTCACCTCAAATTTCGCCAACCCAATGTGCACCCGTGCCAATGTTAGCCGCATAAAATGATGGCGCATACCCCACCACCGTTTCATAGCGCTCGCCGACTGTTTTTTCCAGTGTCGCGACTGCATCACGATGCACTAAGGCAATTGCACAACCACCAAAACCAGCTCCAGTCATTCGTGCGCCTAAGACACCAGGTACCTGTTGTGCCGTTTCAGCCAAGGTATCAAGTTCAAGTCCTGTGACTTCATAATCTGCTTTTAGCGATTGGTGTGAGGCATTCATCAATTGCCCAAATTCAACCAAATGATTGGCTTGGAGGGCTTTCACCGCCTCTTGCGTCCGTTCATTTTCATAGACTGCATGACGCGCACGGCGGCGAACCGTCTCATCCGTAATCAACGCCGCATTTTGATCAAACGTTGCAATATCCAATTGCCCGAGGAATTGAATGTTGAGCTTTTGTTGTAAATCAACGACCGCCGCTTGCGTTTCACGCACACGCTCATTGTATTTTGAATCGGCTAATTCACGCCGTTTATTGGTATTCATGATGACAATCACATGATCCCCTAAGTGCGTCGGGATCATCTCATAAATCATCGTGTTCGTATCCAAGTAAATGGCGTGATCCGCCTCACCAAAACCAATCGCAAACTGATCCATAATCCCAGTATTAACACCAACAAAGTCATTTTCAGCCCGTTGCCCACTCGCCACTAATTGTAATCGGGGAACCTTTAAGTCATACAATTTTTTGGCGACCACCCCAATCAATAATTCTAATGATGATGACGATGAGAGACCTGAACCATTGGGAATATTGCCAGAAATGACCAATTCAAATCCCGTCTCAAACTTATTGCCGTACCCACGTAAGGCTTGCAACACACCTTTAACGAAGTTGCCCCATGACCCATGTGGCAACTTACTTTCATCATCAATCTCAAATGTAATCACACCAGCCTCGGGCATATTGGTCGAATACAACTTGACCAGTTTATCGGTACGCTTACCGGCGACCCCATAAGTGCCCAAGGTAATCGCTGCTGGGAAAACATGGCCCCCATTATAATCCGTATGTTCCCCAATCAAATTAATCCGACCTGGTGAGAAGAATTTGTCGGTTGGTTGTGTTTGAAACTCGGTGTGATAGACATTTGCGAGTTCATCATAAATTGTTGTCATTTGTTTTTCCTTTCATGCGTACTAACTTCAAACCATGATCACATGCCTATACTTGCTTAAAATAGCGTACACGTGAAGTAAAGTCAGCCTGTTGCAATGGTACATTGTAGAAGCCAACAGTCATCAGTTCATCCCCGCTAAATACTTGACCAGTAGCTGGTTCAAGATAAGTTTTATCCGGTGCCAAATGGCTGAGTTTGGTCAAATGCAATGGTGGTTGTCCTTCAAATAGCACACGATACTGGAACAGTAGCGTTTCCGTTTTATCTGCACTGACAAACTGCCAAGCGACATCATTGCTTTCAAAAGGTGACTGAATGCGATAGAAGTCGCCATACTGAATTAAGTCACGATGCGTTTTGTAAAACGCCACCTGTTCACTAATTTGCGTTTTATCGGTATCTGATAGTTGGCTGAGATCGAGTTCGTAGCCAAAGACACCCGCCATGGCAACATCCCCGCGCATGGTCAAACTGCTCAGACGACCAGTCTGATGATTTGGCGAAGCTGATACATGTGCTGTCATGCTTGAAATGGGATAACTCAAAGATGTACCATATTGGATTTTCAACCGGTCAACCGGATCGGTATTATCTGACGCCCATGATTGCGGGAAATAATACAACATACCGGCATCAAAGCGTCCACCACCAGAACAGCCTTCAAACAAGATATCTGGATAGGCTGTGGTGAGCCGTTCAGCTAACTGATACACGCCTAATACATAACGGTGCGCCACTTCTCCTTGTTGCGCTGCTGGTAAGGCTGCAGAATACAACTCGGTTAAATGGCGATTCATATCCCATTTAATATAATCAATTGGGATGTCGTCCAAAATGGCGGCAATTTGGTCGTAAATCGCATCCACCACTTCTTGACGCGAAAAGTCTAAGACATACTGATCACGACTAGGTGTCATATCCCGATTGGGAATTTGAATCGCATAATCTGGGTGCGCTTGATAAAGCTGTGAATCTTTTGAAACCATTTCTGGCTCAATCCAAATCCCAAACTGCATGCCACGATCATGCACACGTTGCGAAATACCGGCTAATCCTCCGCCCGATTTGAGTTTATCAGCGTATTCATACCAATCACCCAAAGAACTTGTATCCGCATCACGATGACCAAACCAGCCATCGTCTAACACAAACATTTCAATACCTAGCGGTGCGGCTTGGTCCACAATATGATCAATTTTTTCCGCATCAAAATTGAAATACGTCGCTTCCCAATTATTAATGACAATGGGGCGCGGTGCATATTGGAAGCGTCCTCGAGCGACGCGTTCACGCAATAAGTGATGATAAGCTTGCGACATACCGTTCAAGCCAGCCTCCGAATAGACGAGTAAGGCTTCAGGGGCTTGGAAGGCTTCGTCTGGCAATAATTGCCAACTAAAGCCTTGTTCGTTAATGCCTGCCAGGACACGCACCTGATCCACATAGTCTTTTTCCAGCGTGAATTGATGATTACCGGAATGCACCAGTTGTACCCCAATCGCCGTGCCACTATCTTCCGATGTCTCTGGTGCGACTAATGCAATGAAGGGATTCATATGATGTGAGCTACCACCACGATGACTGGCAAATGATGTCATACCATGCGGCAAACTTTTCCGCTCAACCTGACGTTCGCGTAAATGTGCGCCATGTAGAGCAATAACTTCTAGTTGATTTTCAATGACGTCTAGTTGTACTGACGCTAATTTTTCTACTTGCAATGTTTGGGTCCCACGGTTGATGAGTTTTGCCGTGCGGGCAATCACTGGCCGATCGGCGAAGATGGTGTAAGACAAGTACAGTTCCGCATCTAACGTCGCATCAACTAACCGGACAATCAGCGTTTTGGCTTCTTCAGGTGCTAGGACATAAGTTTGTGGCAAATCCGCTAAGTTTGGTTTACCCGCTTGTATCTCATAATCGACATAACGAAAATCTGTTGCTTGCGCACCATTTTCAGCCCGAATCACGACAGCCGGTTGCCGAAAATCACCCGTATCAAAGCCTGAGAACTCCTGACGTAACGTATCTTTTGAATAGCCACGATCGACTTGCCCAGGATCGCCAGCAAGATTCGGTGAAAAACCGCGATCGATTCTTGGATAACGCCGTTGATCATGATATGTTGCTATCTGACGGCCAAAATAGAGATGACTTAAAATGTCCCCCGTCTCAACTTGAAAAAGATACGATATTTGATCATTTTTCAGATGAAAAACCTTGTTTTCAGTGTCAAAAAAAATTTTTGCACTAGTCATTGTCTTCCTCCAGAAAATTTTTACTAAACCACAAGCATATAGTATCATTATTTTACTAAAATGTAAACGCTTACTTTTTCGTTGCCGTAAGCGTTTCGCGATAAATCAACCGACTTGGAATCGTTGTCCAAACTGCCCAATCCCGCTTATTTTGGGCTAAATCACAAGCCTGTATGAGCGCTTGTTGCCCTAATATTTCTGGCTTTAAATCAACAGTTGTTAAAGCTGGTACCAAGTAAGCAGCCAATTCTAAATTATCAAAACTGACAACATCAATGTCTTTGCCAGGCTCAAGTCCGCGCATTTTCAACGCATTGATAGCGCCAATGGCAATTGGATCCGAGGCAACCAACAGCGCATCAATGTCTGGTTCGTCATCTAATAACGCCGTAGCGCCTTGGCTCCCTGTCTCAACATGCCAAGCCCCTGTGTAAATATAGGGTGTTAGCTGATGGGCTGCAATCCATTGTTGATACACCGTTTCTCGTACGTCTGCCGCACTCCCCTTGGTAGTACCATCTAGATCAAACAATTCATTTGTGCCACCAATAAACCCAATATGACGACGACCGGCAGTATAAAAATCATCTAGAATTTTCGCCGTCATCTTGGCCATTTCCGGCTCAACCACATCAATATCATCATCATGTGCTTTGCTATCAACCAAAACTAAATGTGGATTCATTTGTTTAATGGTAAAAATGGCTTGTTGGGAAATATCCCCTAATATAATGATGGCATCATACGCCGCAATCGTTTGTTGATCAATCCCTTGTGCCATACGAATCACATCATCAATCACAATCCCAATCTGTCGGGCATGTTTTTCAATACTTAAGTAAATTTGCCGCCAATAAGCATCCGTTGCCTCACGCGCTTCCGAAAAAACCGTGATCACAGCCACATGACAAACTTTTTTCATCGACGTGTCTTTGCGCCGTTTCACATATTTTAACTTATGCGCCGTTTCTAGCACAGCCTGTCGCGTTGCTGATGAAACAGACAAGCTTGTATCGTCATTTAAAATACGCGACACCGTACTCGACGACACGCCAGCCGTTTCCGCAATTTGTTTGATAGTTACCATAGACGCTCTCCACTGTGTGCATAGTTGCACGAAAATATCGTTATCTTTTATTCTACTACAAAAAATCATGACTGCTATATTTTACTAAAATTTTAGTAAAAGTCTTGTCTTTTAATTTGAAAGCGCTTACAATGTTTGTGTTAGCTAATATTAAAAAGGAGAACGGGCTATGCCTTCTAACAAACATACTATGTCATCACGTCTATCTTATGCCTTTGGTGCATTTGGTAACGATGTCTTCTTTGCGACATTATCGACGTACTTCATCATGTTCGTCACGACACATTTGTTTAACACCGGTAATTCCACTGAAAACGACCGGATGATTAGTTATATCACTCTGATTATTTTCGTCCTGCGTTTTATGGAATTAATTATTGATCCCTTTATTGGTAACGCGATTGATAATACCGTGACGCGCTGGGGAAAGTTTAAACCTTGGGTCGTCGTTGGTGGGACCATCGGTTCCATTGCCCTGATCATTTTGTTTACAAATATGGGCGGTATCAATAAGAGCAATCCGATTTTGTACCTCTTGCTTTTTGGCTTCGTATATATCACAATGGATATCTTCTATTCATTTAAGGATATTGGCTTCTGGTCAATGATTCCCGCTTTGACTCTGAATTCACGTGAACGTGAAAAGACGGCAACGCTTGCCCGTATTGGCTCAACTATCGGTGCTAACTTGGTCGGCATTGTGGTGATGCCACTGGTATTGTTCTTTTCAATGAAGAGCAATGGCGGCACCGGTGACTCAAGAGGCTGGTTCTGGTTTGCCGTGATTGTTGCAACTGTTGCCTGGATCAGTTCAATTGTTGTTGGTCTGGGAACTAAAGAAATTGATTCAACCTTACGTCAAAACAAAGAACGTACCACCTTCAAGCAAGTCTTTCACATTTTGACGCACAACGATCAATTGATGTGGATTGCTTTAGCATACGGACTCTACACAACAGGTGTGGCCCTTGTCAATTCGTTAGAACTTTACTATTTCACATTTATCCTGGGTAACTCTAGTGCCTTCTCAATCTTAGCCGGCTTGAACATTGTTACTGGCTTAGTGGCCGTTGCCCTATTCCCAACCCTATCTGATAAACTTAATCGTCGTAAGCTATTCTTCTGGTGTATTGCCATCATGCTTCCTGGCATCATCCTATTTTCCTTTGCTGGCGGTTCATTAACGCTCGTATTGATTGCAGCAGAATTGTTTGCCTTGCCACAACCCCTCGTTTCCTTGGTTGTCTTGATGCTCATTTCTGATTCTGTTGAATATGGCCAATTGAAACTCAATCATCGTGACGAATCTTTGACCCTTTCTGTTCGGCCTTTATTAGATAAATTAGCCGGTGCGATCTCAAACGGTGCGGTTGGTTTGACTGCGGTTGCTGCCGGTATGACAACTGGTGCAACTGCCAGCTCGATCACCCCTTCTGGCCAACTCACGTTTAAAATCATTATGTTTGGTCTACCCTTTATCATTGTTTCAATTGGTGCATTCGTCTTTTATCGTCGTGTCACGTTAACAGAAGACAAACATGCCGAAATTGTTGACCAACTCGAAAAGACTTGGGGTAAAAAGTTTGAAAATAGTCAGTCAGATCTCATTGATTTGGATCAAGCACACACACAATACTATGCGCCAATTGCCGGTACGTTAGAACCTTTAGCAACCGTCTCGGATCCTGCCTTTGCTTCAGGTGCGCTTGGCGAAGGATTTGCCATTAAACCAACCGATGGCCGTGTTTACGCCCCATTTGATGGTGTGATTCGTTCAACCTTCTCAACACGTCATGCGGTCGGTATTGAATCTGATTCAGGTGTGGTCACGCTAATCCATATTGGTATTAACACCGTATCCATGCAAGGTACCGGATTCATTACTTACTTTGATAAAGGCCAACGTGTGAAGAGAGGTGACTTGCTCATCGAATTCTGGGATAAGGCCATTCAAGATGCACAGCTAGATGACACTGTGATGGTAACGATCACTAATGCCAATGCCTTGCCACAATTAACCTTTAAAAAGGCCTTTGGATCACAAGTATCCAAAAACGATATCTTATTAGAATTTAATGATTAACGCAATCAAAAACGCGTAGCTGCTACAGTTTGTCACTGTAGCAACTACGCGTTTTTTATATTTTATTCGCCAGCCGTTATTTTTATCCCAATAATAGCGACAATGAGTAACCCAATAAAAAACCAGGTGACTGGCGGGAATTGATCTCGAAACAACACAACACCCATCACAACAGACCCCACAGCGCCAATTCCTGTCCAAATTGGATAGGCCAAACTAAAGGGTAGCTGTTTCACGGCTTGGATTAAAAATGCCATGCTGGCAATAAGCCCAATAATCGTCACAATCACCCAGCCAACTTTCGTGAAACCCTGACTTAATTTCATCGTCGTCGCCCACAAAATTTCTGATAAGCCGGCTAACAATAGATATACCCATGACATATTTTTATCTCCTTAATCATGCTGCACTTGGATTAGTCGACAATTTATAACTGACTTAGCCAACGTTATATCCTAACTGTCAGTCTACCATGGTTATCTAACCGAGACAATATTCCCGCCACATAGCAAAAACGTCTGGTTCTAGTCCAGACGTTAAAAATTCAGGCATGATGCAATATCTTTTCCATATTGTACCATTGCTCACCGGCATGAGTAGATTGTGATGAGCCGAGATTCGTAAAGTCGTTTTTTCATAAAAAGGAATACGATCAGCCAAACAAGTTAAAGCGATAGCTTCACGCCCTGCTGCTTGCGCCCGCGTTGTTAATTGTGACAATAATTGACTTCCTAAACCAAGACCACGGGCAGCTTGGTGAACCGCTACCGTTAGTACAGTCTGATAGCCTCCTTGGGCGATATTTTTCGGATTTTCTTCATACATCCAGTCATCAACAAAACGTTGATTGACTGCTGGTCCACAAATGAAGCCGAGAACACCTGCCTGTTCATCTTCAGCCACAATAAATGTTTCTGGGAAATTGGCAATTCTATCAAGATATTGGTCTCTCGTTCCCGCCTCATTTTGGTTAAAACCTTGATTTTCAATTGTCAAAATCATCTCAATATCTTCGTGTGTCGCATTTCTAAACTGCATGTGTCAACCTATTCGCCCTTTCAATTACGATTATTATAGCAAACTAGATACTTTTTGTATGCCCTATCATGAATGACGAATAGCATAGGCCCCATGTTAAACATCAATCATCACATCCCCCCACTGAATAACTAAAGGATCATGGGTGGCAACAATCATGATAGTCTGGTCGTTAATCAAACGATCCAATACCTGATATAAAATTGCTGTCGCAGTATCGTGATCTAATGCAGCTGTTGGCTCATCAATCAAAATAATGCGTGGTTTCTTTAGTATTAAGCGGGCTATTGCAACACGTTGTTGCTCACCACCAGATAATTCATAGACATGCTTTTTCAAATAGGCTTTAGATAAGTCCACAGCCTCTAATGCCTGTCTCATCTCTTGCGTATCTTGCTTTTGAATACGATGTCGAAAAACAAGCGCCAAATTATCAAAAACTGTTTGATCTTCTAACAACGCATAATTTTGAAATAGATAGCCCAAATAGTCTCGATAATACTGACTTTTTTTGATTGTTTTCAGATTATCATGGCATCATACGTTATGATGCCATGATAATCGTCATCAAAACGTGCAATCATATTCAAAATTGTTGATTTCCCCGCTCCAGAGCGCCCGCGTAAAATATATTTCATACCAGGTTGAAACGCAACTGATAAATTATCAATAATCTGATGTTTGCCAAACCGCTTACTCACATTTTTCAAAACTAGCGTCATAACTCTCCCTTAAGTATTAAATAACTTTGCCTTTCATTCCCCATAATGCGGTACGTGAAAAACAATAACAGACAACTCATGACAAAAACAACGGTTATCAAGACGCTAGGCTTTGAAGTTGCGTACAGGATGCCTGGTAACAACGCACACGATAGCATGAGATAAATGTGACGATACCGATTAATAAATGATATCCCATAAACTTGTTTTACAAACAATGAACGACGATAAGCCATAAATATGATGTAAATCGTAAACAAACCACACAATAACACCACTAAAATTGCCAGTATCAAACTACCCAATAAAACATTTTTACGCAGTAGGTAGGTTTGTTTCAAGGTTGCTCGCAGCTTGTTCGTACTACTAACGTCTTGAATAGTCGGCCCTAAAACCGTCATAACTTGGTTCTTATTTTCCTCAGAAGCCAAGTTAACCATCACGTTGCGTTGTGACAACCACGGTAACAAATTTTGCACAATCGATTGACTTGGTCTTTCTTTCGCAACTGTCTCACTGTTATCTAAATGCGCTAATGCATCACGCTGTACAGCATGAAAATTTATCACCAGTATATGTTTTGGTTTTTGGTAGGCAAATGACTGTTCCTGCGTTGCATTAAGAAAAACATAGGTTGACGTCGGTTGTATTTTCTTGATCACGATATTTTCGGTATCAATGCCATTCGGTATTGCATAATTTTGCTGTATTTGTGTCGTCGATAAATTTTCTGTCGTCAATAACGTTACAGGTCCATGAAAATCATCTGCTGTTAACTGTCTTCCGGTAACTGATCGTACCTGTTGATACTTAAAATAAGTGGGATTTACATAAATATCACGTGCGTAAGGTTGGTCGCGTCCCAAGGTTATTTTTGGTCCTTGGAATGGTGCAAACATGCTCATTAACAGTTGTGATTCATCTATCTGATTCAGCAATAAGTGACTCGTTTTTATCTGCACATCATCTTGTTTGGACATTGTGTGCATGGTTAAAACTGAAAAATGAGCTATTTGCTCCCACTTTTGTTGCCCTTGTCGCATTAAATTAATTTGTCGATTCTCTTTTTACGCCAAATCTAATGTTGTCACAAAATTCATAAATGTGAGTGCCAAAATGATACAAGATACGATTGGGATCAAGATTTGCTTCCCACGTCCTTTCAGAAGCGCTACGAGTTGCCCACGATTGAACAAAATCGTTAAGATAAGCGTACTAACAGCAACAGCACCAAAAAATAGTAACAATATTACGTTAACGATGATTAATTCATAAGTGAGCATCTCCGGCAACAATAACCATAAAACGCCAACAACAATAGGCAGCCCAACGAGATAAGTATAAACATAGACTTTTATGTTAGACCACCAAATCGTCAATACGGCAGTCCCCTTGGTTTGTCCCTTTAAAAGTTGTTGTATCACAAATTGCCGTCGTTGTTTAAAAACAATGAAACTATTCAGTATCACAATGACTAAGAGTATCATCACTAACAAGACATCTAGTCGTGAAACAGCCAATTGTCCTGTGAGATCTGATACTACTGCTGACAGAGCTGTTGGATTATACACCATAAATTGAATATTGTTTTTAGACAAAAATGCCAAAAATGCTTGATGATTACCTTTTCCAAACACACCGTAATCAGACAACACATCACGATCTGCAATATTTTTTCGATGTTCAATACTACCGGCTGGTATCCCAATCATGTGTTGTTTTTGATGCCCAAGTATATAACTTTTCGGGATGATTTTGCCCTCAATTTTCGGATATACGCGTTTAATAATCACTAAATCATGGGTATCTGCATACGCGGCAATCGCTTGATTTAATGTGGCAGTACGTAAATCACTACTATTATTCACAATTGAAATATTTGTCGGTGTGCCAAAATAAGCTGCATCCTTCGCATACAACATGGCGGCCGTCACAGATATCACACTAACGAGGAAAATAAAGACAATATAAATGCTATTTCTTAATTGACGTAAACGTTTCATCCGCGCTTAACCACATCACCAGAAATCATAGTATGCTTTATTACCAAACAAACTCTTTGGAGCCGAAGCTTGTGCATCATATCCTGGACTCGTTCGGCCACTCGATGCAAAATATTGACCAGAAACCGACGAACTGTGATTACGATAATTATGAAAGTAATACGACCAGACGTAATAACTCCCAACTCCATGGCGCCAATCGCCGCCACCTACTTGGTCCGCATGGGCAAAACTAATACCCGAAAAAATGCCACTAGCTATCACACCAGTTAACACCACTTTTTTAAATTTATTCATATAGAATAATACCTCATCTTTCTAACGGTATTGTTAACAACCGTTATCAACATGATAAACAATACCGTGTCGTTTTTTGTCAATAAATTTCTCACTTTAATCCTCCAAACAATTTATTGACATTGTAATAAATTAATGCTATGTATTTTTATCACCAACTGGCTGTTTCTCTTCGCGCCGTATGCTATACTGTGAACATTAATCAAACGGAGTGTATGTGATGATCATTCGAATTGCCACCAAAAATGATGCCCAACAGTTACTTGATATTTATGCCCCTTACGTATTGGATAGCACCTTTACTTTTGAATATGACATCCCCAGTCTGCAAATATTTGAACAGCGCATCACGAAAACACTACAGACACACCCCTATCTTGTTGCTGAAGATAAAAACAAAATTTTAGGTTATGCCTATGCGCACCCCTTAAACGAACGCGAAGCTTATCAATGGACTGCTGAGCTCAGCGTCTATGTTGGCTCGACTGCGAAGGGACGTGGTGTGGGCAAGCAACTTTACCAAGCACTCGAACAATATCTGAAAGAGCAAAATGTTATCCAAACCATCGCTGTCATTACTGCTGAAAATACACGTAGTATTGCTTTTCATGAACATTTTGGGTATCACCAAGTGGGCCAACTAACACAAGTTGGTTTTAAACATGGTAAATGGCTTGATGTTGCCTGGTTACAAAAATCCTTAGCAACACCAACCGATACGCCCGCACCGTTTATACCTTTTTCACAATTAACGTCTCGTGCTTAAACAAAAAGCCCAACAGGCTAAACTGCCTGTTGGGCTTTTTTAAATTTATTGATCAATTTCTTTTTCGCTATCGGTTTTGTAGTCATCGGCTGCTTCTTTAACAGCATCCTTAACGTCTTCTTTAACATCTGACACGGCATCTTTCACCTTGCCACGCCTTGGGCTTTACCCTCTGCTTCACGTACCTTATCTCCGGTAAGCTTACCTTCTACTTCTTTCACCTTACCAACAACTTGGTCCTTGGCGCTATCAAACTTTTCTTCAACTGACATGAACATGTTCTCCTTGAGTTTTATTTGATGGTACCCCTCTATTTTATCATAAATTTGCCATTTATAAAAATTGCGGGCCTAATCGCTATGATCAAACGGTTATGTTGTCTTTAATCATGCTCAAACTAAAATAGATATACAATTTTTTGCAAATATCTTATAATAATTCTTATAAATGTTCCTTAAAAAAGGATCATTCAACAGATTACTATTTTTCGGGAGAATTTAGGAGAATATGATGTTTCAACACATAAAACGGACAGTCATTTTGGCTGTTTTTTCGAGTGTCGTTGGCTTAATGGGAATTGCCCCAGTTGCCGCTGACCAAGCCTATCGCGATGCAACACTGACGGGTGCAGAACAGCGGCCGTTGGCCTTCAGTCAATCTAAACAGCTTGTCTTAGGTGATCATGATGACAAACAACGGGCAACGGATGCACATATTCAGTTGGCTAATACTGATAAGCCAACTGCCAAACGCGCAGCACGTTTGACTTACAATCCAGTTGGTTGGCACAACTATCGTTTCAAATATGAAAAAAGTAACGGTAAAATCAGTAAAGAGTGGTTATTCAATCGTGGCCATTTAGTCGGTTATCAATTCAGCGGTCTCAATGACGAATCTAAAAATTTAGTACCTGAAACCGCTTATTTAAATGCCGGTGCCCTTAAAAGCATGAATGCTGCTAATAAGCAATCCATGCTTTATTATGAAAATCATCTGGCCAAGTGGTTAAAGACACACAAAGGCTATCGCCTCGATTATCAAGTGACACCATTGTATCGCAACGATGAGTTACTACCACGACAAGTACGCTTGGCTTATGTTGGCTACAATCCGCGTGGTGAAAAAGTCAAAATTAATCTCCACTCATATCGTGAAGAAAATGGAAATGATGATGCGACGGTCGTCTATCTCAATAATGATAGTCCAAATGCCATTATTGATTACAGTAATGGTACCGCACGCAACACACTCAATAAAGCAAAAACACTAAAAGCTGAACAAGAAGCAGCTGACCAGGCCAAAGCTGAAGCCGAAGCTAAGGCCAACGCAGCAGCAGCCGCTCAAGCTGCTGCGGAAAGCGCTGCTGCAGAAAGTGCTGCGCGCGCCGCTAGTGAGGCCGCTGCGCAACAAGCAGCAGCGCAATCTCAGGCAGCGACGGCCCAAACTGCTGTCGCCCCCGCACCAGCCACGGGTAACATTAATAATACTGGGGCATACAAATGGGCTATTCAAGATGGCTATACTTGGCAAACCCGTAAAGGCCACTCAACACGTGTTGCACCTGGTGGTGCATTGCCAGCAGGTTATCATTGGCAAGTCCAATAAATTACCATACAACGACAAAATAAAAAAGCGCATAAGCGCTTTTTTATTTTGAGTCATCATCTGCGAACGTGTGCTGATCACAACACGTCTTTAAAATTACTCAAGCACGGTTACTAGTTTTCTAAACTATTTACTTCGGATGACAATTGATACGTTCGTCCATAAGCATCTCTTGTTAGCAAACCAAAATCTACTAATGCGCGTCTTAGCAGTGGATAGTCCGCATAATCGGACCAACGCCGCAATACTAAATTAACGTCCTGTTCATCGTACGTTTTATCACTGTCAAACTTACTGGCTAAATAAGCAATCACGTCACGCTTTTTATGGTATTTCGCTGGCCATTGTATCAAGACCCCATCGTCATTTAAATAGGCTGTAATCCCCTGTGTCATTTGTTCCCTCCCGTTTTTCTGCAATTCTAATATTAAGTTGTCTCTATTATGAACCTCATTAAATTTTAATTCTAGTAAAATCGATAAGCCCTGATTAGCGACTTGATTAATGCGTGCATGTGTCAGATTGCGTTGACACAATACTGGTTTAATAATAAAATTGCAATATAAAATATCATTTTCCTATTTAAGTTTATCTAACACCGACGCAATCCGGTGAGTTACTGTGTCTTAAAATGCTAAACGTTGAACATTTACCAAACATGTTAACTAGCCTGTAATCCCTAACATCACATGTGCTGAGCAACCACACTAAAAGGCTAAGGAGAGATTTTTTCATGGCGAAAAAGATTGTTGATGAGAATGGCAACACAGACGTTCAAAAGAAGCCATTTTATAAGCGTGGTTGGTTTTGGACGCTAGCGATCATTGTCGTACTTGTGATTGCGGCAATTGGTCGCGCTGACGACAGCGCAAAAAAGGTTTCCTCTGAACATAAAACAACTTCTTCAGCTAAGGTTAACCACAAGACATTCAAAGTTGGTGACACTGTCAAGGCAGATGGCGTTACTTTAAAACTCAATAAAGTGGACTATTATAACGGTAGTTCAATTTCAACACCAGATTCTGGCAAGATGTTCGTGATGGTGAATGTTACTATTACTAATGTCGATCGCAACAAAGTCAGCTACAATCCATTAGATTTCAAATTGGACGACAATGGCAACCAAACTGATTTAACCGAAATTGTGCTAGATGATAATGGTCACAAAGTTGTGGGCGATGATTTGAAGTCTGGTGACCTGACTAAGGGCGCTTCCGTTACTGGTACACTCGTCGGTCAAGCCGTCCAAACAGATAAACTCAAGCTAATTTACACAGGGTCACTATTCTCAAAAGATGAGAAAATTACCTTTGACCTCGACTAATCCTTTATGCCCTTTTGGGCGTACATATACATATATAGGCTAACCACCACGTTCTGATCGCACACAGGAGATGATTATGACGACAACAGTACAAGTTATTTTTCTATTGTTTGCTGCCCTACTGATTGGCGCATCAAAAAAACCAAACCCACGCCAAACCTATCAAAAATATATCGGTTATGCCTTGCTCATTATCGGACTGATCATTTTAGCATATCGACTATTGCGCTGATACGGTTCACTCGGGTCACAACAAACATCACCTACTCGATCATAAGACGTGATTTTTAGAAAGGGATATCATGCTATATTTAACAGTCAAATTCATCATGACGCTCATTTTTTGGTTCTTAATTTTCAATTTATTCAATTTTATTTTTGAAAAACAAAAAGCTAAAAATGATGGTGTCGTCAAGTTTGTCAATCAATTACGGTCAACACAATATATCGTATTTATTTTAAGTATATTGCTAATCGGCTTTATCTTGAACCTGTTCATCACACAGGGTGATTTTTATTACAAATGGCTGTGCATCTATTCAATTGTTCTGATATATTTGCTTTGTTTAAACAAATATCGAGATAAGCAATAATCACTAAACTGGACGTTTTAACACAAAAAAGCCGCCCTATCAATAAACCTGATAGAACGGCTAGAATAGCGCTAGAGGGGATCGAACCCTCGATTTCGGCCTGAGAAGCCGACGTCTTAACCACTTGACCATAGCGCCATAACAAAATATAAGTATACCGAAAAAATACTGCCTCGTCAACAAGCAATAAAAAAAACCGACTCGTGCGATGAAGCTTAACAATGCTAGCAGCCACCAATCCCGCATTTGGCCATTGCCTTTACATTTAATGTTAAGTTCGCTACACTCAAAGTATCAATTGTATAATACGTGACTGATGACTTGTAGATAATTAGCCAAATACGGCAAGTGTCGGCAAAGCAACAAAACAAAAATTCGTATCATTTATATGACGAACTTTGAGCCACAATCCCCCCCTTTAAATCGTTACAGACGCAGTTAACATAAGGAGCACAGTATGATCCAACTGACCCAACTCACTAAGAAGTTCAACAGCAAATTAGCCGTTAACCAATTAAACATGACACTTGAGCCCGGTCAAGTAATGGGGTTAATCGGACAAAACGGTGCCGGTAAAACGACGACTTTCCGTATGATTCTTAACTTCATTACGCCGACTTCCGGCACAATCACTTGGGATAATCATCCCATCACGCAACAGGATAAACAACGTATTGGCTTTCTCCCTGAAGAGCGTGGCTTGTATCAAAAGTTAACGATTGAAGAGCAAATACTATACTTCGCTGAACTACACGGCATGCGACGAGCAGATGCCCGAACAGCACTAGCTGATTGGCTCAAAAGACTTGATGTTGTGGGCAAAGCAACGGACAAAGTGCAGTCTTTGTCAAAAGGTAATGCGCAAAAAGTCCAAATGATTGCCTCGCTCATTTTCAATCCTGAATTTATCATTTTAGATGAACCCTTTTCTGGGCTTGATCCTGTCAACACCAGCATCATGATGAACGAAATCATCCGGATGCGCGATCAAGGTGTCATGATTATTTTTTCAAGTCATGACATGGACAACGTCACAAAAATTTCAGACCAACTCACCATGCTCAAAAAAGGTGAAGTTATTCTACAAGGCGGCGTGCAAGAAATTCGTGAACAGTTTGGTCGGACAAAAATCTACGTTGAAGGACCCTTCACACAAGCCGAGTTGGCCCAGTTATCAGGGGTTGTTAGTGTCACCCCACGCAGCGCAGGCTTTGACCTCGTTGTCACAGATGAAGCTGTGGGTCATGATATTTTCAACTATGTTACCCGAAACGGCTACATTCCGGCCTTCTCTCAACAACCCCCAACACTAGATGATATTTTCCGACAGGAGGTCGCTCACAATGCCTAATGGACTCATGATCGTCATTAAACAGACGTACCGTAATCATTTCAAATCGCGCGGTTATTGGCTTTTGGTCCTTTCGCCAATTATTTTTGCTAGCATCATTGCCGCGATTGTCTCTGGCATTACAAAAATGCAAGGCAATACCACTCCAAATGTAGCCGTCATTGGTAATCCTGCTGTACGCCAAGTCATGATTAAAAGCGAAAAAAGCCTCGACCTGAAAGTATCACGTATAACAACACAAGCACAAGCAAACAAAGCACTCGACAAGCAAACCCTTGACGGTGTGCTGACTTTTAATGCTAATGGTGCCACGCTCACGACACATCCTAAGAGTAATAAAATCAATCAAGAGGCAATCAGCAGTGTCTTAGGTAACCTGGCCCGCACACAAAAAGCGGCCCAGTACGGTCTCACACCTGAACAGACCCAAGCATTGATACAGCCTTATCAGTTAAAGTCTGTCGTCAAGCAAGCTGACAACCGTACCACAAATGGCGATAATTCATCAATGGCCAACTACGGCATTGCTGTTGCCATTGGCGTGATCACGATGGTCATCGTGATGTGGTATACCTCAATGATTGCCACAGAAATCGCCAACGAAAAGTCGTCACGTATTATGGAGACCTTGTTGGCTGCGACATCATCAAATATTCAATATTTCGGTAAAATTATTGGTATTTTTGCGCTAACACTCACACACATGCTCCTTTACTTGGTTGCCGGTATTATTGCCTATCTTATCTTTAAAAATAATGCAGCAGTTGCTGAGATTGCGCATAACTTCTCCGGTATTACGGTAGGATTTACTGTTTATGCTGTTTGCTTTATTCTAGTAGCCGTGGCCTTGTATCTCGTGCTGACGGCAATTATTGCCTCCCTCGTTAATGATAATTCACAAGTTCAACAAGCTGTTGGTCCCGTGACGGTGCTGGCCATGATTGGTTATTTCTTTAGTTACTTTATGACTAACATGCCAAATAATATCGTGATTAAAATTTTAAGTTACGTCCCATTTATTTCACAAAGTATGATGCCTGTCCGCCTGGTTACCAAGGTCGAATCCTGGCCAGCTGCCATTGTGGCCCTGGCTTTGTCGGCCATTGCGCTAGTCCTTCTAGCTTGGTTTGGCCGTGGTATTTACGCGAAAAACGTCTTGTCATACAGCGATGACAAGATTATGGCGCAACTCATCAGAAACATCAAACACCACGATTAAACTGAGGTCCTTATGACAACGCCTTTCTTTCTCACCAATAAAAAATGGTATACCTTTGAAACCCGCACCACATCGGACGGGATACCCTTTCAACGTTTTGAACTCACCAACAAAGCGACACCAGATGCGATTGCCAGCTTCAAAGCAACCATGATTGCCATCGGCCCCGAGGGCCAGATTGAGCCGGATAACTTAAATCGCTTTCAACAAGCCCTAGGCTATGCCGCACGCCAACACTATCTGTCAGAAGCACATGGATTATCCGATAACGAGTTAGCCCAAACACTGGCATTTATCAGTTATGCGATTCGTTCTTATCAGCTACTCGATGATTCACTGACACCACCCAATACACTCATTTTTAGCAAACGTATTGCCACACTTTACCGGCAATTTTTGAAACAACACCCCACCCGCATTGATGATTCCGACCTCAATGCATGGATCATTGCCCAAGATCAACAACTGACGCAATAAAAAAACTACGACAATGTGTGGTGTACCCAAAAAGTTAAAGTAAAATATTTTAGCTAATCAAGCGGCCATTTGTCGGTATTCTACCGGTTAGTGGCCGTTTAATTTTGTTTGGATGCGTGTGTTGTTGTAATATAGTATCCACTTTTTAACGGCATCTATCAACGCTTTAGCTGATGAATACTTGTTTAGTGGCCCGATTTCAACTTTAAGCTTATTAAAGAAGCTTTCCATAACCGCATTGTCTAGAGCAGTTGCACGACGCGACATACTTTGGATAATGCGGTTTTTCTTTAGTGTTTTATGCTATGTTCTGTGGCGATATTGCCAGCCTTGATCCGTGTGAATTGTTGTACGATACGAAAGTTTTGGCAGT
>NZ_BMWM01000021.1 GCF_014651235.1 Leuconostoc lactis KCTC 3528 = DSM 20202 | reverse complement strand
ATACCAATCGAGATCTTCTTACTTAATCTACGTCACTAAATTCGTTCAAGTTATTTCTTGCAATCTGCCTTGATTAAAAACAATCTGTTTACTCACTCAGTAAACACTTAAAGTTTTTAGACAGACTTTAATTATATTATGTCACTCTAATACTGTAAACACTTTTGTGACGTTTAACCCGATGACAGCCAAAAAAAATACCAAACACACCCTGTGCTTGGTATTTTTTTTGTTATTTTTTTTCTGCAATCACGGATTTGACTGGTCCAAATGACCGGCGATGAATTGGCGTCACCCCAAGTTCTGCCAGTGCAGCCAAATGTGCTTTGGTGCCATAACCAGCGTGTTGTGCAAAACCATAACCTGGATATTGCCGATCGTAATCGGTCATCATGCGATCACGGGTCACTTTTGCAATAATACTAGCCGCCGCAATGGAATTACTCCTAGCATCCCCTTTAATCAACGATAACTGGGGAATATCAGTCTGCAACGTCATCGCATCAATTAATAAGTAATCTGGTTCAGGTGCCAGTTCAGCGACTGCTTGCGTCATGGCCAAGCGCGCTGCCTCGTAAATATTAATGTCATCAATCACCGCGGCATCAACCACGCCAATCCCAATCGACAGTGCTTGGGCGATAATGCGATCAAATAATTGGTCGCGCATTTTTTCAGACAGTTGCTTAGAATCAATCACGTCGAGTTCTGCAAAATCATGCGGCAAAATAACCGCTGCTGCCACCACTGGCCCTGCTAAGGGCCCGCGTCCAACCTCATCAACACCAGCAACATGAGACAGCCCTTGATCCCACTGTTGGGCTTCAAAGGTAAAACGGGTTTTGAAATTCTCGCGTTTGGCTGCTAATTTCAATTGTTGCTTGTCCCATTGCTGCAACGCCTGTTGAACGCCAGTCCGACTATCTTGCCGCCAATTTGCTAAACGCGGATCAGCTGGATCCGTTATGGCTTTAAGACTATTTTTAATTTGTGCAATTGTTTCTGCCATATCACTTACACGTCAAGAAGATCTAAAGTAAAGGGCCCAAGTTTGCCTTTACGCAAGTCATTTAAGACACGTTCACTGGCCTTTTCATAATCGTCCTTGAAGCCAAGTTTTTGCGTAATGTCCAGCAAAATTTGCACACTGGCCTCATCAAACACGTTCGCATCTAAATGGTAGCGTGAAATAATCGCCTCTGGTCGGTAATTACGGAAGAAATCAAGTAAGAACAAGACCGCATCATCCTTAGCAAAAATCGTGTCTTTGACGGCGCCAGTTAAGGCTAATTTCAACCCAACGGTTTGATCTTCAAATTTCGGCCACAACACACCCGGTGAATCAAGCAATTCGAGCTTGGTTGGCGTTTTAAGCCACGCAACCTTCTTCGTCACACCAGGTCGATCCGCAGTTGGGGCAACGTTTTTCATCACCAGATGGTTCAGTAAAGTGGACTTACCAACGTTAGGAATCCCCGCAATCAGTGCCCGAATGGGTTGATCTTGAATCCCACGGGCCAGTTGCGCGGCCTTTTTAGCTTCCACGGCACGGCGCGCCGCCTTTGTCACCAACTGTGGTGTTCGTGGGTCACGGGTATCCAACACTAGCACTGTGTGCCCTTGGGCTTCAAAGTGTTGCTTCCAAGCACGTGTTTGCTCAGGATCCGCTAAATCAGCTTTCGTCATGATGAGTAAGCGTGGTTTTGAACCAATTAACTTATCAACTTCTGGGTTACGAGAACTTTCAGGAATGCGCGCATCCACCAGTTCAAAAACTACATCCACTAACTTTAAATTTTCGCGCATCAGGCGAAAGGCTTTGGCCATATGACCAGGGAACCATTGAATAATTTGTGCCATATTCGTCCTTGCTGCCAACAATTTGTGCCAGCAGTTCCTCCATCCTATTTTTTATCGTCCTGCTTGATAGCGTTCCCAAGCTTGATCAAAGATTGACATTTCGGTCAAGTAAGACGCATTTTCTTCTAAATAATTTGAAATATCATCAAAATCTGTGCTTTGCTTTGGAAAAGTTAAGTCCAAAAAAGCGTTATTGGCAAACTGCTGTATTTCATCTGCAGCCACCGCGTTACGATTTGTCATCAACCAATCATAAAATGACCGTGCACTATTTGCCATTTTCAAGCCCCCCTTCAAAGACAAACTGCCCTGCTTTTAAATCAATAATTTTGGCGCGAAATGATAGCCCATTTGTCACTGGTAATTTTGACATATCAATAAAAATCTGCTGTTTACCAGGATTAATCGTCACAAACTTTGGCGCGTGATAACTGCGTTTCACATATTGCATCACGACACCGATTGGTAAGGGTAAATTACCAACGCGTAACGTTTTTGCCGTTAAAATCACATTCCCATTTTTGGTCACTTCTGGTGTCATGGCTAAGCCAAAACGAAAGGTATCGCCCAGCATTTTTGTCTGCCCGTACAAAGTAATCGTGTCGCCAACTCGAAAAGTATAATTTTCAGTGTGCGTATCTTTCAAATAATAATCAACTAAGGCATTGACCTGTTTGGTATTTAACGTCACGTCAAAGGTGGCATCAGTTTTGGCAATTTTAGCCGGTGAATCAGTTATTGGCGTCTTTTGAGTGGCCAAATAATAAGTGGTGCCGATACCTAGAAGCAAGAAGAGCACTAAGGTCCAAAAAGCCCAAAACCAAATTTTTGGTGATCTTTTTGCAACTTTCGGTCGTGTTAAGGGGTTGTCAGCCATGCAGCTTGTCCTCGTCTCATTTGTTCAAATAATTGGGTCGTCATAAAGTCATACCCTTTTTTATTGGGGTGATAATGATCTGTTGTACTAATCCAGTCGTTCGTAAAGGCTGGCTTTTCAGCTAGTTTTGTCATGAACTGATCGGGATTTTTAGTTGTTTGATCGGCGATCTCTGCTGATGCGATGAGTTTTTGACGCGCACTTTCGGTGCGATATTGCCCATAAGTTAAACCAAATACGTCGACATAGTGGCTATTTTTATCCGCTTTGGCCACTTCCTGGTTAATCGCATTAAACAGCGCAACATCCGTATTGAAATCTTGCCGATTCGGAAAATGAACAAAAATCGGATTATAATTCCCAAAAATGTAAATCGGTGCATCGGGATTGTACTGTCGAATCGTCTCAAAGAGTGTCCGCAACTGCTGACGGTACGCCGACTGCCCCGCTTGAACGGCTTTAGTCAACGCTTCAGGGGATTGTGCTGATTGGTTTTTAAGGAGGAGTTGTTGCAAATCATTGCCACCAACCGTCAGGATAATCGCTTGCGCGTGTTGGATGTCTGACTGCATTTTTGGTTGTGTTGCTAAGCGATGCTGGATTTGATCAGAGCGATCCCCCGAACGCCCATAATTGGCCATGGTTACTTTGACAGCATACTGTTGTTGTATCTGCTTGGCAATCCGACCCGTGTAGCCTTGTTGCTTGCCATCATCGCCAACACCTGCCGTCAGTGAATCACCCAATGCGACCAATGCCACTTTATTCACCTTGGCTATTTTGGCAGCTTGTTGCGGTGTCGCTGTATTCAGTGCTGGTTTTTTCATGGTCAGCCAAATGCCGACGCCTAAACCGACCAGTAACAACACAATACTGCCAATCGTCACATACTTTCGCATCCTTGTCCCCTAAAAATTTGATCTATTCTATTGTAACAAAAAAAGCGCAATCAAGCGATTGCGCTTATATTATTGCTGAGCTAAGGCAATAATTTTCAAAATGGTATCCGTTGCTTGCGCCATGGTTGTCGTTGAGACATATTCAAACCGGCCATGCATGTTCTCGCCACCAGCAAATAGGTTTGGTGTTGGCAAGCCCAAGAACGTAATCTTTGAACCATCTGTGCCACCACGTACAGGTTCAATCAAGGGTGTGATGCCCAATTCTTGCATCGCCTTCTCCGCCAAGTCAACAGAACGCATGTCGTCTTTTAAGATTTCACCCATGTTATAGTATTGATCTTTAAGCGTGACCGTCACACGGGTTTCCCCAAATGATTGGTTGAATTGTTCAGCAATGTCTAACAAGCGTTGCTTACGCGCTTCAAATGTTGCGCGATCATGATCACGAACAATGTAACGTAATTCCGCTGCTTCTGGGTTCCCAGAAACTTGCATCACATGCCAGAAACCTTCACGGCCAGCAGTATGTTCTGGTCGGTCATGTTCTGGTAATTGCGCATGGAAATCAAAAGCCACTTGAATTGCATTGATCATGGTGTCTTTTGCCGTACCTGGATGCACATTACGGCCTTGAATTGTCACGGTTGCACCAGCAGCCGAAAAAGTTTCCCATTCTAATTCACCAGCTGGACCACCGTCAACCGTGTAAGCAAAATCCGCCCCAAAGGCTGCCGTATCAAAGTGATCCGCGCCGATGCCAATTTCTTCATCTGGTCCAAAGGCAAAACGCAATGGGCCGTGCTTAATTTCAGGATGGGCAATCAAATATTGCGCCGCTGTGATAATTTCAGCAACCCCAGCTTTATCATCAGCGCCAAGTAGCGTTGTCCCATCTGTTGTAATCAACGTATGACCCGCATACTTTTTCAAGCTTGGGAAATCATCTGGGTTAAGTTCATAGCCACTGTTACCCAATGGAATCGTTGCTTGACCATCATAATTTTCGATAATTTGTGGTCGCACATTGGCGCCGTTAAAGTCTGCCGTATCAACATGGGCAATAAAACCAATCGTTGGCACACTGTCATCATCAACGTTACTTGCCAGTTCCGCAAACACGTAACCATCCGCCATGGTCCGGACATTTTCCAGACCAATGGCTTGTAATTCAGCTGCTAAGTCAGCCAAAAAGGCCACTTCTTTAGGTGAAGATGGGACTGTTGTTGCCGTCTCATCTGATTGGGTATCCACCGCAACATATTTCAAAAAACGTGATACTAATTCAGGATATTTTTCGCTTGTCATAATCTATTCTTGATTCACGACACTGTGCATGTCGAATCGCGATCCTTTCTATCTTTTGGCCGACAAATTGTCCGGACGTCCCCGAAATCTTAGATATAGGTGTATGGATCCGTGTTAGTTGTTGTCGGAAATGCTGTCAGCTGCTCACCAAACCACTCATGCACTTTGGCTGCCATCGGTGTGGCTGCAATGGCCTCCATATGATGATCAGGGTCAATCACCACAAACCCAGCCGCCAAAATATCATGCCCAACATGATAGTAAACATCAGCGGTCACAAAGGCATCGGCGCCGGCTGCTTGAGCTTGTTGCCAATAACGCCCCCCATCACCACCTAAGACGGCTACTTTTTGAATTGGTTTAGTCAAGTCATCGGCGATAACCCGCAGAGTTTGAACGCCAAAGCGCGTCCGTAATTGGGCAGCATAATCAGCTACCGAAATTGGTGTGGCTAACACGCCAATGCGCCCCAAACCGGTACGCCCATCGGCATTCGGCACTAAGGGTTCAATCGCGGTGAGGGCTAACGCATCAGCCAACCAATCATTCATGCCGCCCGCGGCACTGTCTAGGTTGGTGTGTGAGGCATAGACCACAATATTATGCTTGATCAGATCCGCATACATTTGGTTTTGTGGTTGACGCAAATCTAAATTTTTAGCCGGAAAAAACATCGCTTCATGATGTGCCCAGATAAAATCAACCGACTGCGCAATCGCTTCAGCCACCACTTCTGGCCGCACATCAAGCGCCGTCATCACCCGGTGAATCGGTTGGTTGGGATCACCAATTTGTAAACCTGTGGGATCACCCGCTTCGGCCAATGTCTTTGGTGCAAACTGTTCAATTTGATCAATTAACATTTGGGCTGTAATCATGACAGCACCTCTTGAATGTCTTGGAAACGAGCTTGCCATTGTTGATAAGCTCGTGTATCAGCTTTACCAGCCGCAGTCAGACGTTCAAAAATCAAGCTAATCCGATCTGCTTCCTTTTGCCATTTCGCTTTAAAAGCAGGTGATTGCTCATCGCGTAAAAACGGTCCAAACACGAGATCTTGCGCTGATAATGTTTGGTTGCCTGGCTTGGCTACAATAATTTCATAAAAATGTTTGTCTTCTTGCACAATACGTTCGTGCGTAATCTGATACCCATGCTGCACTAACCACTCACGCACAACCTGTTCATCCGTATTGGGTTGCAAAATTAGTGTTGTAAAACTTTGTCCCCGTTGCTTAGCTGCTGCTAAAATGTCGCGAATTAAAATCCCGCCCATACCAGCAATCGTCACAGTATCCACCTGATCGTCGTCCGTCACAGCCGCTAAACCATCCGCTAAACGAAGCGCTGTGGCAGCTAATAACCGTTGTCTTTTCAGTTCTTGCCGTGCATTTTCCAAAGGGCCTTTGGCCACCTCACCGACAACCGCAAAATCAATATGTGATTTTAATAATAAATGTGCTGGCAAATAGGCATGATCAGATCCAATATCTGCCAGACGTGCACCTTTTGGTACAAAACTTGCCACCGCGGCTAAGCGGGGCGATAAATTGACACTATCCATGGTTAGATTCCTTTAATTCTAGTATATCATAACACGTCACATTATGACTATTCACTCATAATTCCCTAACAAAAAGGCCAGCAACAAGTGCTGAACTTAAAGTGTTACTTGACAAAGCCGTCATCTGTCATCGCTGCCTGGAATAACGCCACGACATCTTGCGGTTGTAGCGTTACATAAGCCGCTTGATCAAGATGGCCAACTGTCACAGCACTATTGGCCATCGCGTCAAAATGGGTATCATCCGTGATCCCGACACCTGGCAAAGTTGTTGGTACATTCAATGACTTAATCCAATCAAATGTGGCTTGAATGGCCCCTTGCGCAACTGTTGCATCATCACCGGTCAATCCCCAGACCTCACGACCAAATTGGGCAAAACGTGGTTGCGTTTCTGCTGACAAACTCCGTTGCATCCAACGTGGTGTCATAATTCCTAAGCCAACGCCGTGCGTAATGTCATAATAAGCCGATAATTCGTGTTCAATAGGATGAACAGTCCAACCATTCGTGTTCCCCACGTCAACTAAGCCATTCAATGCCATTGTTGAGGCCCACATTAAAGCTGCCCGCGCGTCATAATCATTGGGATTAGCCAACGCGATGGGCGCATTTTTGATTACTGCCCGATACAATCCTGCCATCATCCCTGATGTCACATCGTTTGGTGTTTGGTCAAAATATTGTTCCGTCAAATGACTGAAAATATCAATCGCCCCAGCGGCTGTTTGCCATGGTGACACAGAAAATGTCAACGTTGGATCCAAGAAAGATACGGCTGGTGAGTTTGGACCACCAGTGCCTAGCTTTTGGTTGGTTTCGGGATTTGAAATAACCGACCCGACGTTCATTTCTGTTCCTGTAGCTGACAAAGTCAAAATATCTACCACAGGTAATTGGGCAATTTCATAACGCTTTGATGAATCAACGACCAAATCCCATGGATCCGCATCATAAAATTTTGATGACGCAATGACTTTAGCCGCATCAATCACCGAACCACCACCGACCGCCAAAACCACATCAATATCATGTGTTTTTACCAAATCTTGCCCGACACGAACAGAATCAATTTTCGGATTAGGTGCAATGCCTGATAATTCGACAACTTCCAAATCCGTTAAGGCGGCCCGTACGCGGTCATACAAGCCAGATTGCTTAATTGACCCACCACCAAATACGAGTAATACACGTTGACCGAATTGAGCCACTGCATCATGTAATTCGGTGTCAATCACATTTTTCCCAAAACGGATCGCCGTTTTGTTCTGGAAGTTAAAATTATTCATATGAACTATACCCTTCTTTCTACTGTAATATCATACCATAATTTGGCTATCTTTTAGGGTTAGGCCAATCCCCGGTGCAGTTGGCACGGTCATCAAACCTTGGCGCACCTGCAAATCCGCCGTCGTGATATCTGAAGTGAAATAGCGTGAACTAGCAGAAATATCACCGGGGATGCTGATTTCTGGTAAACTCGCTAAGGCTAAATCAACCCCACGTCCTAAATTACTGCTTAACATCCCACCAATCCATGGTTGAAAGCCTGCTTGGTGTAATAATTTAATCGCGGTGACAGCAGCTGTAATCCCACCAATTTTCCCTTGCTTAATCGTAACTGCTGAAGCAGCATGTAAGGCAATGTTGGTTGCCACGTCAGCTAGGTTGTTCACGCTTTCATCCAAACTCAGCGGTTGTTTCATTTGGCGTTGCAACGCAGCATGCTGGGTAAAATCGTGTTCGCCAAAGGGTTGTTCTACAAACAAGACATTAGCAGGAAGTGCCTTTAATTGCATAGCCGTTTCAGGATTAAAACTGCTGTTGGCATCCAGCGAAAACTGTTGCTCGGGATAGCGCGCTAACACGTTCATTAACGCTGGTAGATCCGTTTGTCGACCATCAATTTTTAATTTAATCCGTCGATATCCTTGCTGTATGGCTGTACGAATGGCTTGGTCCGTTACTGGCATTCCAAGTGCTATCCCAACTGGGACTTCCGGTTTGACGCCCCCCAACATTTGCTGCAACGACTGCTGAGTGAGCTTACCAACTGCATCCCAAACAGCCATTTCAACGCCCGCTTTCGCAAACGACCCAAAGGGAGTCACCCGCGCCAGCTGCGCAGCAAAATCACTCGGTGAGGTAAATTGCCAAGTACCAATCACAGGTTTGATTAAAGTCTCGACAATATCTTGACTGGTTTTTTGCGTTTCTAATGCATAATGATAATCCGCAAACGATTGAATTTCGCCATACCCTATAGCCGTTTGCGCTGTCGTGTCATCATAAACGGTCAATTGCACCAGTGTGAGCGGTCGGATTGTGGTGATGCCGTGCGCTGTTGTAAATGGTTGGTTTAAAGTTAATTGAATTGGCCAAGTGACCATTTTTTCAACGTGATACATGGGCTTTTAACCTCGCAATCACTTGGTTTGGTTGTTCAAAATGCACGTTATGTCCCGCATCAGCAATCACAGCCTTTTGTGCATTTGGCAATTGTTGTAACATTTTATCAGCTAAATGGTTAAATTTAACATCTTTTTCGCCAACGATCAGTAAGGTTTTGACCGTCACCTCTGCCAATTTTGGCCAGAGGTTCGGTTGGGCCCCGGTACCCATACCAATCAGTGACTGCGCCACATTTTCAGGTCGTTGTTGCAGCCGTTGTTGTCGCATTTGCTGTTGTTGGTGCGCTGGTAATTGTTGTTGCGAAGCAAATAATGGGATTGCTTCCCAGGCTGTCACAAAACTCGGAAAATCTTGTCTGATATGCGCCGCTTTTGCCGCATCTGCTTGCCGTCGTGCCACACGATCGGCAGCAGTTGGGAGCCCAGCTGTCGCACTTTCTAGGATTAAGCTCGCCACCTGTTCAGGGTGTGCAATCGCAAATCCCAAAGCCAAACGTCCGCCCATTGAATAGCCGAATACATGCACTTTTTCCCAATCATAAGCGATCAAAATCGCTTGCAAATCAGCGATTTGGTTCGCCATTGTAAAGCGTTCAACGCGCGTCACCTCAGGTGCACTAGCGCCAAAACCTAATAAATCAATTGCCAACACGGTCCCGGGTAATGCCGAGATTAACTGATCAAAATCATGCCGCGAGCCCATAAAACCATGTAATAGCAGCCACTTATCCTGAGTTGAAGAATTTTCTTGATAGGTCACCTGGTACGGATAACCCGCAATGTTGACCACTTGCTCAGTCATCTGGCTCACCTATAAAGCGGTGATGGGCCACCACATTGGCCTGCCGATCACTCGTGTAGGCGATAAGACGCGGTCCGTTGACCGGTTGTGCCAGCACCTTTTCTAAATCGTCAGGTGTCGTCAAATCAACAAAGGGCATCTCATATAAAGCGGCAATTTTTACCATATCCAAGCCTAACGGTGTCCCAAACAATAAGTCAAAATAATCTGGTTCAGCCGCTTGTGGCAAAAATGAGAAAATCGCCCCACCATCATTATTGACCACAATAATATCAATCGGCAATTGATATTGTCGGGCCATCATCAAGCCATTCATGTCATGGAATAAGGTCAAATCACCGGTGAGTAGCACACTGCGCTGTGGCGTGGTGCTACTCATCCCCATTGCCGTTGACACAACCCCATCAATGCCATTGGCACCACGGTTAGCATAAATTTGTTGCGTCCTTTGCCCAGTAAAGACATCATCCATATCACGAATCGCCATACTATTAGCCACAAAAATTGGCGTTTGGGGCGCAACAAATTGATCCAATACGTGTGGTACTGCGAGTTCACCAATTGGGTGGCGTGGCACTTGATTGAGTGTTTGCCACTGGGCATAAAACGTTGGCTGATTAGCAACTGTCACATCACTTAAAAATGCATGCGGTGTTTGCGCAATCGCGCGTGAAATATGCCTTGAATGGTCGGTACCAGCCTGTTCATCAACATGCCAAACGGGAATATTTTCTTGGCGTAACCATTGCAGCACACTGGCCGAAACAGGCGTTGCCCCAAAACGGATGACAAGGTCTGGTTTGGGCATCGTTGCCAGTTTGCCCGCTTTAATTAAAGCATCAATCCCATAAATTGTTTCTGGGGTACGCGCCCGACTCAACACATCCGCAATCACAGGCACATGATTAGCACGAGAAAATTGGGCCAATGCTTGTTGATAAGATGGCCCCTCATTCGGACCGGCTAAAATCACGACCCGTTGATAAGCCAGTTGTTGTGGGGCAAAGTGTGGTGTCGGTGTCTCAAAATCAACCGGCGCAATGATAATCGGTTCCGGATCATGAAGTACTGGCATCAGTGGTTTCCGTAAGGGCAAATTAATTTGTAATGGGCCTTGCGGCGCAGATACGATGCGATGCACCATCTTTTGGACCATAAAATCAATATAAGCGGTCACATCCGAATGTGGATCTTGTAACGTGACTTCAAGATATTGCTTCGTCAAGTCACCAAATAGACGCTGTTGTGACAATGTTTGCGGTGCGCCATTTTGTTGCAGTTCAGCTGGTCGATCCGTTGACAAAATGATTAAGGGAATATGTGAAATAGCAGCCTCTGCTATCGCTGGCGTGTATTCTGTAATTGCGGTGCCAGAAGTGCCTAGCAAAGCGACGGGTTGCTGTAACGTTTTGGCAATCCCTAAAGCAAAAAAGCCTGCTGACCGTTCATCGACATCAATATATAGCTGCAGTTGATCTTGTTGATGGGCAAATTCAGCCAGCAGTAAAGCAATGGGCGTTGATCGTGAGCCCGGTGAGACCACAAAATGCCGCACCCCACTTTGAAAAAGCGCCTGTAACAAATGTTTCGTATTTTTTGTTAACGTTTCATTCGACATGATTGTAGTCCTTTAACAATTGCCGCATGGGTTCAAATTTCAACCCAGTTTCTTCATATTCTTGTTGCGCATCGGAGTCAGCCACAATCCCGGCACCAGCAAATAAAGTTGCTCGTCGCTGCGTTTGATTCACATACATGGCACGGATACCAACCACAAATTCCCCACTATTATCTGCGGTAAAATAGCCAATAGGACCGGCAAACAAGCCACGAGGTGTCTTCTCATGGGTCGCAATATAATGCAGGGCCGCTTCATGTGGGACGCCACCCAGTGCTGGTGTTGGATGTAAGCGGTCAACAATCGCGGTCACACTTAAATGTGCCGCAATGTCCCCTGTAATTGGTGTGTACAGATGCTGAACTTGCTTATTTTTGAGTAAAGTTGGCGTTGCCGGCACCTTTAGCGACGTCGTCACGTCTTGCAAGCGTGTCGTGATACTTGCCACGACATATTGATGTTCAATGCGGTTTTTCTGACTGGCTAACAACGCTTCGCCTAACGCGATATCGTCAGCGCCATCCGTCCCGCGCCGGCTTGTCCCAGCGACAGCCGCCGTAGCGAGCTGACCATCTGACATAGCCACTAATCGTTCCGGTGTTGCTGATATAAACAATTCATCATGTCTCTTTAAAACCACATGATACGTATTCGCCTGCTCAGCTAACGCACGAATAATTTGTGCCAGTCGTAACGTGTCGGATAACTGCAGGGTCTGTTGCCGACCAAAAACGACTTTGGCTAAGGCTTGATCGATGGCTAAGGTATCAATCAAATTCTCTGTCCGTTCGATCCAATCCACTTCATCTGTCACATGACTAGTGGTCACCGTATTTGGCTGTTTTGGCACGAACTGCGCCAGCCACGTCGTAAAATCAGATACGGTATCTGATCCGAACGTGATTTTATCTGCCGCGATGGTCACCATCACTTCGGGGACAAACCAAAAACCCGCCATCAATTCAGACTGCGGGTACTCTTGCTCATCAAATGACTGCGCACCAAAAACAACCGCACCTTGTAATGCCTGAGCCGTTTTTGCCGTAGCGATTGCGCCAATGCCAAAACGTAAAGTATCATCAGTGGGTGTCGCAAAGTAAGCGCCAAATTCAGTTGTTTCAAGTGCCACATAGAGTTGCTGTAAGTCGCTTTGAGCCAACGCGCGCGTTTCGTGATATGTCATCATATTGCTACCTCTTCACATGAAAAAGCAACAGGCAGAACCCGTCGCTTTATGTTTAATTTTTTAAATTCACTTGTGGCATGCGCTTAAAGACTGGCATCAAAACTAATGCAACAATCAAGCCCATAACCGCTTGAGCAATATTACCAATGATGGAAGCCACGCCGGCAGCCCAATTATAAAGCAAGGCCCCAGCTAACACATAACCCACGACCATAATCACTGACCCTAAAATCAAGCCAACAACCTGACTTGAGACGCGCTTTTGATAACCAAAGTACCCAACAACATAGCCTTCAAGGCCATGAATCACTAATGAAAAAATCATCCATTGCGGATAACCAGCAAGCAAGTCAAGCAACAACCCACTCAAACCGCCAACAATCATCCCACTTCGTGCACCACCTAATAGTGCCGCAATAAAAATACCCGCTTCAACTAAATTCACAAAACCGTTTGTTGCTGGTACGGGAATTTTAACGATATAAGATAAGGCGACATTAAAGGCAATAATCACCGCCAAAATTGCCAAGTGCTTTGTGTGTTGTGCTTCTTTCATTTTTCGGCCCTCCGTGCGCCTTGCCAGACATTTCCAACATCAAAAGTGTGATTTAAATCGACACCAGACTTAATCCCATACCAGACAAATTCTTTCGCATCTTGTGCGGCGGCTAAAACATCAGCCGTTTGACCAAGATTTGCTGCTAAACTAGCTGATAAGGTACAACCGGCGCCATTATGGTACATCTTAGCTTCCGGAATTTTCGCTTGCGTCAAAAATGTCGCTGTTGTCCCATCATATAACACATCAACCGCCTCATCGCCGGCCAACAAGGTCCCACCTTTTAATAAAACATTTTGTGCGCCAAGCGCCACCAGTCGTTGCGCCGCTTGCACCATATCCGCCCGCGAAGTAATGGTTTGGCCGGTTAAAATTTCAGCTTCACGTAGATTGGGTGTCACCACCGTTGCTAACGGCACGACCTGATCGATTAAACAAGCCACAATATCTTTTGTCTCGACTTGCGTGGTTTCCTTAAATACCATCACCGGATCAACAATAATCGGGATATTAACATCCCGTAGATATTTGGCAACAAGGCGAACAATATCAGGGGTTGGCAATAAGCCAATCTTAACAGCAATAATATCATCAAGCGCTAAAGCTGATTCTAATTGTGCCGCAATCACTGCTAAATCAAGCGGGAAAATTTGAAAGTCATCTGGTGTCACCGTCACAATACTTGTGGTCACACTTAGGCCAAAAAAGTTATAGTTGGAAAATGTTGCTAAATCCGCTTGAAGTCCGCCACCTGCAAGGGTATCGGAACCAGCGATTGTTAAAATTTTGTGGGGCATAGCCTAAACTTCTTTACTTAATTTTTATGGTGCTGAGGCGACAAAATTAATATTGCGCCCATCATCGGTCACGGCCGTCACAACCGCATTGTTACCACCGGACGTAATCGACCATGAATAATAACGGCCATGCGCTTTTGCCCAAGCAATTGCCTCACTAATTGCCTTCCCTTTAAGTTGCGCTGACTCTTTAATACTATCATTTTGGCTGCTTGAAGCACTTGAACTTTGCGTTGCCTGACTACTACTTGATGATGCAGCTGAATGTTGCTGACTCGAAGATTGACTGGCGGCACTACCTGTTGTCGAATCAATCGTTTCATCAATCGTTTTGCTAGATTGCGTCTGCGTTTGAATCCGCGTCGACGTACTTTGTGATGTTGAATAGGTGATATAGAGAAACACACCTAAACTAATCACAACAAGGCCGGCTAACACAATGAAAAAATTGCGAATAGGATGGCCTTGTTTCTTAAATTTAGGGCGATGATAATCGTAATCTGTCATACCTTACCTCTCATTGTTCTCTATTATAACATAGAATAACTATCATTCTGCTTCTGCTAACTGATTTTATGATAAGATTAGATTAGTGCCTTTGAGGAGAAAAATCACGTATGCTCAAAACAAATTTAGAACGTATCTCAATCAAAGATGTGATTATGATTGCCGTTGGTACCGGCCTCTACGGCTGGGGACTAATCAATGTGAACATCCCCAACCGTTTGGCTGAGGGTGGTATATCTGGGATCACTTTGATTTTAAAAGCCCTATTCAATTGGAATCCGGCTTATACAACCTTTATCTTAAATATTCCATTGCTCTTTATTGGCTACCGTATTCTCGGTCGGCGTGCCCTGATCTATACCATTTGGGGGATTACATCACTGTCAATTTGGCTCTATATCTGGCAAGTGTTTCCGACACCACCAGCTCTGAATCAAGATATGCTAATCGCTGGTTTGATTGCCGGTATCGTTGCCGGTGCTGGTCTAGGAATTGTTTTCCGCTTTGGTGGCACATCCGGCGGGACAGATGTTGTTGCACGCATTATGGAACAAAAATTTGGCATTCAAATTGGCCGAACCATGTTTGCATTAGATGCAGTAGTCCTACTTTTGTCCTTGATCTACATTGATATTGTGCACATGATGTATACCTTAATCGCCTCGTTCGTTTTTGCTCAAGTCCTAGCACTCACGCAGCAAGGCGCTTATACGGCTCGGTCATTTATGATTTTCACAGACTATCCAGAAGAGATTTCACATGCCATTATGGCAGAATTAGAACGTGGGACTAGTTTGTTAAAATCTGAGGGGGGTTATTCTCACCGCGAACAACGCGTTGTCTACGCTGTTGTCGACCCTTCTGAAGTCAACACAGTTCAACATATTATTGAAGAAATTGATCCAAAAGCGTTTGTTTCAATCTTCACAGCGCAAGAACAATTAGGCGAAGGTTTCTCTTATCTACGCCCAAAGAAAAAATATTTTTTCTTCTAAAAAAGGATGCCAATGGCATCCTTTTTTAGATTAGGTTTTTTTGCATATGTGTATAGTGGTGCGATTCAATCATTAAGTCTCCTGTCGGCACAAACCCTAAACGTTGGTACAGCGCCATTGCGTCAGGATTTGAATCATCGACATTTAAACCAATCACATGGCGATCTTCTTGTCGTGCTCGCGTTTCGGCGGCTTTCAGCAGCGCCTGACCGACACCTTGACCACGTGCTGAAGACGTGACAACGACAGAATCAATATACCATTCGTTCTCAAAGACTTCAGAATCTTCAAATAACCACCGATGATAACTATACTGGTCAGCTAAAACAGTTTGCATTGCGGTGTCTAGCACGGGTTCATCAGTATCTGGATAACCAAACAAAACCCCAATGACCTGACCGGCATCATCTTGTGCCACCAAAGCGCGCCGGAAGTGATAACGCGACTGATCTGATTGTGTCACAGCCAAGCGCCAGGCTGCCTGCACATCAGCCACACTTAATTCATCATAAATCGCCAAATCCATGGCATCAAAAATTGTTTGTTCTAATTGTAAAATTGCCTCTTGATCAGCTTGCGTTGCAGCGCGAATTATCATGCAGTACTTTCCTCCGGTTGAATCATCGTTAAACCAATACGTTGGCGTTTTGTATCAATTTCAACTACCCAAACATCGACAATATCCCCAACAGCCACAATATCGGCCGGTGTTTTAACACGGTGTTTCGCTAGCCGAGAAATGTGCACCAACCCATCATGCTTGACGCCAAGGTCGACAAAAGCCCCAAAATCAACGACATTGCGCACCGTGCCTTGCAACTTCATGCCGGGCTTTAAGTCATCAATATGTAAAATATCTGACTTTAACAAGGCGCCCACCATTTCTGATCGCCCATCACGGCCTGGTTTTTGTAAACTTTCAACAATGTCATGCAGCGTTTGTACCCCAATACCTAATTGATTAGCTGTTGCCATCGTATCTAACTGGTGTAACTTTTGATTAGCCGCTGGTGTGGTTAACTCATTATGGGATACTTGGGCTAACGCCAACAACGCCTGAGCGGCGGCATAACTTTCTGGGTGAATATCTGTATTATCCAACACATTATCACCTGATACTATTCGTAAGAAACCAGCTGCTTGTTCGTACGCCTTTGCTCCCAAGCGTGGCACTTTTTTCAACGCCACGCGGGACTTAAACTCACCATTAGCCTCACGATAAGCAACAATATTTTGTGCTAACGTTTGGTTCAAACCTGCAATGTGGGTTAAAAGCGCCGCACTTGCAGTATTTAAGTTGACCCCCACTTGGTTAACAGCTGTCTCGACCACTGCGTCAACTTGTTCATCCAAAGCTTTCGTATTCAAATCATGTTGATATTGACCAACCCCGACGGATTTTGGATCAATTTTAATCAGTTCAGCCAGTGGATCCTGAATACGCCGACCAATGGAAATCGCTGATCGTTCTTCCACGTGCAAATCAGGAAACTCTTGACGCGCGGCATCCGATGCTGAATAGACTGACGCACCTGCTTCGTTCACAATGGCATATTTTACCCCTTGTGGTAAATTCGCCGCCACAAATTCTTCTGATTCACGGGATGCTGTCCCATTACCAATAGCGACTAATTGTACATTAAACGTTGTCACCAATGTCTTAAATATTTTGGCCGCATCTGCCCGTTGTTGGGCATTGGCGGGTTTATGCGGATAAATCACTTGCTTTTTCAGGAATTTACCTTGCGCGTCAATGATGGCCAGCTTAGAACCCGTTCGGAAACCTGGATCAAAACCCATTACCACTTGCCCCTTTAACGGCGCTTGCATAAGTAAGTGATACAAATTCTGACCGAAAACTTGAATTGCCTGTGCTTGGGCCCCCTGCGTTAAGGTTTGACGCACTTCACGTTCAACCGCAGGTTGAATAAAGCGCTTGTAGGCATCTTCAATCGCGCGTTGGAGCACCTGAAAACCTTCACCATCTGTTGCTTGTCCCTGACGTATTGTCGTTTGCATAAAGTGATACATACGTGCTTCAGGAAAATCAATTTTAACAGACAGCACGCCATCCTTTTCCCCACGATTGACAGCTAAAATACGGAACTGATTGTTAGTCAGTGTCTTGATAGGTTCACTAAACGCATAGTATTGCCCATAAACTTCTTGTGGGTCTTTTTCACGGCCACCACGCTTTAGCATAGCCAATAAAATACCATCGCGTTGCATGCGTGTCCGCAGCCACTTTCGGTAGGTCGCGTTTTCACCAATTTGTTCAGCTAAAATTTCATGTAAACCAGCTTGCACAGCCGTGACTGTTGGTAAATCATCATTGATAAATTCAGCGTAGTTGATTGGTGCCGTCAGGTCTGCCATCACGCGGTCAGCTAGCGGTTGTAAGCCCATTTCTCGCGCAATCATAGCTTTTGTCCGCCGCTTTTGCTTATAAGGCAAATATAAATCTTCCACTGCTTGTAGTGTTGTTGCGGCTTGAATAGCTGCCTGCAATTGTGGATTTAATTGTTGTTGTTCATAAATCGCCTTTAACACCGTATGCTGACGATCCACCAAATCCTGCACTTTTTTAGCAGCTGCTTGAATGTCACGAATTTGCACTTCGTCTAATTCGCCGGTCATTTCCTTACGATAACGTGCAATGAAAGGCACCGTTGCCCCATCATTTAATAACGTCAAAGTTGCTTGGGTTTGCTTTTGCGGCAAGCCTACGCTTGCTGCAACACGCGCTGCAAGTGCTGTTGCTGATAACTCGGTCAAAACTAATTCTGTCATGTTTAAATTCCGTTACTCTCTTTTCGCTATTGTCTCATCTCATGATCAGACAACACCTTTCATTCTATCGTAAGTTACCCAAGCCAATCAAATCGATTCTATTTTCAAGTTGTGACATGTTTAATCACGTAAATCTCCTTGACGATAACCGAGATAGCCTAACCCAATCAACGCCAAGGCAAGTGTTAATACGACGACCCATGATCCCCAATCAATTGCCGATAGCGGTGCTTGTGCAACCCATGAGCTCGGCATAACTTGAATCAACCATGCTGGCATTTTGAGCATTTTGCCTAAATACAGCATATAAAAGTTAAGCCCTAGGACCAAATAAACCAATCGATACCACTTTGGCAACCACCCCAACAAAATTGCCGCTAAACCGACAAAAAAGAGCAAAATCGGGAACGCATTAACTGCCACCGCGTTAAATTTGGCAATCGTAATGGGCGTTGGCATCACAATCGCTTGAGCTACAAACATACTGTAAATAGCAACAAGCCATGCGCCTAATGTGAACAGCACCCCACTGCCAACATAGCCGACACATAGGCGTAATCGGCTAATGGCATGCGCACTAATTAAATCAATCGTGCCATTTTCTAAATCCCGCTTAAAGCGACCCATGGCAATGAGCCCAGCGATACTGGCAACCGTGACTGGCATAATTAAAATGGTGTGCATGAAGACCAGCACAATTTGATCACCAAGTTGCGTCATTTTTGACGCGCCCAATAAATTTTTTAAGACAGCGTTGTCGGCCGCTAGTTGTTTAATTTGATGAAAAATGGCGCCATAACTCATCCCCAAAGCGCTCAATCCCAGTAACCAAATCACAAAACTGGTCCGTTCTAAACGCACTTGTAAGCTAAGCCAACCACGCAAAGATTTGGGTGCCGTCGCGGGTCCAGCACTGATACTGACGACCTGTCCCCAAATCGCGCGTCGCTAACAACCACAGACTCCCACCAATGATCACGAGGCTTAAACATACCAATAATATCACGGGTAGCCAATTGTTTGTCGCGCCAATTTGGCTCTTTTCCACCCAACCTAACGGTGATAACCAAGTGAGTTGCGGCTTGACGGTGTCTGTCACCATGCGCCCAACAAACATTACACCAAAAATCAAATACCCCATGGCGGTCGCCAATCGTGACTGCCGTGCAAGCTGTGCGGTCAGCAGCCCAATACTCATAAACAATAAGCCACTACTCAATAATCCCGCTACAAATAACAGTGTCGCCGGCCAGGTAGCCCCATTTAACACCCGATAGGATAGACCAGTTAAAGCAATCGCCACATTGATGCTCATCACTTCAATTAAGACGGCCATCGGTTGGGCGAATTTACCCACGGCGAGACTACGTAACAGCTCATTGACGCCTTTTTCTTCCTCGGCGCGTGTATTTTTAATGACTAGTTGAAAATTCATCACCACCATCATCATGATGGTAAATAATAACATTTCCCCTACTGCAATATCAAAGGTCGTATACGTCTTTAATGGTGGTAATAAGCCAAAAAGTGCGATCATTGCCGGCGTTTTTAACGTTGTCACAATACTTTGTACTTGCGCAGGTGTCCCATAAATCTGGTTATAAATGGCGGCAATGACCAAATTCAAGCCCCCAACAATCACGAACCAAAGGCAAAGGGTCAAGATCAGCCAATCTTTTTTGAGGTAAAACCACGCCAACTGAGTGGTCTTTGCAAGCTTATTGTTCATGCGCTGTCCCATCCTGATAGTAAGTCAAAAAGATTTCTTCTAAAGTTGGTGGCGTTATGCGTAAATCTTTTAAACCAAATTGTGCCAATTGTTGAGTCACTACCGCTAACCCATCGTGCGAGACAGTAAAAGTCAAACGCTGACCGTCTTGTTTCAAGTTCGTCACCCCAGACATCGTGGCCAATCCAGTGGCGTCTTTGGTGACAATCGCTAACACATTGAGGTTGGCGATATGCTGCAAATCTTGTAATTCACCAGTTTCAATAATTTCGCCCTGTCGAATAATCGCAATTTGATCCGCTGTTTTTTCAACTTCATCTAAAATATGAGAACTTAATAACACCGCTTTATTGGCTGCTTTCAGCGCCAATACTTCCGACTGAAAATTAAGCGCTTGTAAGGGATCTAATCCACTGGTTGGTTCGTCAAAAATATACAAGTCGACATCGGCTGAAAATGCGGCAATTAACGCCACCTTTTGGCGATTACCTTTCGAGTAAGTGCGTGCTTTTTTGGTTGGGTCAAGCGCAAACTTTTTAATCAACGCATCTGTTTTGGCCGTATGGTCGTGACCGCCCATCCGCAACAACAGATCAATAATTTCACCGCTGGTTAAATTGGGCCACAAATAAACATCCCCTGGCACGTAAGCAATCCGTTGATGGGTGGCCACAATATCTGTTAAGGCATTGTGGCCATTTAACGTCACTTGCCCAGATTTTGGTTTTAATAATCCCAAAATAGTACGAATCAGGGTTGATTTCCCCGCGCCATTAGGCCCCAGTAAAGCAAATACCTCACCTTGGTGAATCGTAAATGTGACTTGCTTTAAAACATGAAACCGACCAAAAAACTTGTCCAAGTTTTGCACCTGTAAAACGTCATTTGCCATCAGCAGCTCACTCCAAATTTTCACTATAATATGGCTTCCTTTTGCGCCTTTCACCACATGTTTGCAAGAAAAAAGGCCATAAAAAAACGCCAGTAACAAATTCATGTTACTGGCGGGTAGGTAGATAGATACTACCCAGTTGGTCATTAGTAGTATACCTCATTTTCCAAACGATAACAAGTTAAAAATGATACTATTTTTGCCAAAAACTTTGCGCAATCGCACGCACCACTTGGGTCATTTGCTTGGCTGATTGTACATCATGCACACGTAAAATGCGTGCACCACGCTGAAACATTTCTGTTGCCGCCACCAATGACACATCCGCACGCGCCAACTTTGGCAACCCCAATAAAAACTTGGCCCAACCTTTATTAGAAACGGCAGTCATAACTGGCCGTTGCAGATCTTGTAAATGACCAATGGTATTCATCATCGCCAAATCCTGCGCAACATCAGAGTTTTTCGCGTAACCCACTCCTGGATCTAACGCAATACGTTGTCGCGCAATGCCTGCCGCAGTTAATTGCGCTAAGTTATCTTCAAACCACGCATGCATTTCCGCTTGTAAGTTCACGACAGTTTCGCCACGTGGATTCCACATCGTTAACAGCCCAACCTGATGATCTGCCAGAAATGGTACTTTCCGCGGATCGTCCAAAAAACCATTCACATCATTGATAATATCAACGCCTAAAGCAACGGCGCGGACCATAACGTCATATTTATAGGTATCTGCGGCAATCACAGCGTCAGGATATTGCGTCTTAATACCTGTGATAACTGGTGCAATGCGATCACTTTCTGCAGTTGGTGTTAATTCAAGACCCGCTGCTTCAAAGCCTGGCTTGGTCGTTTGCCCACCAACTTCAATCACATCTGCCCCTTTGGCTAACATCTCACCGGCTCGGGCAACCATCGTATCAACATCCGCGACTTGGACCCCGTTGTAAAATGATTCCGGACTAACATTTAACACACCATAGATAATACCATCAGCATCATGCAAGGTTTTACCATTCACGACCCAAAGATGATCAATCGCGACTAACCACTGTTGTAATTCAGGACTAGCAGTACGTTCATGCAACGCGACAATCGCACCGCGACTCAGCCAGTACGTATCTGCGGTTAACGGGATCGCACTGTATTCAGCCAAACACTGTTGATCGGCAGCAGTGATTCGCCAAGCAGCCCCTTCCCCGCGCACAGCCATTTGTGCTAACACCGGATTTTCTATTGTGATTTGTTCAAAATACATGCCCAATTTTCTCCAATAACTGTTTTGCTGCGCGTCCACGATGCGAATAATGTACGCGCTCGGCCATTGGCATCTCAGCCAACGTCAAGCCATTTTCAGCTTCAAATAATGTATCAAAACCAGCTGAATAAGTTCCCCGTGGTGCTAACGCAAGGGTTACACCACCACGACCAGTACTCTGATAAACGGCCCCTGTCGGCGTAAGCAAAACAAACAATGCCGCCAAATAGGCCCCGCGATCCATGCCTGGCTCGTATAAGCCGAGTAAATAATCATCCTCTTCTTGCATCGATTGAAAGCCCATTGCTTTAAAATCTCGGGCAATCGTTAGGCCGAATTTATCAGGGAAGGCCGCAAAAAAAGCCCCTGTATCATCAGCTAAAATGAATTCATCAGGTAAAAATTGCTGGATAAACCGTGCTTTAACCAACGCATTCTCAAATTGATCATCCGTTGTTTCTGCCGGAAATGTTTTTTCTGGCATCAGTTCGCGATAATTCACAGCAGTCATACCCAATGTGGCAAAAACAGCCACAATTTCGCGGGTTTTTGCCGAATTATTTGATGCAATCACAAACTGATTAATCATGAAAAACCTCCAACTGCATTTAACGTATAAAATGAACCCGCCACCACAATATATTGACTTGGTGATGTGCGTTGTGCCATGGCATACGTTAAGGGATCTTTGTCCAAAGCCGTCACAGGCAAGTTGGCATCAATCGCTTGAACGGCTTCAGCCAATGCTGTGGCCGATAACGCGCGCGGATTGTTTGGCGTGACCGTGATCACCGCTGAAACCAAGGGTAATAAAATAGTAAGCATTTGGTGGTAGTTTTTATCCGCTAACACCCCAAGGACCAAGATTGGCCGCTCCGGTAATGCCCAGTTTGTCAATGATGCCACGAGGCCTTGTGCGGCATCTTCATTATGGGCGCCATCCCATAAAATATGTCGCGTTTGGTCGACTTGCATGCGCCCTAACATTTGCGCCTGTGCTAGCCCGCGACGCCGGGCTGCCACATCAAACATCACCTGATCCCGCTGCTCTAGTGCCGCTAGAATTTGCCAGACCACGCTGAGATTACGACGTTGAAAGGCCCCCACTAAACCAAGTTGGTAATGTTCCCCAGCGACTGACACGGCTAAACCAGCTGGTGTATCCTGGCGCACCGTCACTGTCACTGGCTGCGCAGCCCAAGTAGCTTGTTTCGCCTGGGTAGTCGTTTTTAAAATGGTTAATACTTCAGCTGGTTGTGCTAAATCGCTGACAACTAACGCACCAGGCGTGATGAGATCAGCTTTATTTTGTGCAATTTCAGCCAGTGTTTGGCCTAAAATATTTTGATGATCCAAACCAATTTCGGTGTAGGCGACTACGGCAGCTTGTCCCACCATGTGTGTCGCATCATCACGCCCACCCAAACCAGCTTCCAAAATGGCATAAGTCACGTGTTCAGCTTGGAACACCAACAGGGCTACAATCGTCCACACTTCAAAATAAGACAAGTCATCAATCGTCCGGTCATGAGCAACTAAAGCCTGTAGCAATTGGTGATAAGCTGTCACCCAAGCCGTCTCGGTCACGAACTGGCCGTTTAACCAAATTTGTTCACGGTCGTTAAACACCGCTGGACTGGCAAAATGCCCCACTGTTTCACCATGTGCGCGTAAGACTTCGCGCAACATCGCCCCAGTTGAGCCCTTTCCATTGGTCCCAGCGATTTGAATAATCGTCAAATCTTGATCTGGTTGCCCGACCCATTGTAGCACTTGGCGTAAAAATGTTAACCGGTTGGGATCAAACACCCGCCAGCCTTTATCTAATTGTTGTTGAATGGTTTGATAAGTCATCTGATTAACGCTGACTGACCCGACGGGCAAAACTATCCCGCAAAAAGGTATCGGTTTTTAATAAATCACGATAAATTGACGTATTGGTTTGCGTCCCTGGTTGATTAATGCCACGCATTTCCATGCACATATGGCGCGCTGTGACGTTAACGGCCAACCCTTTGGGATGTACAATGCGTTGCATTTCATCCGCAATCAAATAGGTCAAATTTTCTTGCACACTTGGGCGACGGCTCGCCCAATCTACTAAACGTGGCACCTTACTCAACCCAATAATTTCACCATCCGGTACATAGGCCACATCAACAGTGCCAAAAAAAGGTAATAGATGATGCTCACACATTGAATAAAACGGGATGCCTTCGACAACGACCATGTCAGCATCTTGTGTGGTGTCAAATAATTTATAGTCGGAAAATTGCGTTTCACCGGTATGGGCAAAGATTTCGGCATGTGCTTTCACGACACGTTCAGGGGTCTCAATAACGCCTGAACGGTCTGGATCATCGCCAATTGCTGCCAATAAATCGGTGACGCCTGTTTGCAGTTTCAAAATTTGTTCGTTATTAAATGTTTTCATATTCTACTCTCGCACCAGTCACAACGCGCACCCAATTGGTGTCGGTCGTGCTAGCTAATAATCGTTCAATTTCATGTCGACGATCCGCTGCAATCACATCTAAAAGTGGTTGCAAGACAAAACGTCGGTTTGCCATTTCACGGTGCGGAATGGTCAAGACATCGTCTGACCAGACTTCATCCCCGAACACTAAAATATCGAGGTCAATGGTACGTGGTCCCCAATGAATTTCGCGGACACGTTTGAGTTGTTGTTCAATCACATGTAGGCTGGCCAACAGTTCTGGTGCTGACAAAGTTGTTTCTAATCGGACCGCAATGTTATAAAAATCATCTTGGACCACGCCACCAACTGGTTGGGTTTCATAGACTTGGGAGACAGCCGTCACGGTAATGGCTGGCATGGCGTGCAACAATTGCACCCCACGTTGTAGATTGCCTAACCGATCACCAATATTGGCCCCCATACTCAAATAAGCCCGCGTCATGCTTCAGCCCACTTCGATAGGTCAGTTTGTGTGCCACTGACTTGAATGATAAACGGATCATAGATACCAGGCAATGGAATATAATCCTTATGAACAGCAACGTCAATTTTATCAACTTGTGGAAATTGGGTTAACAATGCCACTAATAGCGCATTGGCTAGACTTTCCATCAAATTGAATTGGCTGGTTGTTACAATGGCTTCAACCCGCTGATAGACATCAACATATGAAATCGTTGTGCTTAAATCATCATCCTTCACCGCCGTTTCAATTGGATAATGGGCCGTGACATCCACTGCAATTTGTTGGCCTAATTTCTTTTCTTCATCGAATACGCCGTTATAGGTATAAAACCGCATATTCGGCAAATGAATCATTCCCATCGTTCGTCTCCTTAGCACATCGTGATGATATTTTACTACGATTATGCGTACATGCTGATCATTTATTTTTTACCAATCTTAAAACATTGTACCATAAATCATCTACTGACAAGACGAATCTCACTGCTGTCATGCATCGATCTATGGTTATAGGCAATAAAAAACGCTCAATGCTGTGTTCCCACGACGATTTTGAGCGTTACTGGCTTAGCCTTGTTGTTTAGTTTTATTGCGTAGCGTCGACACCATCATTGGCAAAATTGAGATGAACACAATCCCCACCGTAATCAATTCAAATTTTTGTTTGACTAGCGGAATGGCCCCGAATAAGGCCCCCGCTAACAACATCAAAACAATCCAACTTGCTCCACCCACCGCATTATAACGGGCAAATTTAGCATATTGCATATGACTCATACCGGCCAAAAATGGGATGAACGTTCGGACGATTGGCGTAAAACGTGCCAAAATAATGGCACTGGCACCATGTTTATCAAAAAAGTTTTGCGACTTTTCCATTTTGTCACGGCTGATTAACTTAGCCCCCCCCAACGACTCGAAGACAGGACAGGCCCAAAATGTTCCCCAATTTCAAAATTCACAAAATCACCCAGAATTGCTGCCGGCACTAACAATACCACTAACAGCAAAAAGTTCAGGCCATTAAACGATAACGTCGACAATGATCCGACTAAAAATAAGATGGAATCACCTGGTAAAAACGGCAAGATTACCAGCCCTGTTTCAATAAAGATTAAGGCAAATAAAATCCCATAAACCAAGATTGGATTTTGGTGTGCCAGTTGCGGCAAGTAGACATTAAAATTGAGTAAACTTGAAATAATCCCTGTTAACATGTGTTGATATCCTTTTTATGTTAGGTTTCTCTCAAGTATAGACTGATGTTGCGTGTGACGCTTGATTATTTCCTGATTAAATTCTGATATTTTGTCAGCAAAGACACTTTTTATCACTTAAACTCAAAATTTGAAATATCGGTTTGTAAAATTCGGTCAACGATGATTGGTGTTTTCTTGCGGTAAGCTTTGGCGCCGGATTCAAAAATAAGCCAAATATTATCCCCTTGAAAATCAATGCCTTCTAAATAAGGTGGCAATTGCGCCATCGTCCCAGCATAGGTAAACTCATTGGTTGTCGCATCATACTGATAACGCATCATAACAGCGGGCTGCTTACCATAGGAAAAAGTAATATATAAATTTCCATGATAGAAATTGATGCCTTGAATGTGGCCGTTTGCTGTTTGAAGCTTGGTATCACGATTCAGGTTACCCGTTGGTGCTTGTCCGTCTGGATCAGTCAGCAACGTATTGGTCCTGCGATTAATGGGAAAACGTTGAATCAGTCCATTTTTGTTAGCGCTAAATGTGCCAACCCAAATGGCATCTTGGTAGTATTCAATTGTCGCCGCAGTTTTGATATCTGCCAACGTGATGACATCATCAAATTGCGTCAAAATTTGATCTTTTTTGGACTTAACCAGTTTACTAATTTGAATGCGCCCTAATTTTGTCACGCCTTGACTATCATCCGATAGATATAGGGTTTGCGTGCGATCGTCAATCGTAATCCCACCAACATGAGCCCGTGTTGCTAAGGCAATTGTTTTAATTTGCTGATGGGTTTTGCGGTCAATCACAAACAACACCGAATTTAATTGTTTCGTGTGATCATAAGCACTCACAAAGATATATTTGTCATTTAACGTAAGGCTTTGCGGCGTCATATTCGTTGTATATTGCCATTGCTTTGTCTGCCCAACAGAACGTGCGCCCCCTAATCCAGGTACACCAATTAAATGATTAGCTGTTAACGTCCCTTTGTTATTGGCAATTGTTTTATAAAATTCAGGATATTGACTTTTAAGCCGTTGATCAAGTTGAGCAGCTGGTACTGGTTTAAAGCCACGCGTTGCTTGTGTCGTCTTCATGATGAAAAAAACACTCCCCACACCTACTGATAACGCCATCAGCAACCAAATTTTATTTAATTTCATTGTTTCTGTCACACTTTTTAAATTTCTACTATTATGATCGTATCATGAGACAGTGTCTCATAAACTAAGATTTAATAATTTTTAATGCTATACTGCATACTGACTAATAAAAAATTATTCTAATAATATATCGTGCCAAATTGTCACTAATCACTTGACATGCCAGAAAATTCATTATAGACTAAATGAATTGTAATTCAATTTTAATCAGCGCAATTGATCGTATTGCAAAGCTGGCATGTCTGGAAAGACACGTCAGCTTTTTTAAGGAGTTTATGCATGACAGAAAAAGTAGCGTTAAAAGAACTTTTGGCGATTGTCGCCCTATCAGTCGTCGCCTTCTCAGGTATTATGGCTGAAACCGCCATGAATGTCACCTTTACGGTGCTATCACAAGAATTTAATCGCGACTTAAATATGATTCAGTGGGTGACAACACTTTATCTCTTAGCCGTCACGATTATGATCACCACCAGTGCTTTTTTAATTAAGCGTTTTAATAGTCGGTGGCTATGGTTGAGCAGTGTGTTCATTTTCCTGATTGGCACGCTGCTCAGTGGTTTTGCCCCAACACTTACATGGCTTTTGATCGGTCGTATTTTAGAAGGCATTGCTGCCGGCATTGCCATGCCGTTAGTCTTCAACTATGTTGTTGATGTCGTACCAGCGCAACACGTTGGTACCTATATGGGGCTCGCCTCACTCGTGATTGGGTTGGCACCATCATTTGGTCCTACTTACGGCGGTGCCTTAGTTGAAATTTTGGGTTGGCGGTCTATTTTCTTTATTCTATTAATCGCACCATTCGTCTCTTTACTACTGGGTTGGTGGACGATTGGTAAAATTAAACAGCCACCCATCACCAAATCATTTGACGCTGTGGCTTTCGCGCTCCTCGCTGTGTCGCTAACGGCAGCCTTACTAGTGGTCAATAAACTTGAATCTGGCACTTTGAATTGGGCCTATTTAAGTTTAGCCGTCATCATGCTGCTGGCTTTTATTCGGCGTAGCAATACCTCACAAAAAGTATTCCTAAACTTGAAACTGCTGACACAATTAAAATTTACCGCCTTATTAATTGCGATTTCGTTGTATATGTTTGTCATGTTAGGGTTAAATTTAATTATCCCAACCTATCTTCAAAATGTTCAACACACGTCAAGTTTCTGGGCAGGGTTTGCTTTATTACCAGGTACCCTGTTAGGCGCCTTTTTTAACCCCTTATTTGGTCGTATGTATGACAAAACCGGTGCTAAAACGCCGATATATATCGGTCATAGTGTTTTCACCATCACGGTTATCGTGTTGACTATTTTGACGAAACAGTTAAGTCTCATTTTAGTGATTGTGCTCTATATCTTGTTTATTCTTGGCCGAAATATGTCGTATACAAATGCACAAACCGCTGCAATTGCTGAACAAGCTGATGCGGTAAAATCTGATGCGACAGCTATTATTCAATCAACACAAATGTTTATGGGTGCTTTAGGGACCACCGTGGCAGCGCTCTTCCAATCACACGGCGGCGTCTTAATTGGATTTGGTTGGTTTAATTTGCTGGCAATTAGTTTATCCCTACTAATTTTTGGCCTACTCATTTTTTACTTTAAATCAGCACGCTAAACCGACACAACACCACATAAAAAAGGCACACAATTGTGGTGTACCCCGAAAGTTAAAGCAACTTTCGGGGTTTTATTTATGACTAAAATTTCAAAACAAATTAA
>NZ_BMWM01000020.1 GCF_014651235.1 Leuconostoc lactis KCTC 3528 = DSM 20202 | reverse complement strand
ACACCAATCGAGATCTTCTTACTTAATCTACGTCACTAAATTCGTTCAAGTTATTTCTTGCAATCTGCCATAAATAAACTAGCAAAGACGCGTGAGGAGCATATCCATGAGTAAAATTTTGGTTGTGGATGATGAGAAGCCAATCTCAGATATCATAAAGTTTAATTTAACAAAAGAAGGCTATGATGTTGTCACGGCAGCGGATGGTCAAGAAGCATTAACCATGTTCAGTGACGAAAAGCCAGATCTTGTTTTATTAGATCAAATGTTACCCGAAATTGATGGCGTTGAAGTATTGCGTCAAATTCGTTCAAAGTCAGAAATTCCGGTCATTATGGTGACAGCCAAGGATTCTGAAATTGATAAAGTCTTGGGTCTAGAAATGGGTGCGGATGATTATGTGACGAAGCCTTTTTCTAACCGAGAATTAGTCGCACGTGTCAAAGCTAACTTGCGTAGTCGTAAGGCAGTTGCGCAACATTCAGATGATGCAGTCGTCAATACAGAAGATATTGAACTCGGTGATTTAACGATCCATCCCCAAGCCTATATGGTATCAAAAGCGGGGCAGGATATTGAATTAACACACCGTGAATTTGAACTGTTGTATTATCTTGCTCAACACATTGGGCAAGTGATGACCCGTGAGCACTTGTTGCAACAGGTATGGGGTTACGACTATTTTGGTGATGTCCGCACGGTTGATGTCACTGTCCGTCGCTTACGCGAAAAGATTGAAGACAACCCAAGTCACCCAAACTGGCTCGCAACGCGCCGCGGCGTTGGGTATTACTTACGCCCAGAAGCAGAATAAGTCGCATCGTTTCATACCTTGCAGGTTGAAATAGGCGATGATAACGCTATTTTGGTATGGATATCGCAAGGAGACAGACGCAAGGCGTCAGTAACTATGAACAGTACGATCAGTTTTTTTAAATCTATCCGTTTTCGCATCACCCTCGTTTTTGTGTTGCTAATGATTATCGCACTCGAACTTTTGGGTGCGTTTTTTGTACGCCAAATTGAACAGCAAAATTTGGCGACTTTTCAGCAACAAATTACATTACCCAAATATGTGACCGATCAAATTACGACGGCACTTAAAAATCCGGATACAAATGCCGGTAACCACGAGATTCAAGATGTGTTATCGAGTTTAAATAATGATAACTTGCAAGAAGCGCAGGTTATCGATCGTACGGGCACAATTCGTGGGACGTTATCTGTTTCTGGTCAGCAAACCATTGGGCAAAAAACAACGGATTTAAATGCCCAAAAGGCGATTGCTGGTGAGCAATCTTTTTTAAAGACGCGCATTATCAATGATAATGGTGATCGTAAAGAATTATTAACGATACCGCTAGGGGTGACGTCCGGTCGTGTCCGTGATGTGAGTGGGGTCATTGTTGTCGCTGCCAGTTTGGCACCAGTTTATCAACATGTTAATAGCGTGATGCGACTCTTTATTATTGCTGGTTTAATTGCTTTAGTGGCCAGCATTGGTTTGGCGCTATTCTTGGCACATACTTTAACACGGCCGATTGAACAAATTGATGAACAGACGACTAAAATTGCGAATGGTGACTATTCGATGGTCAATCATATCTATGGTTCTGATGAAATCGGCCATCTCGCCCAATCAGTTAACGAACTCTCCACGCGAGTCGAGGAATCCACGGAAACGGTCAATGCGGAGCGTAACCGGCTGGATTCAGTGCTCACGCATATGGCGGATGGTGTTTTAGCAGCTAACCGACGGGGTGAAGTGACGATTATTAACCAGGCAGCGGCAGATTTTGTCGGCGTCGATCGCGAAGAAGCGATTGGACAACATGTGGTGGATTTGCTACATCTGCGTGGTAAGCGTACGTTGCGTGATATGTTGGAAAATCTGGACGATTTCCAGGTTGATTTGTCAGATGCTGGCAAGGAAGTAGTCGTTCAAGCTTATGTTTCCTTAATTAAACGGCAATCCGGCTTTATCTCTGGTCTCGTTGTGGTCTTACATGATATTACGGAGCAACAACGGATTGATTCTGAACGCCGCATGTTTGTTTCCAACGTGTCACACGAATTACGGACACCGTTGACCTCTGTGCGTTCTTATGTCGATGCGTTGGCTGAAGGGGCGATTAATGACCCTGAAATGGCGCAAAACTTTTTGGGCGTGGTTCAGGATGAAACGCAACGTATGATTCGGATGATTAACGACCTGTTGGAGTTATCCCGTTTGGATCAAGGGACGATGGATGTGAAACTTGAGGTGGTAAACCTCAATAGTCTGTTCAATTTTGTCTTAAATCGTTTCGATATGATTATTGAAAACGATGCTAAAAATGCTGACACACCAAACAAAAGCTACAATATTAAACGCGAATTAACTAATGAAGATGTTTGGGTTGAAGTGGACCCCGATAAATTTACCCAAGTGTTGGATAACATTATGAATAATGCGGTGAAGTACTCGCCTGATGGCGGCACAATTACGGCGCGCTTAATTAAAACGAAGACACGGGCAATTTTAAGTATTTCAGATCAAGGGTTGGGGATTCCAAGAAAAGATTTGGATAATATTTTTAACCGATTTTTCCGTGTGGATAAGTCACGGTCATGCGCTCAAGGTGGGACTGGCTTAGGACTTGCGATTTCAAAAGAAGTCGTGGAAAAGTTTAATGGTCGTATTTGGGTTGATTCCGTTGAAAATAAAGGGTCTACCTTCTATATTTCGTTAGCATATGTGGAGGATGCAGATTTAGAGGAGGATGATTGGGATGCGGAATAAACCATTTCTTCTCCAACAAACCATTTTGAATGTGCTCTTGGTCCTTGCGATTGGCGCTTCGGTAGTGTTAAGTGTCTTTACTTTTAAGTCTTTTGGGCCAACGGAAACAGCCAGCCAATCGGCAACACAGCAATCCAACCAGCAGCTCATTCAGGTTTTTCGGCCCACACAGTTTATTGTTACCCAAGCGAATGGCCAGCAACATGTTGTCCTGAAGACTGACTCAAAACAAGTGAAAACGATTAGGAACGCACTGATGTCAGCGCGTTTTTCCGATGAGCAAACAACCACGGTCAGTACGCAGCGGATAGAAAAAATTTTAAGCACCAAAAGTGCTTTAGTCTTGCGTTATCCAGATGTGATCCCAATTGATTATTTCAATACACGTTATAATCAACAAGTTGAACGCCAAAAATCCCTTAACTTTGATTACTTTGTGTTGGCGCTTGATCAGTCTAATAATGGTTATTTTGTAAATACCAAAAAGCGACAGATCACCACGGTTAAAGTGGCGCGATTGGATGACGATGACGTCTGGCGTATGGTCAATCAGCTCCCTAAACATACCGCAGTTAACTTTAAAACGCAGCAAGGACGCGCCGAATTGAACTACAAGGGTGCGTTCAAGCTACCAGTCTATTCTTACCTAGTGAACCGCCGTGACCCTAAAATGTATGTGTCTGCGTTATTGGGGACAATGAACCAACTCGTGATATCTGAAGATGGTCATAAAACGGTTTACACCAACAAATTAAATCATCAAAAAGTGACTTATGACCCTGAGTGGGAAACGGTCACCTTTGAGGACAATAACCTTAAAAATAAGCTGCCAAAGTCTTACCTTGAGCGTTTGAATTTGAGTTTTGCACAAATCAACTTATTACAACTTAACTTAACCGATACGCGTTTTTTTGAAAGCCAGAATCTTGGCCAATCAGTGACCTATCGGACATATGTCGAAGGCTTTCCGGTTTATTTCCAATCAGAAAGTGGCGCGATTCATATTGATATGTCACAAAATGGCCAACAAACGAGTACCTATTCGCTCAATGAATTAGGGGTACCAGTTCCTAATAATCAGCCAGATGTGACCTTGCCGTCAACTGCTGATGTCTTAAAGCAATTACGTGATGCAGGCGTCAAGCCAAGTGATTATAACTTTATTACGCCAGGTTATGAGTGGCTGGTTAATAAAGATAGTCAAGCCGCGGTCAACACGGTGCCAACTTGGATGATTGAAACATCAGACGGTTGGCATAGTGTCACAGCTTATATAGCAGCAAAAGCTAATCAATAGTGATAGGCAAAACAAAAAGGAGGCAGTCATGCAATTTAAACGTATTACCGTGCTCATGTTGATTTTGTTTGTTTTGCTGGACATTTTCCTATTTAATTGGTGGCAGGCTGGCCGTGTCGCACCGATCCAAGTTGCGGATGCTAACGCAAATATTATTTTGGAGATGAAAAAGCAAGGTATTAAGTTGCCGAGTTTTAGCACGACGATTAACTATAAAAGTTATCTGGCCGCGCAACATGCTAAAAAGTCAGAAATTACGCGCTTACCAAGTGATCTCGCGACAACAACGGCAGGCGATGCGGAAGAGTTGGTTGGCGAATTCCGCACAGCTAAAGGGCTGAAACCGCGCGATGGTGAGCCGACAAGTCTGTCACCTAATGTGATTGCTTACGATGCGGGGTACCGCTATAATCCGATTTTAACTGCCAATAAAACAAACGGGGATAAAGTCTATTCCCAAGTCGTCAACGGTTTACCGGTGATGGCGGCGCCAGGCACAATGGTTTTTCATTATGATAAAAATGGCAAGCCAATCAACGTGGTGAAACGGCAGTTAATCAATAGTCAAAAGCTTCGTGATGATCGGCCACTTATCTCTGAAGAAGAGGCGATTGTTGCGCTGTACCGGTATAATGAATTGGATAGTGGGGATCGTTTATCTGAGGGTTACTTGTACTATGATAAAATATTAACAGTGAATGGTTATGATATTTATCTGCCAGTGTGGGCGTTTGAAGCACATAGCGGTCGTGATAAATACATTTTAAAGATCAATGCCTTTACAGGGGATAATTTATCGGTATAATTTAATTTAATATTAATTTGTAATCGATACACTTAAAACAAAGCAATAGATGGGTGAATAATATGGCAGATAAATCATTAACAAAAATTATCGTAACCGGCGCAGTTGCTGGCGCTCTTGGTGGTGGGGCGATGTTGTATGGGCAGCGCGGCTTAGAAGATATGCAACAATCACAACAAAAAGTCACCACCAAGGCTGATAAGACGGTGACAATTCCCAAGGATGCAACGGCGACTTCAGCTTACAATAAAGTGTCAGATGCGGTTGTTTCTGTGTTGAATTTCTCTCAAACGGGCAAAGATTCTTTTCAAGAAGTGTCTGAAGGCTCAGGCGTGATTTACAAGAAGTCTGGGGATGCGGCCTATGTGGTGACGAATAATCACGTGATTAACGGAGCAGCCCAAATTCAAGTCATGTTACATGATGGGCAAAAAGTGACGGCTACGTTGGTTGGAAAGGATGCCATGACGGATTTGGCGGTGTTAAAGATCGCGGCCGACAAGGTGACCACAACGGCCGAATTTGGTGATTCCAATAAAATCCAAGTGGGGCAGAAGGTCTTGGCTATTGGCTCACCGTTGGGCGCACAATATGCCTCATCGGTCACAGAGGGGATTATTTCGGCTAAGAAGCGTTTGGTGGAGTCTTCTTCTGAAGATGGGCAAAATTATGGGGGCTCAACGGTTATTCAAACCGATGCGGCCATTAACCCTGGTAATTCCGGTGGTCCATTAATTAATTTTGCTGGCCAAGTGATTGGGATTAACTCAATGAAACTATCTTCTTCTGCTTCAGGTACGAGTGTTGAAGGGATGGGATTTGCTATTCCGTCAAATCAAGTGGTGGATATTGTTAATAAGTTGGTCAAGTATGGCCAAGTGACGCGTCCAGCTATTGGCATTGGATTAGTTGAATTATCAGCTGTGACGGTTGATGACCAAAAGTCACTGTTGAAGATCCCAGATACAGTTAAGGGCGGCGTTGTTGTCATGAGTTTAACTCCTAATGGACCAGCGGCTAAAGCTGGTATTCAGAAATACGACGTGATTACTGGGATTGATGGCAAAACCGTGACGGGGCAAGCTGACTTGCGTGAAGAATTATATAAGCATGATCTTAATGATACGGTCACAATTACTTATTATCACCAAGCAGAGAAAAAGACTGTTAAAGTTAAATTAACACAAAAATTAGGAAGTTAACGTGCGCGTTAACTTTTTTCTTTACACATTTTTTACAAATTAGATGAGCTGCTGTTTTCTGAAAATGTTAATAAATCGTCTGAAAATGTTGATAAATCGGTGTAAAAGTCGATAAAATGTGGATAAGTCGGTGGGGTCATGTTGAAAACTAGTTTTATTTGTTAAGTTTTCATTAAATCGGCGATAAAAACGGCAAAATCGGCGTGATTTCGTAAATTTTTGATCAATAATGTCAATAGCGCGTCAATGTTTGCGTTTAGGACGTGAGGGTCGTTAAAAAACGAATGAAATCAAGATAGTGACTGAAAATAGGAACATTAGCCATTTTTTCTGTGGCAATGTTAAGGGAACATCTGTGCTTATCCACAGTTGTGGATAAAAAAGTGGAAAACTGTGGATAAGGTCAAGAATGGTGGGTGAAAATTGGCTAAAACGCCATTCAAAAACGTGGAAAAAGTTATCCACGTTTTGTTTAAAATGTGCTCAAAACTGTGGATAAAAAAATATGCGAACAGGTCAAGTGCTGGTATAATAGGCATATTACGATGTTGCATTTATCTTGTTCGTATGACAAATTGTGGATAAGTTGTCAGATACAAATGTTTGCATCATGATGAAAAAGTTTAAGAAAATATAAAGGTGTTAACCATTATGAACATTAAAATTATCACTGTCGGTAAATTAAAAGAAGACTACTTGAAAGCCGGAATTGCGGAATATACGAAGCGATTATCACGTTTTGCTAAAACAACCATTATCGAATTAGCCGATGAGAAAACACCAGATAAAGCAAGTGAAGCCCAGAATCAACAAATTCTCATGAAAGAAGGGGCGCGGATTCAAGAAAAAATTGGGGCACGCGATTTTGTGATTGTACTAGCGATTGAAGGCAAGCAATTTCCTTCAGAGGCGTTTGCGCAAAAACTAGCAGATGTTACCTTAGCAGGTTATTCAGACATCACGTTTATTATTGGTGGCTCGCTAGGGCTTGATCCTACGATCAAGCAACGCGCCAATATGAAAATGAGTTTTGGTCTGCTGACACTGCCACATCAATTAATGCGCTTGGTGTTGGTTGAACAAATTTATCGGACCTTTATGATTCAACAAGGCTCGCCGTACCATAAATAAGCGCTTTTATATGAAAAAAGGGCAAACAAAAAAACCAGTACATGTACTGGTTTTTTTAGGGATCAGATGTGATTACTTTGTTTCAGGTAATTCTTCTGACTTACCTTTTGCCCATTGTTGCAACTTTGCAATCGCAATTTGGCGTTGCTTCTTGGCTGAGTTGTGTCCGACCTTGCGAGCACGGGCGAATGAATTAAGCGGCTTCTTTAATGCCATGATGGGTACTCCTTTTTAAATGTTTTACATACAAGATATTATTATACGTTATATATCCCGAAAAAACAAGGCTTTGCGAATCACCCGTGCTAAATTCAGGCTAACTTAGGGTACAATAGTATTATGGAATTTTGGTCAGAAGAAACAATTGAAAATTTTCGTCGCACATTACTGGATTGGTATGACCGTGAGGGACGTGCGACATTACCTTGGCGTGTTGATCATGACCCCTATCGGGTTATGGTATCAGAAATCATGTTGCAACAAACCCAAGTGGATACTGTGCTGCCATATTATGAACGGTTTATGCAGGCTTTACCAACCGTTCAGGATTTAGCGCGTGCGCCAGAAGCACAAGTGTTAAAGCTTTGGGAAGGGCTAGGCTACTATTCACGGGTGCGGAATTTACAAAAAGCGGCGCGTTTTGTTGTGGATGATTTACATGGGCATTGGCCGGAAAGTGCTGATGATCTGCAAGTCTTACCAGGTGTTGGCCCTTATACGTCAGCAGCCATTGCTTCGATTAGCTTTGGCGAAGTCGTGCCGGCTGTGGATGGGAATGCTTATCGCGTGTTTAGTCGTTTACTAAAAATTGACGCTGATATTGCACAACCAAAATCGCGCAAGATTTTTTACGATGCCATCTTGCCAATCGTTGATCCTGATCGACCAGGAGACTTTAACCAAGCTATCATGGACCTGGGTTCAAGTTATATGACAGCTAAAAATCCTAACAGCGCGGATTCACCGGTACGGGCCTTTAACGCAGCTTATCGCGATGGTGTGGAAATGGCTTATCCGGTTAAAACAAAAAAGCAGAAGCCAGTTAAGCAACTGTATATGGCAACTGTTTCAGAAAAAGATGGGCGTCTGCTTTTTGAAAAACGGCCAGATACTGGTTTGTTATCGGGCTTTTGGACTTTCCCGTTGGAAGAAATTCAAAATATTGAGCAATTTGTCGGTGAACAGCTACATATTAAACCCATTGTGCACGTCTTTACACATCGCCGGTGGGAAATTTGGCTTGTGAAACGAGACTTGCCATTAACTGATAATCGACAATACTTGACGCCTGATCAGTGGCAGCACCTATCACTGCCCACAGTACAACACAAATTACTGAATGCGTTGGAGGAATAACACACATGTTTCCAAATCCTAAGTTAAAACAACTCTTTTTTTGGACAATTGAATTATTAGCGCTGTCACTGCTGGTGTATATCGTCTCTGGCTTTGACTTTTTGATGCGCCCGATTCAGGTTTTCATTTCGACGGTCTTTGCGCCTTTGGTGGTCGCTGGTTTTCTGTATTATATTTTAAAGCCACTGGTCTCACTGATTCAAAAAATTAAAATCCGTGGTAAGGTGATACCACATCAAGTAGCGGTTGTGATCACATTTTTGGGGTTTTTAGCCATGATTGTCGGGGCACTCGTTGTGTTGGTGCCAACGTTAATTCAAGAAATTACGAATTTAGTAAATGCTTTGCCAAGCTTTGTGAATGATGCGCAACGCATCGCGACAGAAGTCGTCAAGAGTGAATGGTTTGATGCGCTTCATTTGTCGGTTGATGTGGAACAAGTTAAAACAGCAGTGGGCAAATATGCAGGCTCGTTTTTGACGGTAACTGCTGGAACACTTGGCACTGTTGCTTCAACAGTCACAACGGTGACCATTAACTTGGTCACAATTCCAGTCATTTTATTTTATATGTTAAGTGATGGGAATCGCTTGGTGCCCGCCATTCAAAAGCTATTTCCTGCACGACATGCGGAAATAATATCAGAACTCACCACAAAGATGGATACAACGATTGAAAAATATATTTCCGGACAAGCAATTGAAATGGGCTTCGTTGGTGCGTCAATGGCCATTGGGTATCTCTTAATTGGACAACCCTATGCTTGGTTGCTTGGGATTATTGCCGGTATTACAAATATTGTGCCTTACCTTGGGCCATGGATTGGTGTGGTGCCAGCCCTCATTATTGCAAGCACGCAATCTTGGAAACAAGTGGTACTGGTGTTGATTGTCATGACGATTGTGCAACAATTGGATGGGAACTTCATTTATCCAAATGTGATTGGTAAAAGTTTGGCGATTTATCCGTTAACAATTATGATTTTATTGATGGTTGCAGGTAACTTATGGGGCATTGTTGGGGTGATTTTGATTGTGCCAGTTTATGCTATCCTACGCGTGGTGGTACAGTTTGCTGCTGAATTGTTTATACTGACAAAAAGTAAGTAATGTGCTATACTAGATACTGAGTATAATCTAGTAGGGGTTTAGTTATGCAAGCATTTAACTTTGAAAAAAATATTGCCGTATTGGCATCAGCTAAAGGCCAACCAATTCCCTGGCCAGCTGGCCCATATCCAGCCTATTCAGTTGATATTTTGGCACTCGCGCAAAGTTACTTTAAGTCAGCTGAGTTTGATCGTAATTTTGACCGCACCTTACGACAACATGGTTTTCATGAAGGGGTGCCAGAAGCCGTTGTGGCAGAGATTGCCGCTACGTCAGAAGACTATGATTTAGTGCGTGCGGTGTTGTCAGCGATCATTCGCGGGGAGAAATACACGCCAGGGATGTGGCAGATTTTAGTGGAAAATGGAATTTTACTTGATCTTATGACACGGGCCTATCAGTTGAAGGAAAAAAGTGAAATAAAGTCTTGACGAATGTTGGAATTTAAAGTAAACTAATATAGTTGTCTAATCAACTAAATGCGGGTGTGGCGGAACTGGCAGACGCGCTGGATTTAGGTTCCAGTGCCGCAAGGCGTGCAGGTTCGATTCCTGTCACCCGTACTAAGAGAACAATTTGTTCTCTGGGGTATCTAGTATAACTTGGGTATACTTGAGTACTTGGCGTTGCCGACTTAGCTCAGTTGGTAGAGCATCTCACTAGTAATGAGGGGGTCAACGGTTCGAATCCGCTAGTCGGCATCAAAAAAGCAGTGATTTTAAATCACTGCTTTTTCTTTTGTTCACTAGTATGTTTTACAATATAGTAAAAATATTATATACTACTAGTATGTTAAACAATATAGTTCTAAAGGTCGTATTCACATGAAGCAAAATATGTCGAGTCAAATGTTGAAAGGCATTCTACAAGGGATGATGCTCATTATTTTGTCACGAAAACCCGATTATGGCTACGGCATTAGTAAGCAAATGAATGACTATGGCCTAGAAGGTATTCCAAAAGGGACAATTTATCCGCTATTAGCTGCAATGGAAAGGCGTGGGTTAATTATTGGGAAAATGCAACCGTCGCAAGAAGGTCCAGACCGTAAGTATTACTATGTGACACCAGCTGGGGAAGTTGAAAAGCAGGCATTTCTTTTGGAGTGGGATATCTTAGCAAATGTCGTTAATCGCATGATTGAGGGGGAGAGAAAATGAACACAAATCAGATGATTGAAGAAAATAACCAATTGCGGCAACATTTAAATGATGAAAATAAAGCCTACTATAATGATTTGCTACTTTATTTGCGCTTTCAAAGTGTCTCGCGTGATGAGGCGCAGATTGAATCATTCTTACTTGATGTATTACAGGATATTCTTGCTGCCCAAAAAGATGGCCTATCTGCAGTTGATTATTTCGGAAAAGAGCCAAAAGAGGTAGCGGATGCATTTTTGGCAGAAGTACCCAGAAGTTTTTGGGCGGTGGTTAAACTCGCGCTGATAGTTGTCGGGAGTTATATAGGCATTACCATCTTTCCAACATTGACGACAACAGGTAAACCAACTGATGTGGGGGCCATGTTAATTACTGGATTGTATGCCTTGCTAATGGTTACGATACTTTTTAAGTACCTTGCGCTAACGATTTATCGCGTATCGACGTGGCGCTTGCATAAGGTGATGCAATGGCTGATTTGGTGTCTTATAGGTATTATTGCGTTGGCGCCGCTATCTTTAATCACTATTTTGGTGAAAACTCCGGTCAGAATATCGCTTGATGGCATTTGGGGGATTGGTGTTATTTTGTTAGGTTGGTTAATAGGCGGAATTGTTTATCTGCGATTGACAGATAAACAGATGTGGACGCCTTTTGTGATTGTAGCGTTGGCCTTTGGTATTATGGGTATTATTGCAAGAATACCGCACTTTGATGCGTTGCTTAGTATGAAATCTGGTCGTTATCTTTACGCTGGGTTAATGATTATTGTGATGATTGTCTTTTATTTAATGAGTTACTTTGCAGTGAAAAAAATGAAGAAATCAGAATGATAAAACTAAAAACAGCCAAACCATTGATGGTTTGGCTGTTTTTATGTTTTAAGCACGGCGTGTTAACTTCACGACGCCTTCCCAACGGGCAGTTTGTGGGAACATATCGATACTTTGAATATACTCCACCTGATAAGCTTGGGTGAGATCAACTAAATCTCGTGCTAAAGTTGACGCGTTGCAAGAAATATACACAAACTTTTCTGGCTTGGTACGTAGAATTTCACGACGCAAGGCAGTGTCTAAACCAGTACGCGGTGGATCTACAACGAGGGCGTCGGCGATCCAACCTTCTGCTTGCCATTTTGGAAAGAGTTCTTCTGCCGTGCCAATTTCGTATTTGGCATTGGTGATGTGGTTGATTTCAGCGTTAATGTTGGCATCATCGACGGCTTCTGGAATGATTTCCATACCGCGTACTTCACCGACCTTATCTGCCAAACTCAGCCCAATTGTGCCGACACCAGCATAAGCATCCACGAGTTTATCCGGATGAGTCAAATCAAGGGCAGCAAGGGCCTCGTTATAAACAACGGTCATTTGGGTGTAGTTTAATTGCATGAAGGCACGGGGTGATAACTGAAAAGTTTTCCCCATAATCGTTTCTTCGATGTAATCTTTCCCCCATAATTTGATGGTTTCTTCACCCCAAACAATGCTTGTTCGGCCAGGATTAAAGTTTTGAAAAATACCTGTGACCTCTGGGAGGGCTTGGTTAATGGCTTCAATTAAGGCGACATCACCAGGGAAGCCATCAGTATTGGTGACAAAGGTCAATTGGACTTCGCCGGTAGTATGTGACGCACGCGCGACAATGGTTTTGACAGTCCCACGATTTTTATCTTCGTTATAAATCGAAACGGATAATTTATCCAGCAAATCACGGACTGTCTGCAGTACTTTCATGGTTGCTGGATCTTGCGTGTGCACAACAGGTAAGTCAACTAAATCATGACTACTGCGCTTGTACATCCCAACGCTCAGCTTATCGCCAATTTTTCGCACAGGGAATTGCGCTTTGTTGCGGTATTCATAGGGGTTTGCCATACCAATGGTATCGCGCAAGTCATAATCAGTCCAACCGCGTGGTTGGAACTTTTCTAAGGCTTGGGCAATCACGTCTTTTTTGAAGGCTAATTGTGCTGGATAAGTCATGTGTTCCAGTTCAAAACCACCGACTTCATCGGCGTACTCATCGCGTGGGGCGACCCGACTAGGGGACTTTTCACGGATTTTGAGCACTTTAGCTGCGATGTATTTTGGTTGGACATCGGTTACCTTAACGACTGCGACTTCATCAGGTAAAACACCGGGGACGAATACGATTTTACGTTTGAAGTAGCCGATACCTTCGCCGTTGATCCCTAAACGCTTAATGGTGAGTGGAAAATTTTGACCGATGCGCACATCGACCCCGTCGCCGGTTGCTTGGCGACGATCTTGTCGACGGGGATCAAATTTTTTACCATAATAGGACTTTTTGCCGGATGTTGGCCGTGCTTTTTGTGCATAAGCCCGTTTTTTGTTTGTATTTTCTGTCATGTTTATGATGTACGTGGATCACGCACATGTCCTTTCTGCAATGCAATGCCATGGTGACGTTGTTATCTATTCAGTATAACAGCTCTGGGCTGATAAAATAATTTACAAAAGTGAGTGTTTTATACTTGCGCTATAATACAAAAGTGTTATAATAGTCGTAAAGGGGATGTGTGAGAATGAAGCGGAACATAAACTTTATTGACCGACATCACGTTCATGTGCGCGGCCAGACAAAATAGATAAATCAGTTGGAGCAAACGACCATGAGATTTGATATTAAGGCGTATTTAGCTGATAATTCGCTCACGATTTATCGGGTAGCGAAGGCGTCTGGTTACAGCTATACAACGCTTCATAAATCGTTTAACAAAACACAATCAGACGCAACTAGTTTAAATGTCAGAGATTTGGATGCACTTGCTAAGGCCCAAAATAAGGCTGCTTGGGAAGTGCTTCGCGATCTAGAAAATTTTTATTTCAACCCTGAGAGACGTTGAACCGTTATTTGATATCAGCGTAATTGGGGCTTGACACAGATGATTTTGATTATAACTTAAGATAAGAGGGGAATATACTTATGGCAAATAACAACTTTTTCAATGATCCATTCGGATCTGACATGAACGAAATTTTTAACAACATGATGGGTAACATGAACGGTTTCAACACTGAAAACCGTCGTTACTTGATCAACGGACGAGAAGTAACACCTGAACAATTTGCAGAATATCGTCAAACTGGTAAGTTGCCACAAAGCACACAACAAGGACAAGGACATGTTGCTGGTAACGGTCGCATGGCTGCACAACAACCTGGACAAGTTAAGCAAGAAGGTATCTTGATGAAGCTTGGTCGTAACTTGACGGCTGTAGCACGTGAAGGTATGCTTGACCCAGTTATTGGCCGTAACAAGGAAATTCAAGAAACAGCTGAAATCCTTGGCCGTCGTACAAAGAACAACCCAATATTGGTTGGGGATGCCGGTGTTGGAAAGACAGCGGTTGTTGAAGGTTTGGCACAAGCCATTGTAAATGGTGATGTCCCAGCCGCAATTAAGGACAAGGAAATCTTCTCAATTGATATTTCAAGTCTTGAAGCTGGCACACAATTCCGTGGTGCCTTTGAAGAAAACATCCAAAACTTGATAAAGGAAGTTAAGGCTGCCGGAAACATCATCTTGTTCTTTGACGAAATCCACCAAATTCTAGGTGCCGGTTCGACTGGTGGCCAAGATGGCGGTAAGGGATTGGCTGATATCATCAAGCCAGCTTTGAGCCGTGGTGAAATTTCAGTTATTGGTGCGACAACACAAGACGAATACCGTAACACAATCATGAAGGATGCCGCATTGGCACGTCGTTTCAATGAAGTAACGGTTAATGCCCCATCAGCAGAGGACACATTGGAAATCCTTAAGGGTATTGCGCCATTGTATGAAAAGCACCACCATGTTGAATTGCCAGAACCAGTATTGAAGGCTGCAGTTGACTATTCAATCCAATACATCCCACAACGTTCATTGCCAGATAAAGCCATTGATTTGTTGGATATGACAGCTGCACACTTGAGTGCTAAGAACCCTGTTACAGATAAGGTAAGTCTTGAAAAGCAACTTGCTGAAGCTAAGGAAAAGCAAGAAAAGGCGGTTTCTGACGAAGACTTCGAAGCTGCTTTGATGCACAAGAACAAGATTACTGACTTGGAAAAGGAAATTGCTGGCGCAGACAAAGCAACTAAGGTTGTTGCAACAATAAACGATGTGGCTGAATCTGTTGAACGTTTGACGGGTATCCCAGTATCAAAAATGGGTGCCTCAGATATCGAACGTTTGAAGACAATCGGTTCACGTTTGGCTGGTAAGGTTATTGGTCAAGATGAAGCTGTTAACATGGTGGCACGTGCCATCCGTCGTAATCGTGCCGGATTTGACGAAGGTAACCGTCCAATCGGTAGCTTCCTATTTGTCGGTCCTACTGGTGTTGGTAAGACAGAATTGGCTAAGCAATTAGCCCTTGAAATGTTTGGTTCAAAGGAAAACATCATCCGCTTGGATATGTCAGAATACTCAGACTTGACAGCCGTAGCAAAGTTGATTGGTACGTCAGCAGGTTATGTTGGTTATGACGACAACAGCAACACATTGACTGAAAAGGTTCGTCGCAATCCATATTCAATTGTCCTATTGGATGAAATTGAAAAGGCTAACCCACAAGTTTTGACATTGTTGTTGCAAGTGATGGATGATGGTCGTTTGACTGACGGTCAAGGTAACGTTGTGAACTTCAAGAACACAGTGATTATTGCCACATCAAACGCTGGCTTTTCAGACAAGAGCGAAGGTGAATTGATGGACCGTTTGGCCCCTTACTTCCGTCCAGAATTCTTGAACCGCTTCAACGGTGTAATCGAATTCTCAGCTTTGACAAAGACTGATTTGGAGCAGATTGTGAACTTGATGTTGGACGATGTGAACGAAACATTGGCTAAGAAGGGCATCACGTTGACAGTGACTGATGCTGCCAAGGAATACTTGATTGAACAAGGTTATGACGAAGCAATGGGTGCACGTCCACTTCGTCGTGTGATCGAACAACAAATCCGTGATCAAGTAACGGACTTCTATCTTGAAAACCCTGAAGAAAAGCACTTGCTTGCTGACTTAGTTGACGGCAAGTTGGTCATTTCCGCTTTGACTGACAATGATGTCGTGAATGAAGATGCAGAACTTCGTGAAGCTTCAGATGCTGGAGCTGATAAGGGCGAAGCTCGTAAGGGCAAGGACCACAAAGGCAAGTCTGACAAGAAGTAATTAGCTACGCGATAATACGTGATAAGTCGATAAACCGTTAAGGTTTATCGACTTTTTTGTTATGCGCAAGATAGCGGCATTCGCGTGCATGATATAATAAAATAATTAAACCTAAAGGATGCAAAGATGATTATCCAACATGCAATGTTACACATTCTAGACACGAACACAGGTAGTCTTATCGCGTCACAAGGGGAGATGCCCTTGGATAATGCTGGGTACAAACGTATATTGAAAAACTGGTCGCCAAAGTGTCAGCTGGGGATGTGAAACAAGGTACTTTAACAGCGCAAGATTATCTGGCAACGATGCTGGCTAATCCTGATTTTTCAGAGATGACGACGGCATTAGCCGCCCAATTTTTGGCTTACTTAAGTTGAATTTTTCACCACGTTATGCGCACACTGTGACCTATATTGACGATCAGATGGTGAATAATTTGGTGTTGAACCAAACAGTTTTGCCAGCTAGTAGTCAAACCGTCGATGAGGCGATTATCGTTGATTTGACGACGCAACGTTATCAGTTATTAGAGAAAAAATATGTGATTGATTGCCAACGTTGTGCCTACTTTTCGGAAAAGTTTCTGGCGTTGACACCCGAAACGTCGTTGAAAGAAAATATTCAGACCATTAAGCGAACGGTGAAGTCTGTGGCTGAAAAGTTTGACGACATCCCGGCGCATGAAGCATTAGCGATGACTCAGGTAGTCATTTATGACGGCTTGTCAACGGGCCAGATTGATACGACTGCAATTGCTGAACAGGTGTTTCCAGATAATTTGACAGCTCAAGCGCAATATCAAGAAAAGTTAACTGAAAAGGCGGTTGACCCCAAAGTACCAGTTGAGAATACGCCAAAATATGAAAAGAAGTACTGTGTGAAAAAATTCAAATTAGATTCAGGGATTGAAGTTTCAATCCCAATGGCGGTCTATCAAGATCGCTCAAAAGTCGAATTTATCAATCATGATAATGGCACAATCTCGCTGGCCATTAAAGATATTGAACAAATTGCCAATAAGTTTTCAGTGTGACAGTATCAATTATTGGGTACCGGATCATTTACTGCTATAATGAGGAAAATAGGATAAGGTAAGAAAGGGCTAAGTTAGTCATAACTTGGATAAACAATGTCATGCCATACGCAGATTCTTATGTTGCAAAAATTCGTGAACAGGTAGGTCACGATTTTGAATTAGTGATGCCCACAACCGATGTGGTGATTGAAAACCGACAGGGTGAATTGCTGATGATTTATAATCGGGATTTTGATGGTTGGGCGTTTCCTGGGGGCTACGTTGAACCAGAATTATCTTGGCAAGAGAATGCCGCGCGAGAAGCGACGGAAGAAGCAGGCATCACGGCTGACCCGAAAAACCTGCAATTGATCGGGACGGTATCCGGCAAACAATTTGTGGCGCATTATCCAAATGGCGACCGTGCAAAACTCTATACGACGGTTTTTCATTTAACGGATTGGACGGTTGAACAAACAGATATTGACGAGACGGAAATCGATGCCAAAAAGTGGGTCTCACCCCAAACGATTGATCACGTGCACCTGACGTTTGCCGGACAGGCCGTATATCGTTTATTTAGAAAGTACCAAGCAACTGGTTCTGTCCAAAATATCACGCTTGATTCAGCCTTACAGCGCTTTGTGGATGCGCAAAACGGCGAAATTGTCGGGGTTAACACGTACACTGATGCGTTAGCAGAATTAAGTCAGGGCGAAAAGCAGACGCATTGGATGTGGTACGTCTTACCGCAATTACGCGCTTTGGGTAAAAGTGAGCGGGCCATTTATTATGGATTAGCTGATGCCAAAGAGGCGCAAGCTTATTTGGCAGATCCAGTACTTCGGACGCGTTTAGAGGCGATTGTCGCCACGACGCTGGCATTGGCAGGTAACGATCCGGTGACTATGTTTAGCGCAGTAGATGCACCAAAGTTCCAAGCCAGTTTGACACTATTTAATCAAGTGGCGCCGGAGACACCCCTTTACCAACAAGCACTTGATAAATACTTTAATGGTGTCCAACACGCTGAAACATTGGCCTTGTTAGCACAATAAAAAAGCATGCTGCAGCATGCTTTTTTATTAAGCACCAGTATAATCTGGGGCTAACTTATTAACAGGTGGCGTGAATTCACGCATTGATTCAGCTAAGTGGACAAAATTGGTGACCAAACGATGATTTGGTGCTTGGGTACCGTGTTTATCCGCAAGGTCCGCAATCCAGCCGTTGATATAATCAACTTCGGTTGGCCGTCCCTTCACAAAGTCTTGGTACATAGAAGGGAAATGGAGGGGATTGGCCACGTTTGAGACATAGTCAACTTGCGCCACCATATCATCACGACTTTCGATGAGTTCGATACCAGCAGCTTCAGCGGCATCATAAGCTTCGTTGATGAGTGGGCGTGCAATGCCTTCCAGGAAATTGTCGTAAGCCATGAGTTGGCCCATCCGCGATTGAAACATCGTTGCAATCGAGTTTTCAACGGCATTGAAGAAGACTTTAGTCAGCAGTGTACCCATGAAATTTTCGGTGTAACTTGGGTTTAAATGCGCAGCTTCAAAGTCAGTTAGGAGCGCATCCATGGTTGCGGAAGGTTTCTCTGTCAAATTGGCATAGACAGAAGAACCAGCGCCTTCTGCGCCCATAAAGTCGACGTCACCAAAATCGTTTAAGACAGTCGCAATCATGGCTGTACCGCCAATAATGTGTTCATCATCGAAATATTGCTGTAGTTTTTCAATGTGGCCCATGCCATTCATAGCACCTAAGGCTGTTTGACCAGGTTTGAATTTCGGTGCCAGACGATCGAGGGTATCTTGTAGCTGCATTTGCTTCATAAAGAAAATCCAGACATCAGGCGCGCCATCATATTCCTCAGGTGAGAAAATGTTGATTTTAATTTCATGACGGTCTTTGTGATCACGTGATTTCCAAACTTTGTCGCCTTGCGTACGAATCTTATCTAAGCTCGCCTGGGTGGGTTCAACAAAGTCCACTGGGACACCTGCATTTTCCTGAAGAAGAATACCGTATCGCAATCCCATTGCGCCTGCGCCAACTACTGCATATTTCATCGTATCAATCTCCTATCGTCATATAATGATATTATTCTAATGTCTATCACATTTTAAGTCAAGGGTATTTTTAATCTTTTTGGCTATGAACATTGTGAAATTTACCGTATAATAAGAGGTAGAGTGCATGTTGCACGTTTTTAATAGAGGAAGTTAAAATGTCTAAAGAAATTTATTTAACAGGTGATCGACCAACTGGTAAGTTACATATCGGTCATTATATTGGGTCATTAAAAAATCGTGTGGCAATGCAAAATTCAGGTGAATATGAACCATTTGTGATGATTGCTGATACGCAAGCTTTTACAGATAATGCGCGTAATCCAGAAAAAATTCGGCAGTCACTAACAGAAGTTGCTTTGGATTATTTGGCAGCTGGGATTGATCCAACAAAAACAACGATTTTTGTACAATCACAAATCAAAGGGTTATTTGAACTGACAGAATACTTTATGAACTTGGTGTCAGTAGCACGTCTACAACGTAATCCGACTGTGAAAGCAGAAATTTCACAAAAAGGCTTTGGTGAGGGAATCCCTGCTGGATTCTTAACTTATCCGGTGTCACAGGCTGCTGATATTGCCATTTTCCGTGCCACTAAAGTGCCGGTTGGGGATGATCAGGAACCTATGTTAGAACAAGCACGTGAGTTGGTGCGGTCATTTAACAATGCCTACCAATCTGATGTCCTTGTTGAACCAGTCGGTGTCTTTCCACCGAAGGGACAAGGGCGTTTACCTGGTATCGATGGCAATGCTAAGATGTCTAAGTCGTTGGGTAATGGCATTTATATTTCTGATGATGCCGATACATTGGCCAAAAAAGTGAAGGCGATGTATACTGATCCGTTGCACATCAATATTGACGATCCTGGACATGTTGAGGGCAACGTTGTCTTCACATACCTTGATATTTTCGATCCTGACAAAGAACGCGTGGCTGAATTGAAGGCACACTATACGGCTGGTGGTCTAGGTGATATGAGGCTAAAAAAGCACTTAATTGACGTGATGGAAGCCGAAATGGCACCAATTCGTGAACGACGTGCACTATTTGCTCAGGATATTCCGGCGGTGCTGGAAATGTTAAAAACTGGATCAGAACGTGCTAATGTTGTGGCGGAAGCGACGATGAAAGATGTCCGCCATGCGATGGGCATTGATTACTTTGGATAAAACATGATAAAAAAGCACCATGCCATTTGGCATGGTGCTTTTATTGTGCTGTCGTTGTATCGGTTTCGTCATTACTGTTATCGCCTGCTGGGCGTAATGATGCCGCGATATTGGCGAGACTTGATGGAATTTTACCACCATAAGGGCGGCCAGTTTTCGCGGCTTTAAGACCAAGGGCTTTTCTAGCGAGATCCGTGACCCGTTGCTTTTCCGTTTGTGGTATCACTTCATAAGAGACATCGTTACCGGCAGCATCGGGGTAATTGGTGGTCACGCCTTGCATGTGTTCGGTGGTAATATGATTTTTGGCTTTAATATATTTGCTAGCCATTGTTGTTATATCACCAAACGTGAGGTCAGTTCGCACATTTTTAGAAATAGTGGCCATGAACTTGTCGTTGAGTAAGCTGGACACATTGGCTGACTTTTTGATGAGGCCTTCTAAAACTAAACGTTGTCGTTGCTGACGACCATAATCGCCGGTCGGGTCACCATAGCGCATACGTGAAAAGGCCAGAGCAGCATCACCATTCATCACCGTTTTTGAATCGGACCAAGTTACACCGTTATCGTCAGAATGCTCATATTTGTTACTGCCCTTGTGGAAACGGTAGAGATTAGGGCCATAATTGTGGGCAGTTTCTTGACTATAAGTAAAATCAAGTGGTGATTTGACGGACACACCACCAACTTGATCAACCATCGTTGCTAGACCACCCATGTTGACGAGGGCATAGAAGTCGATGGGGATGTTCAAAAATGATTCTACCGTTTTAATTGACGTAGCAGTTGAACCAAAAGCGTAAGCCGCGTTCAATTTTTGTGGGAAAGTATTTTCAAAACCGTCAATTGAGACCATGGCGTCACGAGGTAGTGAGATCAGGGTTGTTTGTTCAGTTTTAGGGTTAATAAGCAATAGCATCATGGAATCAGTACGACCACGATAAGTGCGACCTAACTCACCGGTATCCGTGCCATACAATAAAACTGAAATTGGTCGACCGCTTTTAATCACTTCGGATACATCACGGGATTTGGTGAGACCGGCACCAGCATATGATTTATCGATAACACCTTTTGTGTTGTGAATGGTTAACCAAGCAAAACAGCCGATTACAAACACAATAATGGCAATACCAATAAAAATCAGGTTGCGTAGCTTGTGCTTTGGCACTTGATGTCGGTGCGCGCGTGAATCTGGTTGGGGCTCCATACGAATTAATCTCCTAAAATGTTGCTAGATTAGCCTATCATTTTAACCTAATAATAGGGGATCACAATTATAACACGTGAATATAAAGACAAAGTTAAAAAAGCGCCAAATTATGAAATTCAACTAATGATATTGGCGATAATGGTACAATGATTATGAGCAACAGACAAGGGAGTTCAATGCATGTTAATTCAACCCGATAAATTAAGAAAATACCTGATGTTGATTTTTGGTGGTTTCTTTTTGATTTTGGCCATTCAGGTACGGTTTAATTTGCTGTTTATACATGTTATGAATGATGGGGCAAATTAGCAGTACACAATTTTATACCGCAGTTTGTACAACAAGGGATTGGTTTTGCTGGTTTATTGACGCATTACTGGTTGGCAATTTTAGGGATTATCGGTATTTCTACTTGGTCAATTATAAAATTGCCATGGGTTGGTTGATTGCCACGCAGATCTTAGGGTTGCTGGTGGTTGAATTATTATCGACGGTGTTAACCACTTATTGGGACAAGGGTTTCAAAATGGGACCAATGATGCCAGACCTCTTGTTAGTTTGGTGGTTTCAGATTTTGGCGGTTATTGCCGTTATTATTGTGCCAAGATTAACAGCTAATTGGCAATGGCAGTGGGGAATTCAGTTGCTGGTTGTGTTTGGCTGGTGTCTGATGGCGTTAGCGCGCATGCAGCAAAATGGCATGCCGCTATCGAGTGAGCTTGGGGCGCTATGTTTTGGCTATTTTTGGTGGCAATTGAGCGAACAGCAGTATCGTCGGCATGCAAAACATTGGCGTCATGTATTAGAAATTGACACCTTAATTTAAAGATGATATGATATTCAAGTTATCAAAGAGGTTGCAACCAACATGAGTAACGTAAATGAGTTCGCCAAGAACAGTGATTTTACGCGAAAGGGGCGGTTGCCGAAATTTCTCGCAAGGCAGCGGGGAATTGGGCTAACAACGAATAGTTGTTAGACTGTCACGGCGACGTGGTGTGCTTTGAAAAGTTACGATAAAATAACTTTTTAGACCTCTTTCTATTTACAAGAAAGGGGCTTTTTATTTGCCCCGATTAGGGAGAATGTTAATGGCAGAACATAATGGTGAGATGAAACGTAATCTCAAGACACGTCATGTGTCAATGATTGCTTTAGGTGGTTCAATTGGAACAGGTTTGTTTGTGGCTTCCGGTGTGACGGTTGCCCAAGCTGGTCCTTCAGGGGCGATTGTTGCCTATTTGGCAATTGGTGTCATGGTCTATTTCTTGATGACCAGTTTAGGTGAAATGGCAACTTATTCACCAACATCAGGTTCTTTTTCTGATTATGCCGGTCGCTATGTTGATCCCGCACTGGGTTTTGCGATGGGTTGGAATTACTGGTTTAACTGGGCGATCACATTGGCCGTCGATATTGTGGCTGTTGGTTTGGTGTCAAACTTTTGGTTCCCCAATACGCCATCGTGGATTTTTTCAGCGGTGGCTATGGTGTTCATTTTCTTGATTAACCTCTTTTCCGTGGGAGCCTTTGGCGAAACAGAATTTTGGCTGTCAATGATAAAGGTTATCACGATTATTGCCTTTTTGATTGTGGGTGTCGCTACGATTTTTGGGGTTATCCATTCAGATATTAACGTGATGAAAAACCTATCCGTTGGGAACCATGGTTTTGTCGGTGGTCCGCAAGCTATTTTGTCAGTCTTTGTTGTGGCTGGCTTCTCGTTCCAAGGTACTGAGTTAATTGGGATTACTGCTGGTGAAGCTAAAGATCCGGAAAAGTCTGTGCCTAAGGCGATCAATCAAGTTTTCTGGCGCATTTTACTTTTCTATATTATGGCTATTTTCGTCATTTCGGCTTTGGTTTACTACCGTGATCCGAGCTTGTTGAGTGCATCAACTAAGAATGTTGCCGAATCACCGTTTACAATTGTCTTTAAGAATGCTGGGATTGCCTTTGCTGCCAGTTTGATGAACGCGGTTATCTTGACATCAATTGTGTCATCAGCTAATTCAGGTTCTTATGCCTCAACCCGTATGTTATATGCCATGGCACGTAAGGGTGAAGCACCAAAGATTTTTGCAAAATTGTCAACCCGTGGCGTACCAGTAGCGGCCCTCTTCTTGACGACTGCAATTGGTTTATTGGCCTTTATTTCAAATACGAAGGGTGGGTCAGTGGCTTATACTTGGCTTGTGAATGCTTCTGGTTTGACCGGATTCATCGCTTGGGTTGGGATTGCGCTGTCGCATTACCGTTTCCGTCGTGCCTACGTTGCGCAGGGAAAAGATTTGAATGCATTGAAATATAAAGCAAAATGGTTCCCATTTGGTCCATTGTTTGCGCTAGTGATTTCAATTGGAGTGATTATTGGTCAGGATCCGGCAAGTTTTTCACAGTTTAATCTAGAGAAGCTTGCAGTGACTTACTTATCAGTGCCACTCTTCGTGGTATTATACGTTGGCTACAAAATTCGTCACAAAACTCACATCGTTAAATTGGAAGATGTTGATTTGACACAACAGAAATGAAAATATCACGATGCCGCGTATTGAACCGGTGTCTTGTTTTTTATTGCAAGTGGTTACTGTGAAAAAAGTATCGCGCATATTGTTATAATTGATTACAATAATATGATCAAAAAAGGGGGGCAACATGAATCCAATAGTTATGCTGAGTCTCAATGTATTGGCCATGTATTTTGTATTTTGGACAATTAAGCCAATTAATTTCGCCAAGTTTATGCCATATACGCCGAAACAAGCCGGCTTTTTAAAGATTATTTTGGCGATTGCTTTAGGCTATTTGGTGGCGAGTTTCTTTATTTCTATTACGAATTGGATCCTTGTCCTACCAGCGACGGTATTTGGAAAGTAGCTCAAAAACGATTGGCAACTGTGGTATAATTGACTAGATTATGTAGACAAGTCGGCGTTGTACGCCCGTTTATAAAAATAAAAAAACTGGAGACAAAACATGGCAAAAGATATCGGCATTGACTTGGGAACAGCCAATGTTCTCATTTATGTAGAAGGTAAGGGTATCGTTTTGAACGAACCTTCTGTTGTAGCAGTTGATGACAAAACAGATCGTGTATTAGCAGTCGGTTCTGAAGCTTACCGGATGGTTGGTCGTACACCTGGCAATATTCGGGCCGTACGTCCCTTAAAAGATGGGGTTATTTCAGACTTTGACGTCACCGAAGCCATGTTGACGTACTTTGTTAATAAGTTGAATGTTAAGGGCTTCATGTCAAAGCCTAACATTATGATTTGCGCCCCAACAAACATCACTGAAATCGAACGCAAGGCGATCATTCAAGCTGCGGAAAAAGCAGGTGGTGCTAAGGTTTATCTGGAATATGAACCAAAGGTTGCCGCTGTCGGTGCCGGATTGGATATCTTTAAACCAGTTGGATCAATGGTGATTGACATGGGTGGTGGGACATCAGATATTGCGGTGCTATCACTTGGCGATATCGTAGTGTCTGAATCAATTCGCGTGGCCGGTGACAAAATGAACTTTGACATTGTGGGCTACCTTAAGCGCCGTCACAACTTGATCGTCGGTGAACGTACAGCAGAAACAATCAAAATTCAAATTGGTTCAGCCTTGCCAGTTGATGAACCATTGACGATGGAAGTGCGTGGCCGTGATAATTTTGAAGGGATGCCAAAAACGATTACGATTAACTCAAACGAAGTCGAAGAGGCACTCCATGACACGTTGCAACAAATTGTTCGTGCCACGCACTCTGTTTTGGCTAAGCTACCACCGGAATTAGCGGCTGATATTATTGATCGTGGTATCATGCTCACGGGTGGTGGTGCCTTGCTACATGGCATGGACCAATTGTTGTCTGACGCGTTAGAAGTACCAGTTGTTGTGTCTGATTCACCACTAGATAATGTGGCTAAAGGTGCTGGGGCACTGCTTGAACACATGAAATCAGGGCGTAAAGGATTGTAATATGCGGAAGAAAAATCAAAATTTTGGTGTTGAGCTTGTGGTTGTCGAAAACCAAACACAAGTCTTGATTGATAAGAAACAGATTGGTTACGTTGCACCTGCAGATCGTGGTTTTGTTGGTTATTTTGGGCAGCAAGCAGTGATTAACCAAGCGAAAACACAAGACGAAGCAATTGAAGCTATTTTAGCAAGTTTTAACTTATATCAATAAAATAATCAGAAAAACCCTCATCATGAACATGATAAGGGTTTGTACATAAAACGAGGTAACATCAACATGCAACGACCTTCACGACAAATGAGTAATCGTACGTCCGGTTCAGAATTGGATTGGGGCATTATTTTAATTCTTTTGCTATTTATGATTATTGGTCTGAGTTCGATTTTCGAAGCAGCACTCAACTCACAGTATGGCACGATGCAATCCGCTTTGCGGGCGACAATTGTGCAGGGTGTGTTTTGGATTTTAGGGTCAATTATCATTGCCTTCTTGTTGCGATTTGATGCCTCTCAACTCTGGCGATTAGCACCAGTGGCCTACGGCTTAGGCATATTTTTGCTAGTGGCCGTTTTGATCTTTTATAACCGGGGGATGGCGGCAGCGACCGGTGCTAAATCCTGGTTTGTTTTCGGGCCAGTTTCTTTCCAACCATCCGAAGTGGTGAAGCCAGCGTTTATCCTGATGTTAAGTCGGGTGGTGGCCCAACACAATCGCCAATATGAGCATCATGATGTTCATTCGGATTGGTTATTGTTAGGTAAGATGGCATTATGCTTCTTACCAGTCGCTGTTTTGATTGCGATGCAAAATGACTTGGGCACATTGCTCGTGTTTATGGCAATCTTTGGTGGCGTTGCCCTTGTATCAGGGGTGACTTGGCGTATTCTGGGTCCCGTCATTGCAGCAGTAGCGGCAATTGGGATTACATTATTGGCATTAGTAACATCAGCAACCGGGAAACAGATTTTGGATGCTTTGGGCTTCAAATTGTACCAATTTGACCGTATCCAAACTTGGCTACATCCGGATCAAGATACTTCATCATCAGGGTATCAAACGTATCAAAGTTTGAAGGCCATTGGTTCTGGCCAACTGACTGGACAAGGCTTTGGCCATTTGAAGGTCTATGTGCCGGTGCGTGAGTCCGACATGATTTTCTCAGTAATTGGTGAAAGTTTTGGCTTCATTGGTGGCGTCTTTCTTATCGCGCTGTACTTTATCTTGATTTATCGCCTCATTGCGGCCACATTTAAAGCACAAAATGCTTTTTATGCGTATATTGCTACTGGTGTGGTGATGATGTTATTGTTCCACGTATTTGAAAATATTGGGATGAATATTGGTTTGCTACCATTAACTGGTATTCCACTACCCTTTATTTCCCAAGGTGGGTCATCGCTACTAGGTAACTTAATTGGGATTGGCCTGATTTTAAGTATCGGTTATCAACAGCAGAACGCGACCTTTAAAGAGTCGACAGGGTTTTCAATGTAATGATGACATTAAGCGAACTACAAACACAATTTATTGCTTTAAAAAATAAAACGCGTGATGGTGAGATTTTTCAATCACTAGGGGAGACAATGGCTGAAATACTGGCCGAGTTGTCACCGCAACCCATCACTGCGGTGGCGTTACCAGTGGATGGTGAACAGGCCTTGATTGTGATGCGATCGTATAGCCAACAACTGGAGGCGGCTGCGCAAGCGCATGGCGGAGAGACGCAGTTGCTGCCAGTTCCAGATGAAACACTACGTCTGGCAGTGGCACAGCTGGCTAATCCATTGCCTAAGTATCGTGACACTGGGGCGTTTTTTTTCCTGAGTGATATCATTCAAAATCAATTGTTGTCTGAGTCACAAATGCGGTGGTTAATCACTGATCTGGTGTCTGATGAGCAATTATTTGCTCACATTTTTGAAGTGAACAATGCGGCGATTTATCGACGGTCGTTCAGTGTGTTGTTAGTGTCACTTTTGTTATTTACGCAGCGGACAAAAACGGCCTTTATGTCTGATGACTTGTTGGATTATGTGATTAATCGGGTGGCTTTATATGCGGCACTAGAACGTGATGCGCGCGGGTTCATCGGCACTAATGGCTGGGCGCACGCGTTTACACACATTGGCAACGCGGTTAATGAAATCATGTTGATGCCAAAGCTCATGCGGGCTGACAAATTATTTTTGATGGCCAGTATGTTAGCGGGCTATCGCGAGCTATACCAACCATTAGTGATGGGAGAAACCGACCGTATTGCTGAGGTCGCCTTGCGAGCAGCGCAAACACATGCGATTTACGAAGATTATCTGCTGTTAACCTTGAAGTTATGGCGGAAAGATTTGGTGACGCGGCAAGCGCCACAATCAGAAGGGCGGTGGCATCAACTGTATAACCGAACACGTTTCTTTCACGCGATTTTATTGACAGATCGACAGGCTGTTCCTGACGCGGTATATCACTACGTCGAGCAGACAAAAGATTACTTGACATAAAATATACCTTGCATAATATTACCTCATATTGATATAATAAAAACCGGAGTAAAATACAATGACAAAAAAACACGTTGCCCTATTATTTGGTGGAAACTCTTCTGAACATGATGTGTCAAAGCGTTCCGCCCAAAACTACTATCAAGCGATTGAAGCGAGTGGCAAGTACGATATTACCGCATTTGCAATTGCGCAAAATGGCTATTTCCTAGATCCTGAAAGCTCAAAACGCGTGTTGGCCTTAGAAGACGAACAGCCAATTGTTGATGCTTTCATGGCTAAAGTTGATACGAAGGATCCGTTGGCGCGCATTAGTGCTTTGCGTGAAGCAGGAGATTTTGATATTTTCTTCCCAGTCGTGCATGGTAATCTTGGCGAAGATGGCACACTACAAGGCCTCTTTCGACTTTTGAATAAGCCATTTGTTGGTGCGCCACTGCGTGGTCATGCGGTCAGCTTTGATAAGGCTATGACGAAAGAATTGCTAACGGTTAACAATATCCGTAATACCAATTACGTGGTTTTGGATGAAAAAACAGCGCAAGATTGGACTTGGGATAAAGTTGTCGCAACATTTGGTGATGTTGTGTTCGTGAAGGCGGCAAACCAAGGGTCATCGGTCGGCATTTCCCGCGCCACAACAGCTGAGGAATTTGCAGCTGCGTTGGCTGATTCTTTCCAATATGACTACAAAGTCTTGGTGGAACAAGCAGTCAAGGGGCCACGCGAACTTGAAGTTGGTGTGATCGGTAATGATGAACCATTGGTCTCAGAAATTGGCGCCCATGCCGTACCAAATCAGGGTGACGGCAATGGTTGGTATGATTACAACAACAAGTTTGTGGATAACTCTGCCGTTGAATTTGAAATCCCAGCAAAATTGCCAGAAGCCGTCACACAAGAAGTAAAAGACATGGCTTTGAAAGCTTATAAGGTTTTGAACTTGCGTGGTGAAGCACGGATGGACTTTTTGCTAGATGAAAATGATGTCCCTTATTTGGGCGAACCTAACACGTTGCCAGGCTTTACAAACATGTCATTGTTTAAGCGCTTGTGGGATTACTCAGATATTGACAATGTGGCACTTGTTGAAAAGATGATTGCCTATGGTTTTGAAGAATTCGAGAAGAATGCCAAGTTAAGTTATCAATTTGTCACATTAGGTGAAGAAAAAATAGGGAAGTTTAATTAATGGCAGATTGCAAGAAATAACTTGAACGAATTTAGTGACGTAGATTAAGTAAGAAGATCTCGATTGGTGT
>NZ_BMWM01000019.1 GCF_014651235.1 Leuconostoc lactis KCTC 3528 = DSM 20202 | reverse complement strand
ACACCAATCGAGATCTTCTTACTTAATCTACGTCACTAAATTCGTTCAAGTTATTTCTTGCAATCTGCCATTTGTAAACCTTCCCGTATAGTCAATGCTGATATCCAAAGGCTTATTCTGTGATAAGCCAGTAAAATACTTGCTAGCACTATACTGCCACGCCGCAAATTCTGAATTATATTGTAAGGCACGGGCAGCTGCCGGATTTGCCTCATTTGGATACTGCGCCATCCAGATATCTTTTGTACTAATACGATTGGTATCCACAATGTTATCCGGGCCAGTAATCGCTTTGTAAGAATAGTTGATGACATTCGGATAACCCTGTTGCGCTAATGTGTTACGGAATGCGTTGAGATCCGCAACTTTATCACCAGTACTATTGACAGCATAACCTTCTTCATAGTCATCTACCATCAGCGTATCACTTGGAAGTCCCAAAGCTTTAGCATAGTTGGCAAAATATTTTGCTTCATTTGCTGCTTCTGATGGATTCGTAAACCAGGCATAATGATACGCTGCAATCTTCATTCCAGCATTTCTGGCATAGCTAATTTGTGTGGCTGCAAATGGATTTTTATAGGTTGTATATTCTGATAATTTAATCACAGCTGTTTTAATACCTGCTGCATACATTGCCTTGTAGTCCGCCTGCGTTAGCCAACTCTGGTGAGAAGATACATCGATAAAATCTGATGGGGCAATGGGTGGTAAGTAAGCTGTCCCACCACCAGGTGCTGTCCCACCCTTTTTGACCAATTGCACTTGGATTGCTTCAATACGTAATCCGCGCCCAGCCGTTCCGGCGGTTTGACCGTTTGATGCCCAACCTAGCCAACCATAATTTTGCACATAAGTACGATAATAAATATCATAGCTATTGCTTAACGTTCCTGTTAAATTAAAGCTTAAGGCTTCAACCTGTAAGCCTTGCCCTGAAGTACCGGCAACAGCATTATCACTGACCGCTGATTGCCAACCGATATTTTGGACATAGGCCTTGTAAGTCACCCCACCAGACATGTTGTCCGGTAAGTCACTCACATTAGCCTTAAAGGCTTCAACACGCAGTGCTTGCCCGGTTGTACCGGCGGTACCACCATCTGCGACACTGTTTTGCCAACCGATATTTTGGACATTTGTTTGATAGTGAATACTTGGATCGGGCTTTCGCGTGTAAGATGGATTCGTCGTATCCCCTGGTGCAGGCTGGCCTTTAGGTACTAAGACAACCTGCATTCCTTCTAGGCGATAACCATAACCAGATGTTCCAGCATCTTGCCCGTTTGATGCCCAGCCCAGCCAACCAAAGTTTTGCGCATGGACACGATAGTAAACATTATAATAATTAGCAATATTACCAGATAATTTGATTCGGATAGCTTCCAACCGTAGCGCTTGACCCGAAGTACCACTAATCCCACCATTTTGTGTCCAGTTTTGCCAACCGATATTTTGGATATGCGTTTGATATTGGATATTGCCTGATGTGTCAGCATTTTGGTTATCTAACTGAATCATCGTGGCTTCTAATCGCTTACCTTGGCCGGTCGTACCGGACGTCTGCCCATCAGATACAAAGTTTTGCCAGCCAATATCTTGGACATGCGTCCGATACTGAACACTTGGGTCGCCATTTAGATTATAAAAAGCATTTGCCGTACTACCTGGCGCGGGTTGGCCCTTAGGGACTAACACAACCTCTAACGCTTCCAGACGGTAGCCATATCCAGCCGTTCCAGCTGCCTGACCATTTGATGCCCAGCCTAGCCAGCCAAAGTTTTGTGCATGGACCCGATAGTAAACATCATAATAGTTCGCAATATTGCCTGAAAGTTTAATGCGAATTGCTTCAAGTCTTAGCGCTTGACCTGAAGTGCCACTGACACCACCATCTTGTGTCCAATTTTGCCAACCAATATTTTGGATATGCGTCTGATATTGAACACTACCAGTCATGGTACTGTCTTGATTAGCAAGTTGGATAGTTGTCGCCTCTAAACGCTTGCCTTGCCCGGTTGTGCCAGCCATGTGACCATTAGCGACATAAGGTTGCCAGCCAATATCCTGGACATGCGTCCGATATTGGATACTCGGTTGTTGTACTGCTGCTACTGGTGATGACCATTGACTCGTGAGTAACAGACCAATAACAGCCGTTAAAATAATCACTAACTGCTAGTGATTTTGTTATTCTGCATTGTTCAATCTACTTTTCCTATAACTTTATAATACATTTATTATAACAAAATTCATGTCATCTTTATATGACATGAGATATAAAAATCATCCAAAAAATTTTGGATGATTTTTTATCATTATTTCTGTTTTACTAACATAACGCCTCGGCCAATAGACCAAAATACAATTAGCATGACCGCGAAACCAATTAAGCTAACAGATGCTTTAAAGAGCGGTGGCTCAAACTGTAACGTAATTGTTTGTTCGTCTTGTGACGCTGGTATTTTAACTTGTGTCAAATAGCCACGTAGTGGTTTAGCCAACTTTGCCTGTCCACCTATCACATGATAGCCGGGCCATGCCGTTCTTGAAAAGACGACTTTGGCTTCATCACGATGTGCTGGTACTTTAATTGTGACTTCATAATTCGAATTTTTAATTTCCGTCACTTGTGGGATATTGCTCCAGACAACACCACCGACATTATTGTTGATCTTTTCTCGCTGAATCACAACATAATGTTGATCATGAGACGTTACCTGCCAACCAGACGGCACATTTTTGTGCTTGATGAGATTACGATAAACTTTACGATCTCCTTCGTTACCAACCACTACGGTGTCGACACTCAAAAGATCTGCCAACGGTAACTGCGTTTGCTTATCTTTTTTAAATAGCTTTGCGTAATGCTCAACTGGCACGTGAGTGGGTTCACCACCTCGAAAATCTGCACTAAACTCTTTAAATCCAACTGGCGTGTATACGTTCATGGAATCATTTTTTGTGATATACCAATCATTACCAACAATAATATGATCATCATTCCCTAATACAACAGTATTACCTTGGAATTTTTTAGACATCTTCAAAATATCAGATTTCTTAGCTGGCATTTGGAAGTCAGTATACTTATAAGTAATATGTTGTTGTTGAATAGAATCATTATTTCTTCCAATTGTTCTTTGTTGTACTAACATCGAAAAACCAGTTGTTAAAATTGCAATGCTTAGAATAACTACTGTTGGTTTCTTTACACGTACGAGAAATGATTTAAACTTCAAAAGTGTAGCACCACTACCGATATACGCCAAAGCGGCTACAGATAATGCAATAATGACATTGGTAGCCAAACTTGACTCAATTCGGGCAGGTGTATTTGAAAATTCAAGAAATGTTCCCAAAAAAGTTATGCCAGCCAAAATCCAAAGGCGTGATTTACTAAACTTTAATCCAACTTTTGATAATAGCAATATCAGTAGGAGCAACGTTAATTGACCAAAATATGCCATCATTCGAACTGGGTAACGTAACGGTCCAATGTTTGATGGTCCAAACAAAAGAAAAAATGTTATTAATGTTGGCACTAACCATTGGATAAAAATTGTTTTATTATTAACAATAGTGTTTTTAACATTTCTATAATCTAGAAAAATAAACAATAATGCAAGCCAACCAATATACATCCAAGGCATATAGGTAACACTACTTGTAGTCCACCAAGAACTAAGTTCTGGATAACCTATTGGAGAGAATGAAAATAACAAATCTGATAGGTTTGGTGAGAAAAAGTTATCATTCGTTATTCCCGATCCACTGCGCATTGTTACGGGTGAAATGGCAATTCCTGGTAGATATACAGCAATTGTTGTCGCAGCTAAACTAATGCCTAAAAAGATAATCCGACGTAATTGCGCCCAATTTTTCATCACGATGGCAGCAATAAAAGCTCCCAACATGATGGTAATTAACATGATTGTTCCAAAGACATACCCAACGGTAATAATTGAATAACCAACCACAAAAACCAATACTGGACCTGTGTTTTTATTCAAAAATCGCCGTAAAACCCACCAAAACCAAGGGAAAAAGGCCGAAACCATTAAATCAGTCACCCAAGATGAGGCGCCTGCAAAAATAGTAAATCCGACAAAAGGCGTCACAATCCCATAAATAATTGCGTATGGCTTTTGAACAGCCATTGAGCGCGCCAACAAGAAAGAGCCAACCCCTAAGATGTTTAACAGAACAATTTTAAATATCGACGCAAATATCAAAAAATTAGAAGAATAATAAACAACAACGGAGATTAACCAAACCAGTGGGCTAAATGTTCCCCACTGACCCTCAGCTAAATAATTCCCTGACCCTTGGGCAGCCACGTTGAAAATCGGTAACTGGCCCTGCATCACTAATTTGCCAACTTCATACCATTGCCCAATTGCCCCACGTTGTGTGTCATCCAAAAAATAGAAACGATGAAAAAAGAACAATGGAATTAAGCTAAAAATGGACACAATCGCAACAATGAGGACAATTGCACCAAAGGTACTTTGCCAACTATTGCGTAGTCTTTGCTTGATCGTCATATTATGCAGGTCCTTAATCATTCAACTCTTCGGCAATGATATAACGTGGGCGGTGCTTAACTTCAAGGAAAATCTTGCCAATATATTCACCAATAATCCCGATTGCCACTAATTGCAACCCACCAAGCATCCAAATCGACACCATCAAAGTTGGCCAACCTGCTGATGTTTTACCAAATGCCCAACCAATAAAGATATAAATTAAACTAAGGATACTAATCCCAAAAATACCTAAACCGACATTCCGCACAAATGTGATTGGTGAAATTGAAAATGATGTAATCCCTGTTGCCGCAAACTTAATCATTTTACGCAAAGGATACTTCGTTTCCCCAGCTTCGCGTTCAGCACGGGCATAATAAACTTTGGCTTCGTTGAAACCAATCAGTGGGAAAATGCCACGCAAGAACATTTCGCGTTCTTGATATTCTGAAAAGGCACGCAATACCTTTTGATTGACCAAACGAAAATCCGCATGGTTGGGAATTGAATTAGCCCCTAGCGCTGACATCACTTTGTAAAAGCTTTGTGCCGTAAAGCGCTTGAAGAACGTATCGGTTGTTCGATCATTACGCACACCATAAACGATGTCTTTCCCTGAGTTAGCCAATTCAACCATCTCAACAATAGCTTGTGGATCATCTTGAAGATCAGCGTCAATCGTCACAACATAATCAACATCTGTATCTGTTAAATACGTCATCCCAGCAATAAGCGCGTTTTGATGCCCAAAATTCGTGCTAAAACGCAATCCCTGAACATTGCCATATTTTTCATGTAGTTCATTGATAAGTGCCCAAGTCTTATCCTTTGAGCCATCATCAACATACATGATAAAACTACTTGGCGCAACGAGATTTGCTTGTATCATTTCTGTCAACAAATCATGTAATCGCGCTGTGGTCTTTTCAATGACCTCTTCTTCATTGTAAGCTGGCAAAACAATTGCTAATTTTTTTGATGCCATTTATTTCATACCTCTCACTTTATAAACCATGAGGCGTAAATTCTGCATGACTTTTGCCATTGCATTACCACGCCACAGGACTGATTTTGTTACAATATCAGGAAACTCTTGGTGCATCGCTTCATTCATACCGATGACATGTTGACTCTGAACATCCTGTAACTCTGCCGTCCATTGGCCTGAACTGACGCGGAATTTTACGCCCACTGTCACATCGGGCACAAAATTACCCAATGTCAAAACATGCAAGTAAGTTGATAAATCAACCACATACGGATGCGTAAAATCCCAACCACCAGCCTGCTCAAAAGCATCACGGCGCATCAAGACACCACCTGGTTCACCAATCGCATTAATGCCTAAACCAACTACATGACGAATAACCGCTGCCCCACGCATTGGTCGCTTCAAGCCCAAAAGCCCCCACGACTTTTTAATGACATGGTTCTGATCATCAATAACTTCTCGTAAACTAGCCGTTAAGACTGTAGCTGTATTGGCCTCTAATAAATCAAATTGCCGCTTTAAGGTACCTGGCAGTAGCACATCATCTTGTGGGATTAATTTAATGTATTTCCCCGTTGCTTTGCTTGACACAAATTGCCAATTTTCTTTGGCTGCCCCCTGTGGTGCAGTATAAATTTTTAGCCGTGGATTCGTCGCAGCCATTTTTTCTAATAACGCGCGCGTCCCATCTTCCGGTCCCTGAATTGCAACTGACACATCAAAAGTAACACCAACTTGGTCTAACACTGATTGCACGGTTTCTTCAATAAAGGGTCTCGCTTTATATGCGGGTATAACAACCGAAATATCTAACATTATTTTGATCTCCTAAATGAAAAAAACTTATGCCCAACAAAACTAATCATCGTTGTCACAATTAAAATTAAAAACTGTGCAGCAATTGGGTTCATATGTCCGAAATTAACCAATAGTGGCAATACAACCAAGTTAATCACATAACTCACGAGGTTAATCATCGTAAACCGAACAAAGTCTTTGACAACTTGCCCCTGAACACGAAATGTTACCTTCCGATGTAAATAAAATGCCACAAAATTAGACACAATTTGGGAAATAACCAACGCGACCATATAGCCATGTGGCACTGTTTTTAATGTTAATGTTAAACCAGTAAAAATAAAAAAACCAAAAAACGTATTGAATCCGCCAACCAAAAGGAATCTGAATTTTTCATCGGAAATCAATTTTTTAATGTAATCTATCATATTAATCTAAAAAATCCTCTCATGACGGACGTTTCTATCGTGCGTCAATTCAGTCCTTATCTTGTAGACTTGCCAAAAATTGGGCCAAGGCTGCACGCCAATTCAAAATATCAAAGCCGGTCGCTTTGGCCTTGTCCAAACTCATCACCGAATGCTTTGGACGGTAGGCCTTTTGGGGGAATTCTGCACTCGTCACTGGTGTCACCTCGACGTCCGTTGTCTTAAGAATTTCCCGCGCAAAATCAAACCAAGTCGCGGTATCATCATTTGATAAATGATACGTCCCAAATGCCGCATTCACCGTGATTAAATGTAACATAAACTCCGCTAATGTCCGCGTCCAAGTTGGCCGACCTAACTGATCATTGACCACACTCAACTTCGGGTGCGTTTGAGCCAGACGTTGCATCGTGTAGACAAAATTATTCCCAAATTCACCAAACACCCAACTCGTTCGCACGATATAGGCATCGGCGCCACTTTCAACCACGCCTAGTTCACCTGCTAGTTTGGCCCGACCGTAAGCATTTTGCGGATTAACCGGATCAGTTTCACGATAATCCGTTAGGCTTTTACCATCAAACACATAATCGGTTGATACAGCAACCAATTTGGCTTGCACGAGCTTCGCTGCATCGGCGACGTTTTTCGTCCCATTAGCATTGACTTGCCAGTTAATGTCACGTCCTTCATCTTCGGCCCAGTCAACTTTGGTATAAGCAGCGGCATGGAACACCACATCTGGCTGGACTGTTTCAAACGTGGCAAAGACGGCCGCACGATCGGTAATGTCCAGTTCTTGTGACGACAACGCGACAAAATCTAGTTCACGTTCTGTTAAAAGTTTTTGTAATTCTTGTCCTAGCTGCCCATTGGCGCCAGTAATTAGAAATTTCATGTCTACGCTCTCTTATTGATTATTTTGCGCGTACTTAGCTTCAACTTCGGCCTTTTCACCTTGCCACCAAGCTTGGTTATCGGCATACCATTGAATGGTATCTGCTAGACCAGTTTCAAAGTCGGTGTACTTTGGTGTCCAACCCAATTCTTCACGCATCTTCGTGGCATCAATGGCATAGCGCAAGTCATGCCCTGAACGGTCTTGCACAAAGTCAAAGTCGTCTTCAGCCTTGCCCATATCCTTCAAAATGGCACGCAAAACCGTGATATTATCCTTTTCACCATCGGCACCAACGAGGTAAGTTTCCCCAATCTTACCCTTGGTCAAAATCGCCCAGATGGCTGTGGCATGGTCATAGGTGTGAATCCAGTCACGCACGTTTTTGCCGTTACCGTACAACTTTGGCTTAATCCCACTCAAAATGTTGGTTACTTGACGTGGGATAAACTTTTCAATGTGTTGGTAAGGCCCATAGTTGTTTGATGTATTAGAAATCGTGGCTTGCAAGCCAAATGAACGCACCCAAGCACGGACTAACAAATCAGACCCCGCCTTTGTTGAGGAATAAGGACTTGAAGGCCGGTATTGTGATTCTGGTGTAAACTTTTCACCAGCCCCTTCGCCATGACCTGGCAAGTCTTCCCGCAATGGCAAATCGCCATAGACTTCATCCGTTGAAACATGGTGGAAACGCTTGTTGTACTTACGCGCTGCTTCAATCAAGGTGTAAGTCCCAATAATGTTGGTTTGCACAAAGGGTGATGGATCTTTGAGGGAGTTATCGTTGTGTGATTCGGCAGCATAGTGAACCACAGCATCTGTTTCGGCGACCAATTGGTCCACCAATGGCGCATCGGCGATGTCCCCAACCACCAACTTCACACGGTCTTCAGGCAAGCCAGCTAAGTTGGCTTTATTCCCCGCATACGTCAACTTATCCAACACGGTCACAAACACATCTGGGTGTTCTGCCACAATGTAACGCACGAAGTTCGCCCCGATAAAGCCAGCACCACCAGTTACCAAAATATTTTTATAGTCAGTCATGTTTCTCTCCAATTATAATTGTTCAGGTTGCAACGCCACCACGTCTTTAAGTAGTGGATGATTTTTATCGGCTTCGCTCACTTCAGCGTGAGCAACGTCGGCCCATTCAATGCCTAAGGTTGGGTCGGCATAGTTCACAAAGGCGTACTTTGGCTTTAATTCTAAAGCCCAGTAATCGTTGACCAAATATGAATAAGACACGGTCTCACTCAAAACTTGGAAACCATTGGCCACCCCACGTGGCACAAAGATGCCCTTGCTAGCATCGATGACCGTTTGATACACGTGGCCAAACGAGTCTCCAGCACGCAAATCAACCCAAGCACCTAAGACCTTGCCGTTATCCGCCACTGAGATGTACTTATCCCAAGGTTCGGCGTGCAAACCACGCAAAACGCCTTGGCGTGAGAAAGACACATTGTTTTGCAACTTGCCTTCGGCAAAAAAAGATTCCGGAAAACCTAAGGGTATCATCTTTTCTTTTTGGAAGTTTTCTTTAAACCACCCACGGTTATCGCCGTGAACCGGAATATCAAATTCAAGCATGCCGGGAATTTCTGCCACTTGGCGGGCTGCTAACGGCTTTTCAAAAAATTCAGCTGTCATGTTGTCTCCTTTACTTTAAACGGGCTTGTTCATCGGCTACTAGACGCAACAAGTACTGACCGTAATCGTTTTTCTTGAGTGGTTGCGCTAAAGCTTCGAGTTGTTCTAGGCCGATGTAACCCATACGATAGGCAATTTCTTCCAGTGAAGCGACTTTAAGGTTTTGTTGCTTTTGGATTGTGGCAATAAAGGATGACGCTTCGAGCAAAGATTCATGCGTTCCTGTATCTAACCAAGCATAACCACGGCCCATCACTTGAACATCCAAATCACCACGGTCAAGGTAGGCTTGGTTAATATCAGAAATTTCAATTTCCCCTCGCGCTGAAGGTTGTACATTGGCAGCAATTTCAACCACGTCATTGTCGTAGAAATACAGACCAGTCACGGCATAGTTTGACTTGGGGTGTTCTGGCTTTTCGACAATGGATAAAGCCTTACCGTCATCATCAAATTCAACGACCCCAAAGCGTTCGGGATCATGGACTTGGTAACCAAAGACGGTTGCCCCAGTGGTTTTCTGTGCCGCAGCTTGTAGTTTTTCGGACAAACCAGCGCCGTAGAAAATGTTATCGCCTAAGACCAACGCCACCGTGTCATCACCAATAAAATCAGCGCCAACAATAAAGGCGTCCGCCAACCCACGGGGCTCTTCTTGAATGGCATATTCGATTTGTAAGCCTAAGTCATGACCATCGCCAAACAATGCTTCAAATTGGCCGACATATTCTGGTGTTGAAATTAACAAAATTTCTTTAATACCCGCCAACATCAAGACTGACAAGGGATAATAAATCATTGGCTTGTCATAAATGGGTACCAACTGCTTACTAGTCGCTTTGGTAATGGGATATAGTCGTGTGCCGGAACCGCCGGCGAGGATAATGCCTTTCATGTTTAGGTCTCCTTATGTAGGACATTTTATGTATCTCAAAGATTCAAGTATCGGAATAGTATCACTATCACATGCTTTCCCATTATACCATAAGTCCTATTCTACCGCGAATAGCGTCATGATTTGTGTCATACGATAGGCCAAGAAAAGGCCGTTATTTACCATAAAAAAACAAGGCAGATACCTGCCTTGTTTAAATTCGTATAAAACATGACGTGACCTGATAGATAACACTCTGGCTATTTTAAACGTTACGCCCCTCATCAATGAATAATTGCTTCATGCGTTTTATTTTTTTCTGTGTCGCACATGCTAATTTCAATTTAGCAATTTGACGAAACGTTGGTTTAATCGCGACATTGGTTGCCGTTGCTAAATCAATATATTGCCAAGAAGTCCCTAAGTCCACGAGCGATTGGTGTTTCACATCATAATAATCATCACCAGGATTAATTGCCGTACCACGATAACCGAGTAAGGCACCAATCAAATGAAAGTGGAACCTGGTGGTGACCCACTCTTGATTCGCTTTCACGGGTATGCCGTGTTGCCAAATATCCCAGAAACCATAAAATGTCAACCGTTGTTGGATATCTGGATAATCTTGTAAGGCTTCACTATAAAATAACCAGTTATCACCAGGAATCATCGCTTCAACAATCCCAATTTTTTTATCACGATGACTGGGTTGTCGCAAATAAGCGACCAATAATTGGATGAATTTTCCCTGTTGCGTATCCTGCTTAAAGGGCTGAATCATCAATAAAACATCTGGATTATCTGGCCGATCATCTTGTTTAATGGCCTCGAATTTTGGTGCCATCACGACGTCATCATATTCAAAGGTTGTATTGGCCACAACCGTACTTGCTCGGTCTCGCACACCAATATATGAAAACACACCGGTATAGCGCGCTAAATTTGCCGCAATATCGTCAGTAATCGGCGTCACACCTAAACCAGTAGCATAGAGCTGAGTATCTGGTCGATCACGCTTAACCAACGCCAATAACATAAAAAACAAATACGTATAAGAAAATTCCTGGTATGCGGTAGAAAAGTAGCCACCACCTAAAAGATGAATCACATCACTATCGAGTAGTGCCGCAATCGGGACATTGTTTCTCGGATCCCCACCGTGTAAAATAGCTGACACTTCTGATTCGTTTTCCAGAGTTAATTGCTGATCATGAGCTAAGTAGACTAAATTCCAAATCGTGTCTACGAACTGCACATGCGGCAATTCATCCTGAAAAAGAAAACTCGCCCGTGCTGGAAAAGGTACATCTAAAATTAATTGGTCGTCGGGAAAATTTTCTCGATAAAATTTTAACCAAGTGCGAACAATCTGTTCATCACCAAAGTTTGGATAGCCGGCGGTTGAAATCAAATACCTTTTAGCCATATTGGTCTCCATATCATTATCTCAAGGTGTACCCAAACATTTCATACACTAACAACTGTGTCGTGTCTTGACCCCAATTTTATTGCTTGTCAGTATCTGTATTTTTAGCTGCTTCTTGCGCTGCTTTGATTTGCGCAATATACTTATCAGCTTCAGGTGTTTTATTCAAGAAATCCTCATAAGTATAGTTTTCGATAAAATCAATATCTTGGTCAAGCGTGATAATGGCTTGTGGATCAGACAAATAACGCGCACGGAGTAGTTTGTTGATCGAACGCACATCGTAATCACGTAGACCCGCAACATATTCAATATCTGGATTAAACTTGATGCCACGAACTGTCCCGCTCACAATCATTTTAGCCTTTTGCCAACGGTATTTGACATGGCCACCAAACAGCACCATACGCAAATCATGACGTAGCGCATTGACAACTGTACGTAACCATTCACGCTTTGACACACGGCGAGCGGTTAACACGCGGTTACGATACTCGTAATTATAACGCCAAAGTCGTGAGTCGTCTTGTTCACGGACAATGTCACCAGGCATCGTGTTTTCTTTTGATTTGTGCACCACAATTGACTTCAAAACAGTATAGCCACGATTAACGTCAGCAATACGGTTTGTATATTCCATATCATCACCCCAAATGAAATACTCTTTTTGGGGTAACCCAACCATGGCTACCGTTTTGCGAGAAAATAGGACCGAAACAAAAGTTGAATTCACAACTTCGATTCCTGGATTAGCCAGATTCATGTGGTATTGCCAAGTAAAGCCACGTGGTGCAGGGACATTCATCCAAGATGGATGTCCATCACGACTTCCCCAACGCACAACTGAGTTAACAAAGCCAACATGGTCATTTTCTGTAATGAAATCAACCAAGTATTTTAGTGCATCAGGTTCAGCAATGGTATCATCATCCATTAACCAAACATAATCATCTTGCGTTTCTTCAGCAAATAAGCGCACGGCCTTATTAAAACCACCAGCGCCGCCCAAATTCTCTTCAGAATTATAGACGATCAATCTTGGATCAGTCACCGTTGCCAAGTATTCAGCAGTTTCATCCGTTGACTTGTTGTTGACGACAATCACATGGTTTAAATAGTCCGTTTGATTTAAAACCGCTGACAAAGATTCTTTAAGCAAATCCACACGATTGTAGGTTACAATGGCAGCCGTTACGTTTTTATTGGTCATAATATTCCTCTTAAAAATTAAATTAAATAAAATCAATGAATTGATCTTTAAACTTGAGATAGAGATGCGTGCCAATAACAGCGAATAAGGCAATTTCTAACCAAAACATCGCCATCAAATAAGGTGAATCCCAGAACCATTGATTTGTCAAAAAAGTTTCCCGCCAACCATTAACGATATAATAGAACGGATTGACACGTGAAATCCAGTAAATCACATTATTAAAGAAGTTTCCTGGTGCCGGTGGAAATAAGACACCAGAAACGAAAAATAGTAACCGTAACACTTGTCGAATCGCCAAATCATAATCAGGAATCAAAATATTAATTGTTGCACTGAAGATACCTAAGAAAAACAGCATAATCATCGCGGCAATAAAATAGTAGATAAATTGCAGCCAGTACAAATTAGGATGGAAATTCCCGGTCAAGAACATACTTATGCCAGCCACAGCTGAAATCGATAACACGGCTGGAAAAACTTGGATAATGCGAATCGTTGGCAATACCGAAGCCGGAAACTTCACGTTGCGTACCATGAAAATCTGAGTTTGGATTGAGCGAATCGTATCAGAAAACCCTTGGTTAACTAGATACCAAGCCGAAAAACCAACAGACATCCAGACAAAATATGGCATCCCCGCCACTGGTGCGGTTGTGCGAAAGCCACCACCAAAAATGACGGCATACGTCATCACTTGAAATAGCGGATCAAGAACTTCCCAAAGTGAACCCAAATATTTGTGGGCGTTATTGGCCTTCGTATCATAGATTGCTAATTTAATCGTCATCCCCAGATGACTGATTTGTTCAGCAATCAATTGAAAAATTGATTCAATTATTACAAACATCCTGCTTACCTACCCATCATCGAAAAGTAAACGACCGCGCCCATCAAACCTAATAGCACAATTAACGTGCTATATAAACTGAGTCGGCTGAATCCTTCGAAACTTCGTAATGTTGTGATACGTTTAATTTCTGGTTCCGTCATGCCTTCTTCAGTCAGGCGGTCACGCAGTTGATCAATCGTAAATAATTGTTGATTTTGCTTTTGCTTACGTACATACCGTTCACGATCTTGTTCGGTCATTTTGTCCAACTCACGTGTAAAGGCTTCATACTCATCAGCAATGGTTTCTGTTTCGCCAAAATCACGCATTTCACCATATTGGATCCACATCACCTTGTTGGTAAACTCACGCACTTGTTTTAAATCATGCGATACGAAAAAAATGGTTTTCCCTTGGGCAATAAACTCGCGAATCTTACCTAATGCCTTATTTGAGAAGTTTTGATCACCAACGGACAAGGCTTCATCGACAATTAAGATATCCGGATCATTGTGCGTCACGATTGAAAAGCCTAACTTCGCACGCATACCGTTTGAATAATCCTTCACTGGTTGATCAATGAATTCACCCAGTTCTGAAAAATCAATAATTTCAGGCATTGCTCGCGTGATTTCTTCATTTGACTTACCCATCATCAGTTGTTTAAGTCGAATATTTTCACGTCCTGTCAGTTCCCAATTCAACCCTTCGTTGATGGCGACAACACCAATCGTCCCATTTAAATCTAGCAAGCCTGATGTTTGCGGGATGACACCACTCAAAATATTGAGCAACGTTGATTTCCCCGAGCCATTCGTCCCGACAATACCAACCACATCCCCAGCTTGTATTTCAAACGACAAACCGCGCAACGCCCAAAAATTAGCTTCAGCACGATTCCCCATAAAAGTTGACTTCAACTTCTCGGTTTGATTGGCATAAAGTTGGAAATTTTTTGTTAAGCCTTCTGCACGGACCATGTATGGCTTTGATTCGTCTAACATGTAGCTACCCACTTTTTACTTTTGACATTATAATTGCTTTAATTACTTATACCATATTACCTAAAATGCCTACGAAACTCAAACTTTGCCCGTAAAAATAGCAGAAAAAAACAGTAGCTGACGACCTACTGTTCCAATAATGCATGCATTATCACTGGGGACAGCCAGCGATAACCCACCCCAACATCGGTACCAATGTATTGTTGCCCTGCATTGGTTCCTATTTTCCGTCTTAAATGGGCGACAATTACCCGCAAGGTATCATTTTGTCCCTGCAGTAGATGGGTCCCCCAAATATTACGCAGTAAGACCGCATAGGTTAAGACTTTTTGGGGATGTTGAATGAAGAGACTTAATAACGCATATTCCTTTTGTGACAAATGCAGCACCTCAGTTGATCGCATCACCGTTTGCGCGTCAAGGTCAACCGTGAGTTCACCACATTGCAATTGTCCCTTCCCGACACCCGTTGTGGCGTAGGTACGTGATAAAATAGCGCGGACACGTGCTACGAGTTCAAGTGGTTCAAATGGTTTGGTCACATAATCATCCACGCCAATCTCAAATAACGTTAGCTTATCTTGGGTTTGATCACGTGCAGTCAGGACAAGTACTGGCACATGGCTGGCTAGCCGAATTTTTTTTGAGTAAGGCCACCCCATCTTCATCTGGTAGCCCCAAATCCAATATCAGTAAATCTGGCAACGTGGCCAACAGCTGGGCTTGCGTCGTGTGCGCATCAAAAGCTTGGGTAACTTCAAACCCCGCCGTCACCAACGTTTGTTTGACTACCCGTTGAATTGTTTGATCGTCTTCAACCACCAGGATGTGTTTTTTAATCATGCTGTTGTGCTATTGACTGGGATGACTAGTTGCATCTCAGCGCCTCCTTGCCAATTTTGTGCCACTAAACGGCCGTGATGTAATTTCGCGATGGTCTGGCATAAAAATAAACCAATCCCCAGGCCGCGCTTTTGGTCGCCTAGTTGGATATTTGGACGTGTTTGTTGGTTAATTTTGGTCAATTGTGCCACTGTAAAGGGCTGCCCAGCGTTTTGAATCGTGACGGTAACTTGCCCATGCGCTACTGTGACAAAGACTTGAATCTGTACATCAGGTCCGCCATACTTGACTGCATTATCAAAAATATTAATCAGCATTTGCTGGAAAATATGACGTTCTGCTTGGATCCAAATGACTTCATCCGGTAATTGCACATCAATGTGTACTTGACTATGCAACCAATTGAATTTCTCAATCGCTGAAAAAATTAACTCTTCCACTAATTCTGGTGTCGTTTTAAACATAATCGTCCCCTGTTGGAGTCATGTGACAGTTAAAATATTTTCAATCATTTGAATAAGCCAGTTGGTCTCATGATTAATATTGGTCAATAAGTGCTGATTAGCTGGTGTGAGTGTTTGATCTTGACGTAATAATGCCGTACTAGCTAAAATACCCGTCAACGGCGTGCGCAAATCATGGGCAACGGATTGCAATAAATCACTCTTTAAGTGGGCATCAAGTTTTTCTAAAGCATGTCTTTCCGCTTCTTGGCGTAAATAGAACGTTTTTAATGCTGCTGATAACGGCGTCAGAAAACGGTCGAGTATGAGCCGGTCAGCCAACGTAAAATCTTCACCTTGGCCAACCAAAATAGCAAGTGTATGCCCTTGATAACCAATAGGGAGATAAAACGTTTTTTTCCCAGCTAATGTATCGGTCCCTGCACCAGCTGGCAAGCCATGATGCCAGACCCATTGCATGACTTCATGACTAGTCGTATCTGGTGTCGGTATTTGGCCAACAAATTGTTGCCGTTGGAAATAAATCGCGACTGGTCTTTTGAAATAATTCAAAATGGCCTGTTGCGTCAATTGGCTTAATGCCGCTGGTTTACCGTCAGTCAACAGCTGTAAACTCAGGTCAGATAAGACTTGGCTTTGTGTCGCCGCAGCAACAGAAGCCGCCATTTGCGCCGTCACTTTGGACGTTAAACTACTAATTAACGTTGCCGTGACAAACATCGCCAAAAAGATAATGCCATACCCATTTTGGTAGAACTGCAACGAATAAAATGGCTGCACCAACAATAAGTCAAAAAGCAATACGCTCACCGCCGTTGTGGCTAACCCGATAATATAGCCCTGGGTAAAGCGTGATACAAAGATAATGCCGACAAAGTAAAGCATGATTTTGAGCGCATTATCACTGGTGACATAAGTCATCAAACCATTAATCAAGGTCACCGCCACTATCATACCGACTGCAAACCATACTTCTCGTCGTTTGACAGACAATCTGAATCTTGTCGGCCAGGTCAAGAGCTGTTGGACAGGCGACACCTGATCACGGTTAGGAATAATTTGAATATCCAGTGCTGGGACTGCCATGAGGATTTGGTCTTCGATATCTGAACGGCCAAATTGATACCACGCACGCGTGACGTGTTTGCCGATAATTAAATTAGCAACTTGCGTTTCTCTGATATAGGCAATCAACGTTGCCACCATGTGGTCCCCTTGTAAAATAACGGTTTTAGCCCCCAATTTTTTTGCCAAACTCATGTGGCGTTGCACTGCCGGTGCCAGACTTTTACCTGACTGCTGGACATGAACAACTGTCCAAGGAGCATCAAACGCACTGGCTTGCCGATAAGCCCAGCGAATGGCATTGTCCGAACTCGGGGATTGACTAATCGCCACCAAAAAGTGTCGCATTTGTTGTCCTTGTTGCGCGTTCTGTTCGCTCAATTGTCGCGTGCTTTGCTGTAGGGCAATTTCACGCAACTGGGTTAATTTTTGTAACTGAAAAAATGGTCTTGTGCCCGGGCGATTTTTGTTGCTGGATAAATCACACCTGCAGCCAAGCGGTTTAAGAGGACTTTGGGATCAATATCAATTAATTCAATGTCATCGGCCTGCTTCAACCAAGCATCTGGCACCGTTTCTTGTACATCAACACCTGTGATTTGTGCCACCAGATCATGGAGACTTTCGATGTGCTGGACATTAATCGTGGTATAGACACTGATACCCGATGTCAAAATTTCTTCAATATCTTGATAGCGTTTTTTATTCCAAGACGCGGCATTAGTATGTGCCAATTCATCCACTAAAACGACATCTGGTTGCCGCTTGATAACTGCAGGCACATTGAGTTCCCCAACAAGCGTCGGTTGGCTAACATTGAGGTGTTCCGGGATTTGCTCAAACCCTACTATGAGATCAGTAGTAGCCGCGCGATCATGCGATTCAACGTGCCCAATGACCACATCATCCCCGGCAGCCAGCCGCGTATGGGCCTCCTCCAGCATTCGGTAGGTTTTCCCAACGCCTGCAGCATAGCCAAGAAATATTTTTAAACGACCACGTCGTTGCGCCACAATGTCTTGTAGCCATGCTTCAGAGCTTTTAACCATAGTTTCCTCAATTTACTTGGTTTGCGCAACCAGCTGCTGGAGCGCAATGTTCAAAGTGACAACGTTTACTGCCGGTTCCCCAAACCAATTGGCAAAAACGCTCGTTGTTTGGGCTGCAATCAACTGATTGACGGTCGCTAACGATAAATGGTTGGCACGGGCAACGCGTTGCCGTTGGTAATTGGCCCCGGCCAGACTAATATAAGGATCCGTGCCGCCAGCTGAGCCAGTCACCAAATCAACTGGTACCGCTTGCTGGTTATGCGGATCAAGTTGATGCCACCAAGTGACACGTTTGGAAACGGCCTGTTTTTCGGCCGCGCTGACGGCGCTAAGATTGGAGACAACGGTCGAACGTCCGATGAATAATGCCGGATTGGTCGTGGTTTGACCAACAAGTGCTGAACCCACAAGGTGATTGTTTTTCATGATCAAACGCCCTTGCGCTTGGGTTGGCAACAAAACCTGTACCAACAGGGTACTCACCCCAGTGTAAAGCACAGCACAAGCACTCAGTATCAGAAGCAAGCGACCCGCTTGCCCGCATATTACCTTAAACATATTTTACCTCACTTCACGCCAATAATCGTTAAGATCATGTCGAATATTTTGATGACAACAAACGGAAAGAAAATACCACCCAAACCATATATCAGCAAATTCTGGCGCAATAACTGCTCAGCCCCTAATTCACGATAGCGAACTCCCCGCAAGGCAACCGGAATTAAGCCAATAATGATTAAAGCATTGTAGAGTAGTGCAGCTAAAATTGCTGTTTTAGGACTGGTTAAGTGCATAAAATTAAGGACCGCCAATTGTGGATAGAGTCCAACAAATAAAGCTGGTAAAATTGCAAAATATTTAGCGAGATCATTCGTGATACTAAAAGTTGTCAAAGCGCCACGTGTCATCAACAGTTGCTTACCCACTGCCACAATTTTAATCAGTTTGGTTGGACTAGAATCTAAATCAATCATATTACCCGCCTCTTTGGCAGCAACTGTCCCTGTATTCATCGCCACCGCAACATCGGCTTGTGCTAAGGCGGGGGCATCGTTGGTGCCATCCCCAGTCATGGCAACTAAATGGCCGGCTTGTTGATACTTTTTAATCACAGCTAATTTAGACTCAGGAACGGCTTGGGCAATATAGTCGTCTACACCAGCTTCGGCGGCAATGGCAGCCGCTGTTAACGGATTATCACCGGTAATCATAACCGATTTAATGCCCATCTTGCGCAAGGCTTTAAACTGCTCTCGCACGCCTGGCTTGACGATATCTTTGAGGTCAATCACGCCTAAGACAATGGTATTTTTAGTCACAATCAAAGGTGTCCCACCATTTTTGGCGATTGCTTCTGCGCAAGCGGTCGCCTCATCTGGCCAGCTCGCCCCTAATGACACGATGTAGTGCTGCACTGAATCAGCCGCACCCTTGCGATAATGGTCTGTCTGGATATCGACCCCGCTCATTCGGGTTGCTGCTGAAAACGGAACAAATACGGGCTTGCTCATTTGATTCTCGTCGGTCGTGATCTGGTACGTGTCCCGTGCTAAATTGACCACACTGCGTCCTTCTGGTGTCTCGTCCGCCATTGATGCCAGCCAGGCAGCTTCGGCCAAGTCATGCTCAGAAACGCCCTGAATGGGTTTAAAAGTCACGGCTTGACGATTCCCTAAGGTAATCGTACCGGTTTTATCTAATAGTAAGATATCCACATCCCCAGCAGCTTCAATAGCGCGACCACTTTTAGCCAACACATTTTCTTGATTTAAACGACTCCTCCCCGAAATACCGATGGCCGACAACAAGGCACCAATTGTAGTGGGGGCCAGACACACCAACAAAGCCGCTAGATTAGTAATCGTAATCGTTTGGATAGCTGCTTTGTCATTAGCAAACTGACTAAAAGGTAATAAGGTTGCCACGACAATCAGGAATATAATCGTCAATGTCACCAATAAAATCTGCAGCGCAATTTCGTTAGGCGTTTTCTGACGCTTAGCCCCCTCAATCATGTGAATCATCTGATCCAGGAAACTTTCGCCAGCCCGGGCTGTAATCTTAATCTGTAAGTTGTCCGATAAAACAGTTGTCCCACCAGTGACTGAACTCCGATCCCCACCGGCTTCACGAATCACCGGTGACGATTCGCCGGTAATGGCACTTTCATCCACCGCAGCAGTACCTAAAATGACTTCCCCATCCATCGGGATCACTTCACCGGCCACCACCTGGACAATATCACCAGGTTGTAGCGCATCAGAAGTCACATCAACAGCCTGCCCATTTTTCTCAAGCCGATGTGCCGGCACGGCATGACGGGACTTCTTCAGGCTTTCAGCTTGCGCACGACCACGCCCTTCTGCTACAGCATCCGCATAATTGGCAAACAACACCGTCACCCATAAAATAAGCGTAATCGCCACGTCATAACCCAATGACTGATAGTTCGTCCCCGTAACGGCGTTCACCCCATCAATAACGGTTAATAAAATCGCACCAACATAGACAACAAACATGACTGGATTGTTGATTTGAACTTGTGGTGCTAACTTTTTCACTGCTAGAAAAATATTTTCCATCAGATTCTCCTTACCTTGCCGTGAGAAAATCGGCAATTGGCCCCAAAATAAGGGCTGGCACAAAATTCAATGCCCCAATCAATAAAATAATCACTAACAATAACACGGCAAAGAGTCCAGCATCTGTCCGCAAAGTGCCACGTGAAATTGCCATTTGCTTTTTCTTGGCCAAATTGGCCCCTAGATACACCATCGCCAGTAGCGGGACAAAACGGGTGCAGCCCATTAACACCGCGCCAACCACATTGACCATCAGCTGATCACCATTAAACCCAGCAAACAACGAGCCGTTATTATTACCCATTGATGAAAACCCATACAAAATTTCTGAGAAACCATGCGCCCCAGTATTCGTCAAGCTTGATCGGATACCCGGCCAACTCACGGCAATTCCCGTGCTAACCAAAGTTAACACTGGCGGCAATAAAATGGCTAACGCAACCATTTTCATATCATAGGACGCAATTTTTTTGCCTAAATATTCTGGTGTGCGCCCAACCATTAAACCACTGATAAACACGGTTAGTAGCACAAAGCTTAACATGCCATATAAACCAGAACCAACACCGCCAAATACAATTTCACCGAGTTGCATGAGTAACATGAGAATCAGCCCACCTAACGGGGTAAAACTATCCAATGACGCGTTCACTGACCCGTTAGAAACGGCGGTCGATAAGGTATTCCATAATGCTGACAACCCGATACCGTTGACAACATTTTCCCCTCCAATGCCGTTGATCCGGCCACACCCGCAACATGCTGGCCAAGGTGTAATTCAGACAACGTGGTGCCAATCACTGCCAATACTAAAAGGCCAAGCATCACAGCATAGATCACCATCGCCTGTCGACGGCCGACCATTTGACCAAACATGACAACCAGGGCAGCGGGTAAGAGAACAATCGCCACACTCTCAAATAAATTACTCAAGCCTGTGGGATTATGAAATAATGCGGCTGCATTGGCACCAAAGAAGCCACCACCGTTACTCCCTAACAATGAAATCGCAAATTAGCTGGAAGCTGGTCCGGATGGCAATAAGATGCCTTGCACGACATGATTGGGGGCAAAATTCTGTACGGCCCCTTGGCTCACCATCAGTAACGTTAAGACTATGCTCAGTGGTACCAGGACATATAAGGTGAATCGAGTGATATCAACCCAAAAATTGCCAACCGTTTGGCTTTCCTTGCGTGAAAAACCGCGGATAACAGCCAGTAACGCAGCCACACCAACGGCTGCTGAGGCAAAATTTTGCGTGGTCAACACGGCAAACTGTGACAAGTAGGACATAGCGGTTTCCCCACTATAAGCCTGCAAATCCGTATTGGTGACAAAACTCATAGCCGTATTCAAAGCCAAATCCCAAGGCACGTTATGGACATGATTGGGGTTAAACGGTAACCATTGCTGGGTCATTAACACGCCCATCACAACGAATAAACTCATGAGACTAAACACCACAATTGCCAGTACAAATTGACGACCCGACATTTCAGCGGGTGTGTCTTGGTAGCCGAGGACACGATAAATGCGTTTTTCCACTGGTTTTAAAACCGCGCTCAACCACACCTTTTTTCCCCGCCATCACCGCAGCAATATAGCGCCCGACGGGGATGGAGAGCCCCACAATAAGGCCAATAATCATCACATCTCGCCACCAAATCATGATTGATCCCCCCACATTAAAATGTAAAATAAATAAACAACCAAGCCAACAACGACCAGCCCGCCTAAAAACGTTAACAGCATGGCGCAGTGCCTCCTTTTTTTGATAACGCTATCTTAACAACTATGATGTTAAAACGGTGTTAACAATAAAAAAGTGGTTATCACAAATTGAATAGAAAAAAAGCTATTGCAACAAGGCTGCAATAGCTTTTTCTTATTTCACACCGTGTGCCACATCGGCATGATACATATAGGCACGTGTCATTGGCAAATTCGTCCCTGATGGCCCTTTTGTTAACAAATATTGAACAACATCAATGTTCCCTGACTCAAATGAAGCGGCGCAGGCTTGCAAATACAAATCCCACATACGGTAGAAACGTTCACCGTATTGGGCAACAACCGCTGCTCGAACGTCATGAAAATTCTGTGTCCAAATTTCAAGCGTCTTTTGATAGTGACGACGGAGTGGTTCCAAATCGTCCACTTGTAGGGCCGTCTGCATAATATGTGTCAAATTTTCAGCAAGGTTTGGAATATAACCACCTGGGAAAATATATTTGTTAATCCATTCATCCACACCAGCACCTTCATGTTGGCCAGTAATACCATGAATTAACGCTGTCCCATTTGGCACCAGACGATCACTCACTTGGGCAAAGTATTCGCCAAGATTTTCCTTACCGACATGTTCAAACATCCCCACCGAAGTGACATGGTCATAGGTCTTTTCAATTTCTCGATAATCCTTTAAATAGACAGATACTTGATCAGTCAAACCTTCTGCCGCAATCTTTTCCGTGACAAAATCATATTGTTGTTGGCTCAATGTTACCCCTGTTGCTTTTAAGCCATATTCCTTAGCGGCAGTGAAAATCAAAGTGCCCCAACCACAACCGATATCCAGTAACGTTTCGCCTGGTTGGGCATGCAACTTATCTAAAATATGATGGACTTTATTCCACTGCGCTTGTTCCAACGTATCTTCTTCACTAGCAAAGTAAGCACAAGAATACGTCAACGTTGGATCAAGCCACATTGCGTAAAAGTCATTGCCAATATCATAGTGGCTTTGCACATCGACTTTACTCATTTTTTCTGAGTGTGAGCGCTTAGGCAAAAACTTTTTAAACTTCGCGTGGTTTAAAAAACTATCCTTAGCTTGATAAACAGCCGTAATCAATTGCTGTAAATCACCTTGTATCTCAATAATACCGTCCATATACGCCTCACCAAAAGTGAGCGAAGCGTGTGCCAAAATGTCCTTAACCTGAATCACTTCATGGATTATAATTTTAGCTATTGGGTCCCCCTCCCCATAACGCACGCATTCACCATCCCAAAATTCAACTTCGATTGGCGCATTAAAACTCGCCTTGAAAACTTGCTTATAAATGGTTTTGTCTAACATGTTATCCCCCTTGCTTTATACCCTGTATTTTAGAAAAAGACGTCCCAAAAGTCAAACAAAAATGACGAGCGTTTATCATCATTTAATTTATTTATTGCTGACAAAAAAAGGACGTCTTCACGTCCCTTTCGGTAATATACCCTACTTTAAAACATTTACGCCAGCTTGGTTCATCACCGTTGCTTGGACTTGATTTGTTGGCGTTAAATTGGCTGGCGTCGTTGGTTGCCAAGTTAGCGGTGCTGTATGACTCAGTTTTGATGCACTGACATTTACCCCGTTAAATTGAGTGCCAACATCTGCTAGCTGTGTCCCCTTGAGCTTGCTAATAATGTCTGACGCTGACGCATTCGCAATATTAAGCACATTGTTTTGCGCAGCAATTTGTGCGTTCTTACCCAATCCCCACGCGTACTTAAATTTGTACGTGCTGGTCCCATCATTTTGATACAGATTGTTCACGACTTGGACCTCGCCATAGCGCACCCGCGGTGTCCGTTGAACAGTATTTTCAAACAAATTATGGGTGACCGTCACATGAAGTTTGCCGGCATCTGTTTTTTTAGTATCACTGTTGCCAATCAACATGGTTTTATCATGGTTTCGATAAATATTGTCTGAGACCGTAATATTGTCAGCCCCATTAGTTAAATCAGTGTCACCATCATGATGTTGGTATTCGCGACCAAAGTACGTCCCATTTTGTGCATCTGGATGGGTGCCATCATCAAAGGTATTGTGGTCTAACCAAACATTACGCGCACCTTGCACTGAAATGGCATGATATTGTGAATTCCAGTTACCGGTGTCTTCATCCGTTGGATCCCATTGGGGGAAATCATCATACGGTGTTTCAAAATAAAGATTACGCACAATCACATTGTCCTGTTGGATCACCAGATTACCCCCAATGAGTTGCGCACCAGGTTCCCCAATAATCGTCGTATTTGCCGGCACTTTGACGACAACTTGCGCGGCTTGATTTTGTTGTGCCTTTACTCGATCAGCTTCCTGCACACCACTGACTTTTTTCTTACCCCAAGTACTTGGCGCGTAAGCAGCTAAATAGCTATTAAAGTTATAGCCGGTGCCTTTAGCATAATCAGCTGCAGTGAGCGTCTGGCCTTGTGCATTGACGTTCATGTCAATTTTACCCGACACATAAATGATCTTTGGTGTGGCATTATGCTCACCGCCCAACGCTTTTAACAAAGACGCACGGTCAGTAACCGTGTAGGTATGTGCTGCTGTGGCTTGGCTGCCGCCAGTGGTATTGCCCCCAAATCCACCAACTGTGCTGGCTGTTTGCACTGCGTAGCCAGACATGTCAGCGTGCACCTGACGAAGACCAGCTGTTACCGATAAGGCCAGCATCCCCGTCATCACTGTTGCTGAAAACAACTTAGCGCGCTCGGTTTTTGCCATGATTTTTCTCCTGTTTCGTTTACCTGAGCAAAAAATTCTAAGCGTAATACTTTTGACACACCAACATTGTACGCTAAAAATTAACCCCCTGCACGGTTTTTTCAACCATGACACACAATCTTTATATTCTTTACAAAAAAAGATCATCAAATCATGATGATCTTGGTCGTTTTCCTGTTTGTTAACACTAGTTAGGCGTTTGCTTCTTCTTGCGCCACCTTTGCCATAGCTGCTTGTGCTAAGAGATTTAAGTAATTGAATGGGCGATCGAACCATGGTTGGAAAAGCATATCCACAAAGGCGAGATCAGCCAAAGTCATCTGATTTTGAATGGCAATTGAAGCGGCATTAGCTGATTGAGAAATATCATATTTACTCTGAAGTTGCACACCTAGAATCCGCTTTGTTTGACGCTCCCAAGTGATGGTCATCAATACCGGTTCAGTTGATGACATAAACTCTGGTCGGAAATTATCAGTCATTGTCAAACTATCAGCATCAATGCCAGATGCTTTAGCGTGGGCCTCAGTCAGACCAGAAGAAGCCATGTTCAAATCATAAAGCTTAAGCCCTGATGTTGCTTGGGTGCCCATATATTTTAGCGTTGGTTCCACCAGGTTGTAGCCAATGAGTGTCCCTTGACGCACGGCATTTGTGGCCAAAGGAATATAGTCATGGTCTCCTGTTGGATTATAGTGCACTGCAACTGAATCACCGGCAGCAAAAACATCAGGGTGACTAGTTTGCATATAGTCATTGACGATTAAAGCGCCATTTGGCAACATATCTAATTGTCCAGTAAATAATTGTGTGTTAGGTCGGAAGCCAACAGACATAATGACTAAGTCAGCTGGATAGTCACCTTGATCTGTTTTCACAACAACAGCATCCGGCGTATTCTCAAAACTTTGTACCAGTTGACCGGTTGCAACCGTCACGCCATGTGATGCAAATAAATCGGCCACATTTTGTGTGAATTCAGCATCAAAATAACGATTCAAAACCGTTGGTTGATTATCAATTAAGGTTACTTCCCGTCCCTTCACATTGAAAGCTTCCACAAGTTCAGTACCAATATACCCCCCACCAACGACAACAACGCGTTGAATTTTTGGATCATTGGCATAATCAAGCAATGCTTTAGCATGTGTGTAATTTTTTGACAACACAATGCGGTCATCTTCAATACCTGGAATTGGTGGTACCACTGGCCATGAACCCGTCGTGGCGACTAATTTATCGTACGTCACCGTCGACACTGCGTCAGTCGTTAAATCTTTGACAGTAATTGTTTTATTTTTTGTATCCACATGTGTCACTTCATGTTTCATGTGAATATTAGCACCTAAATCGCTTAAGATTTCTGGGGATGAGTAAAAGAGGTCATCAATGTTTTTAACTTCACCCTGCACTGATAAAGCAATGCCGCATGATAAGAAAGACACATTATCATTCTTCTCATAAACATCGACTTCAGATTCTGGATGATGACTTTTGATTGATTTGATGGCGGCTGTTCCTGCGTGGGTTGAGCCAATAATAACAATTTTCATGTGTATCCTCCATAAGAACTTTCCGTTCTTGATAGTTTTATTGTATAATCAAATTACCTCAAAATAATTGACTTAGGTCAAGAAAGCGTGAAAAATGTCACATTCAGAATTTAATTGCGTGAAAGCGGCCCCTATTTTTTCACAATTATCCGATGATATCATCACCCAGCTCGTTAACATTTCTGTCCATCAAAAAAGTTACCCCGCTGGTAGCTATATCTACGAACCTGATGATGATTTATCTGCCCTTATTTTAGTTGATTCTGGGCAAGTCGATATTTTTAATATTAACGACAGTGGTCAAGAACTCCTGTTGTATTCTTTGCATGCTCACCAAATGGATATTGAAGCGGCTCTTTTTACCGATACACGGCATCATCATTTTGCACGGGCCAAGGTCGATTCTCAAATTTGCATGATTCGTCGTGCTGATTTCCAGAAATTATTGCAACAAAATACGAGCCTCGCGATTCAAATGCTTAATTCCTACGGTGAGCGTTTAACAACGCTAGAACAGCGTCAAATCAGTTTGTCCTTACAAAACGCTGACGAACGGTTGTTACAGTATTTTCAAGACATGGCTGCAGCAAAACAAACCAAAACTTTTCAATTAACCGTGACCAAAAAAGAACTCGCGGCCTCCTTACAAATTGCACCCGAAACATTGAGCCGACTACTCAAAAAGTTAACGCGCAACGGTGTGATTATGTTAAACAAGCGCGAGGTTACTTTGTTATAAACAAAAAAGCAACGATCGGAATCGTTGCTTTTTCTTATTTTTCCCAAACAAATTGGCCATCAAACATCGTGGCAACATTCTCAACGATCAATAATTGATCAGCTGGTGTGGTCAATAAATTCTGGCTGACAATGGCTAAATCAGCGAAATAGCCAGGTGCAATACGACCGACATTTTGTTGTTGGTTGGCTTGCGCTGCATGCAGCGTATGCGCTGTTATTGCTTGCCCAATCGTTACACCTTGGTCAAAGCCAAGGCCAACCCCAGCTTTATTGGCTAACGTCCGTCGCGTCACAGCTTGGAAAATCGTTTGCAAAGGTGTTTGGCCAATCACCACCGGCGCATCAGTACTGAAGGCAAGTGTGGCCCCGTGTGCAAGAAAATCACGGAATGTAAACATCCATGGTAAACGATGGTAACCAACTTCTTTCCACAAGAGTTCATAACCAATCAGTGCGTGACTAGGTTGCACGGATAAAATCGCCTTGGTGCGTTGTAGACGTGGTAAATCAGCTGGATTGAAGACCTCTAAGTGTTCAATGACATTACGCTTGCCAGCTGACAAAGGCGCTGTCTTTTCTGCTTCTTCAAAGGCCATTAACGTTTCGCGAATGGCACGATCGCCAATCGCATGGACACGAATTGGTAAATCCAAAGCATTAGAGCGGGCAATTAACGCATGCAGGGTCTCGTCAGGTAACATTGGTGCACCCTTTTCACCGGAACCTGGCGTATACTCATCCACCATGTAAGCGGTTTGTGTACTGGTCACCCCATCGTAAAATTGCTTAGTCCCAGCAATTTGGACGCGATCGGTGTTCTCAAAATCAGCTAACAGTGCTTGCAAACGTGTTTCGTCTTGCCGCATCCCTGGGAATAAGGCTGCGCGTACCGTCATGTCATCTTCAATCGCCTTAAATAACTGTTCATTCACGAGATCTTGTTCAGCACGGCCAGAAACGGCCAAAACCCCAACACTCGTCACCCCTTGTTGGTTTAATTCGCGAAAATAGTTTAAATAAGTTTCCGGCATACTCTCAACCAGTGTTTCCAACACTTGGTTTAAAATATGCGTGGCAATACCTTCTGTGAAAAAGCCTGTCATCTGACCTGATTCATCACGGAAAATTTCACCACCTGCAACAGCCAAATCTTCTTCAGAAACATGAATATTTGCTAATGCGGCACTATTCAGCCAAATTGAATGCACATCACCAGCGACTAACATCACGGGTGTTTCTGATTCAACAGCATCAATATCTGTTGCTGTTGGGGGGACATCAGACCCAAATTCGCTCGCATAATAACCCATGGCAATTTTCCAACCAGAGAAAACGGCGACATCAGCCAACTGAGCCAAAACTTCTGGGACAGTCCCATAATCAATGGGTGTTAATGCCCCAGCCTGCACTAATGAGATCACATAGGTGTGTTGGTGCGCATCAACAAGTCCTGGCAGAATCATTTGGTCACCAAAATTGCGAACCAAATCAAACGCCGCTTCATCAACTGGTTCGCGATAGACGGCCGTAATTTTTTGCCCATCAACAGCAATTGATCCAGCAAAAGTTGTTTGTGTATCAACATCAAAGATTGCTTGACTTTTTAACAAAGTTACCATTATTTTCCTCCGTTAGCCATTGCCATTTTGGCTTCTAACCAGTTATTACTATAATCTTGTACCGTTTTATCTGTCAAATTTTCATAATGTTCCACCTTAGCTAATTTACTGCGCTGAGGATAGAGAATCTTATCTGACGTAATCTCTTTTGATAAGTACTTTTTAGCGGCAAGATTGGGACTTGAATACGCGACATATTCAGCATTTTGTGCAGCGTTCTTTGGATCAAGTAAAAAATTAATAAAGGCATAGGCCCCCGCCTTATTCTGGGCATTTTTCGGAATCGACATATTATCCGTCCAAACTGACCCGCCATCTTTGGGAATCACATAGTCAATATCTGGGTTAATGGCATGCGCATAATCTGCAACACCAGAATAAGCCACAGCCACGTTGGCCTCACCGGACGTCACATAGGCGCGAATTTCATCATTTAAAACCGCCTTAACGTTTCGTGCTAGGGCAGCCAATTTCTCTCGCGCCGCCTGAATGTGTGCTGGATCATGATCATTTTCAGAATAACCTAAGGCTTGCAACCCCATGCCAATTGACTCACGTGGTGCATCAATCAACATGACTTGATCCTTCGTCTTAGGTGCCCACAATTTGGCCCAGGTATCAAATTCATCCTTTGAAAAGACCTTGGTGTTATACATGATTCCCGTTGTTCCCCAAAAATAAGGCAACGAATAGTGATTGTTTGGATCAAATGACTGATTTAATAGTATGGGATTTAAATTTTCTAACCCATGAATCTTTTGAGGATCTAGGGATGCTAATAACTGATCTTGGGCTAATTTTGTAACAAAAGGCTCACTGGGGAACACTAGATCGTAATTAGATCCCCCTTGTTTTAATTTCACCATCATGGATTCATTGGAATCGTAGGTTTCATAACTCACTTGATAACCCGTTTGTTTCGTAAACTGTGTTAGTAGGTCAGGGTCAATGTAACTACCATAATTATAGATATGCAGCATTTTTTGGTGACGACCCTGTTTCCCGGGTTGCTCACGCAACAGCTGCTGCTTAAGTAGCGCTAACCCACCTACAATAACGACAACTGAACTCATCAGTAAAAGCATCTTTTTCAACTCATACATACCTCGAATAGATTTTTAGTTTGAGGCAGATTGTAAAATTTAAGTTGAACATTTAAGTGGACAGAAAAACCCATCAAGGTCTTTAATGGTGTTA
>NZ_BMWM01000018.1 GCF_014651235.1 Leuconostoc lactis KCTC 3528 = DSM 20202 | reverse complement strand
TAACACCATTAAAGACCTTGATGGGTTTTTCTGTCCACTTAAATGTTCAACTTAAATTTTACAATCTGCCTCTTGCAAAAAATACTTTCCTGATTTCAAACCATTTTCAACGTCAATTCTGTATTTATCTAACTTAATTAGTTCTTCATAGAAATAATCCCGATGCTCAACATCTCGTCCTTTTCTACCAAATCCTCTTCTAAAAAGATCATTATTTATAAAATACTCTTTGCCATCAATAGTTACAGTTTTTGTTTGTACAATTTTTTTCTGTTTTATATCAATTTCACTCACATTTTTAGCATAAATATGAATGTAATCATGAGCTTTTACAAAACTCTTTGCCATTCCGCCGCCTTTGGCCCGTTGATGAATTATTGAAGCTGCAAAATTATCTTCTCCAAATATCTCATCCATTAACAACTTCAAATTTGCTTGTTCATTATCATCAATTGACACGAAGATTACGCCAGTATTAGATAACAAATTCCGCGCCAACTTCAACCGTGGATACATCATTGATAACCAATCAGAATGATAGCGCCCAGATGATTTATCATTTTTTACGAGACGATTACCATCATCATCAATATTTCCTTCTGCAACGTCGGCTTCTTTTTGAGTTTGTTTGAAGTTATCATGATAGACAAAGTCTTTCCCCGTGTTGTAGGGCGGATCAATGTAAATCACATCAATTTTATTAAGATACGATTCTTGAAGTAGTTTTAGTGCTTCTAAATTATCACCAGTAATAAATAAATTCTCGGAATCATTAAAAGTATTCAACTTTTCAGTATACTGATCATCAGTATAGCCATAGCTTTCTTCTGGCTGTGGATGCAATGTCTTAGTACTTGGCGTTGCAGCTTCAAAGTATGCTTTAGCTTTACCATTCCAAGTAAAGTCATAACGCTCTTTTTGATCTTCGGCTCGAGCAAATAAATCTCGTAGCTCCTCAATAAGTGACTCATCAACACGTCGTGTCTTCACGTCTGATAAGTCTACTTTTTCCGGTTTTGCTGTCATCTTATTCTCCTAATTCGCTAAGTTGTTGTTCTAATGCATAACGTTGTCGTGCTAATGCTTGTTTTTTATTCAACTGCTTTTCACGTTTAATACTATTGTTTAGTGACTGAATTTGTGCCCGTAACAACTGCGCTTGCTCATACTGATTGATTTGCTCAGTTAATGTGTGCGTACTAACTGGTAAGTTGAGAATTTGTCGTATAAAGTGCTCCCGAACAGCGTCCAAATCGAGCCCTTGAATCGTTAACTGTTCTTGAAATACGCGCCCGTATAGCTTATCCTGATATATCATCCCAATCCAGTTATCGTTAACAATAAATAAGATACAATGTGGTATCTTTTCCTGAATTTTTATAAGCACTGTCTGATCAAATTCTGGCATATCAACGGCAAATATCTCTAATTCTAATAAATGCGGTGTAGATATGTTAAGTGTGTTGGCGGCAAGTTTTGCCACCCACCGTATACGATTAATTTTAGTGGCATCAGTGAATTTAAATCGATCTTTTGGAACGATACGATTGACCAATGTTGTTGGTGGTAACGCAATGATCATGCCTACTCTCCCCTCACAACAAGAAAATCAATCAACTCAAAATCATCAAGACCATGCACATCATTTTCAAGCGCAGTTGTTGGCCCGTCCAAGAACAAACTATCCACATCTTTTTCTGTTTTCATGTCCACCATTGAATTAATAGCTTGATTCAATAGATTAGAATAATGTGACATATCACGACCATCTTGTGTTTCTTGATTAAATGATTGCGTCAATTGTTTGATTGGTGTTCCCTTATCTTTTGTCAAAAAACGCATATCATCTAGTATTTGCTTGGGATTAAAGTGATTTGATACAATTTTCACCATTATCAGCAATATAGACAAAATAAAATGGATGTAAACGATTTTGTCTATCAATATTCATCGCATTATTTCGGTTTTTTAGAATAAAGATAACACCTGATGGATGCTGTTCATCGGCATGTGTTACTGCATGAATTCCTAGTGGCTTGGCGTCATAATCGCCGTATTTTTCACGCAATTGCTGTAAATCTAGTTGAAATTCATTTAATCCCAAATCAAGAATATTCATACCACTAGACATTTCCTCAAGATCTAGTACTTCATTTTGTAACGTTTGCAGCTGCTTTTTTCGATAGACCATATCAGGATCGGAATTATCAAGTGTATCTTCTCCTGTTGAAGAAATTGCAACCAACTTGGCACGATTTTCAACACGTGCTTTGAGGTTGATATATTCGTCCAACGTAATATCCGGCCAAAAATTCACCATTTGGATTTTTGTATTACTTGATCCGATACGATCTATTCGACCAAATCGTTGAATGATTCTCACAGGGTTCCAATGAATATCATAGTTAATCAAATAATCGGCATCTTGTAAATTTTGTCCTTCAGATATCACATCTGTGGCAATCACGATATCTAATTCACCAACTAAACCAAGCGCATCTCGATGTTTAGATTTGGGACTGAAAAGTGTCAATAACTCATTGAAATCATTGTTACCTTCAGGAATGTTTGAGGCAGTTCGCGTCCCTGAAATCAGCCCGGTATAGGTCTGATTTTCTTTTAATAGTACATCTTGTAAATTATCGTAAAGATAATCCGCAGTATCAGCGAATGCTGTAAAAATCAGAACTTTCTTGTTACCCGGATTAATTGGGTGATGAGTCTTATCTTGAATAAGTGCTTTAAGTTCTGCTAATTTTAAATCATCTGCCGGTGTTATGGTTTCAACGACATCTAACATTTCTATAAAGACTTCTTTATCGGCAAGTAGTTGTTGACGCCATGAAATATAATCCATATCAGCAATATCGATTTTCAAGTCTTTTCCAACCGTAAATTCATCATCTTCTGACTCATTGGCCGTATCCACAATTTGTTCAGATTTATATTGCTCAAATTGTGCGATAGCTGCTAACTTCTGATTGATATTCTCTAGAATACGTTGACTTGTTAATTTAAAGGCATAGATTGAACTTTCAGCACGTTTCAACAAGTTAGTAATCATTAACTGATTACGCCCTTTTTCACGGTTTGCCCAACTGCCTGCATTCGGACGACTATCATCAATATATTTCGAGAGCTTTGAGGGATAGACATACTTCAGTGGATTATAGACTTCCAAATTCATTCGGTCGATATAGGCAAATAAGTCATTGTAAGTCACATTTAAATTGGTTAGTCTTGGACTTGAATTTTGCTTTTTGTCTAATCCAATCTGCCGCCTCTTTTGCAATTGCTTTTTGAGATAATTCATTTCGCAACTGAATTTCAAAATCATCCCCATAAATCTTCTGCTCTTGGTTCAATCGCGGAATAAAAAATTCACGTTTCTCTTTGGGTGCCTTCTCTTTAGTGAAGAGATCACTTGTAAATAAAAACTGCAATTCATCGATTTTAGATAATTCATTTTTTAATGCTTCGTATGCATATATGGAAAAAGAAGCCGCCGCAATTCTTAGCTTATTACCTTTGTGTAATTCACTTTTTAAATCATCCACTAAACGTTTTGTTTTATTGTCAAAATTTTTCATAATTCATTCCATCATTCATTCCATCATTTAATATGTGTTAGAAAGGTGCTCTCAATTATTAGTACTAGAAAGACATACATAGTAGAATTTAACCGTTTAAATCCCAATTAAATTCTGACAATCAATCCTACCTTACTCCCCTAAAAGCGCATCAAACTTCGCTTTCATGGTTGGATTGTTTTTCGTTAATTTCTTAACGCTGACATCTTCCAGTTTATCGTTCGCCAAGCGCAATTGGTTTTCTGAAGTGGTGAGGGCTTTTTTGACTGCCTCCATCCGAGCAATTGACTTATCAATTTCTTCAATCGCTTTCTTAAAGTTATTTGAGGCACTTTGATAATTTTTACCGAAAGCCTGCTTGAAGTTTGTCAGATCACTTTCAAAATGCGTGATATCAATGTTTTGTTCACGGACTTGCGCGAGTTCCTGCTTGTACGCCACCGTGTTCAGGGCAGCATTACGCAACACCCCGATGAACTGAATAAAGAATTGCGGGCGAATGACATACATTTTCTCATAGTTTGGCACTTGTACAATACCGGTATTGTATAAGTCACTATCCGCTTCCAGCATTGATACCAATACGGCATACTCGGTATTCTTTTCGCGGCGATCTTTATCTAATTCCTTGAAAAAGTCAGCGTTCTTATGCTTGGTTGCTGTCGTATCGGCTTCGTTTTTCATATCAAACATAATGCTGATAAATTCCACCCCATCTTGGTAATCACGGAAAATAAAGTCCCCCTTTGAATTGGTTTCCGATAACGTATTATCCTTTTCAAAATAGGCATTAGGAAAAGCATAAGACCGAATCTTGTTAAACTCGGTCATCGCGTATTGTTCCAAACTTTCGCCAATTTCTTTGGTCGATTGCCGTGCCTTAAAGTCCTTATAGAATTCAATTTGTTCTTGGGCGACTTTTAACTGCGCTTCAAACTGGTTCTGCACGTTCGTTAGTTCTAACTGTTGTTTTTGTTCTTTCAATTCCAACTGCGACGTCAATTCCGCCAGTCTTTTATCCCGCGTTGCCAATTCGGCTTGCACGGCTGCATCCTTTTTAACCAATGCCGTTTCCAATTCAGCTTGCCCTTGTTGCTTGGCAGCGTCAAATTTCGCTTCTAATTGCGCGATTTCTGCGTCTTTTTTAGCTAAGGTGTCTTGGATAGCCAACTCCTTTTGCACGAGCTGAGACTGCAATTCTGCAGCGTTCTGCTGCATTAAATTGTCTAACTTCGTTTCTAAGGCGACAATTTGTTGCGCCTTCTCGTTTAACTCGGCTTGCATAGTCTGTTTTTGCGCTTGCAAGTGATTTTCCAGCTCAGCGGCAGCTTGCTTTTCTTGTTGTTTAAGCCATTCTGCGCGTGCTTGCGCTAATTTATCTTCTAAAATATCAGCAATCTTCCCGTTGACAATACTCGTATCAATATTTTGTTCATCCGTGAGATCAATGACATCCCCAGCATGGGCGTCTTGATCAAGGACGAGTTCGGTTTGCGATGCAATATGGAATTTAACTTTTGTCATGATGATCTACCTCTATCAAATGCCCACCTCAAACGATGAGCTACTGCTTTCATTATAGCAAACCTACTGCGCGTTCCCGTATCAGTTCGGTCACTAACAATAAAAAAAAGCACCTGATAACTCAGATGCTTTGCTTAATCTCATTTTTGATGCCGTTTCCGGTAGAAATAGAGTGGTAGGCCGACTAATGTGGCTAGCACACCGCTCATGGCCAATTGGAACTGCGTCAACAATGTCATGACAATAATGAATACCCCACCCAAAATGGCAATAATTGGAATGACAGGGTAAAGCGGCACACGGTATGGTCGTGGCAAATCTGGCTCATCGCGACGGAGTTTAATCACCGCCACTAAGACTAGCGTGTAGAAAATCCAGATGACAAAGATTAACATATCTGTGAGCATGTCAAAGCCGCCGACAAACATTAAAGCAATCGACACGATCAATTCAAAGATCCCCGCCACATACGGAATCTTAAAGCGGTTTAATTTGAGCAATTGATTTGAAAATGGCAAACTGTTTTCCAAGGCCATCGCATAAGGCAAACGCATACCGGTCATCGTGAAGCCGTTCAACGTCCCATAAATTGAAATCAAAATACCGATGGTAATTAACTTCCCACCAAAGCCACCAAAAATGACTTGGGCCGCATCCATTGCCGTGTTTTCGTTGCCTTGAATATCTTGGAATGGCAAGGCATGCAAGAACGCATAGTTCACAAGCAAATAGATAATCATAATCCCAAACAAACCACCCGCAATCGCCCGTGGCAAGTCGCGTGAAGGATGCTTCATTTCACCGGCAATGTTACCAACGTGAATCCAACCATCATAGGCATACATCGTGGCCAACAAACCACCACCCAAAGCAGCGGCCCAACCGCCAACTTCATGTCCTGGTGTTACTGGGAACAACGACACATCGACGCCCCCTGGTTGCAACAACCCAAAGATAATAATCAAGGCCAATGGAATAAGCTTACAGAACAAAGTCACCGCTTGGAACTGTCCGGCCACCTTTGAACCAAGCATGTTAATTAGCGCAACTGAGACCAGTGCGGCAACGCCTGAAGGAATAATCGCGCCCGCGCCCAAGTGCAGTAGATTGGCGACTTGTGTTCCAAAGATGACCCCTTTAGCCGCAATACTTGCCGGGAAATAAATAATGATTTGCGCCCAACCGAGCAAATAACTCGCCAACTTACCGTATGCGCGCTCGATATAAACAAGCATCCCACCGGTCTGTGGCAAAGCCGCTGCCAATTCAGCGCCAGTCAAACCAGCCGCTAAACTAATCAAGCCACCAAGCAACCAGACAAATAACGACATGCTGGTTGAACCTGTAGCTGATGCCACACTTGAGGCTTTGTAAAATACGCCGGCGCCAATCACTGTGCCCATCACAGTCGAGATTGCCGGTATTAATGTCATGGTGCGATTAAGTTTTTGATCCGTCGCCATGTTTATTCCCCTGTTTCACTCTAAAAATAGCATTACATCTTTCAATCATACCAGTTTAAAAATGACAAACCCATAACATTTTTAAATATTTAAACGTTTTTAAACAACCCAACAGCTCGTGACCACTGCCATAGTTTGACAACCGCCCCACCAATTGATAAGGTAAAGACAATAGGTTGATGACAGGCTACGGTCTGCGTCAACACCGCATCGTTAGCAAAGTTTGGACGTCTAGCTCATGACGTCCACTTTTTTATACAGATGCTAGGACGACATCAGAAAAGGTGGTTTATGACAAGCATTCAAAAACGTGCACTTTATTTACTCGTGGGCTCGCAATTACTGACTATGTTAGGAATCGGACTGGTCATCCCAGTTGAACCTTATATTAAAACAGAGATGGACCTCACGGCAATGGATATGGGGATTATGTCGGCCTTGTTTGCTGCTGTGCAATTTATCGCCTCACCCATTATTGGGCGGTTATCTGATAAGTTTGCCCGCATCCCCATCATTGCGGCTGGGCTGTTACTTTTTGCCATCTCGGAAGCTGTTTTTGCCATCGGTATCGGGCAATCACTCTGGTATCTAAATTTTGCCCGTGTGCTCGGTGGTTTAGCCGCCGCCTTATCGATGCCATCCATTACCGCGTTAGCCGCTGATATGACCACTCTAAAAAATCGCGCCCGCGTGATCGGCTGGTTATCCGCTTCTTTTAGTGGCGGAATTATTTTGGGGCCTGGCATTGGTGGTGTGTTAGCCAATATCGACCTCACCTTCCCCTTTTATGGATCTGCTGTTATGGGCTTGATTGCCTTTATTGTCTTCATCTGCTTCATGCCAGCTGAATCACAACTACGCTTACACCAAGATCCAACAAAGCCCGAGGCTGAGCTCGCAACGCCAGCGCCTAACTTTTGGTCAGTGGCCTTAGTGATGTTGCTCCTGATGATCTTGGTAGCTTCCTTTGGCCTGGCAGCCTTTGATAATATGTTCTCACTTTATTTCCATGATGTCCGTGGTTTTGATTTAGCGGAAATTGCTTGGTTCCTAATTGTAAACGGTGTCATGTCTTTGATCTTCCAAGTGGTCTTCTTTGATGCGTTAGTCCGCCATCTCGGTGAATTACGCGTGATTCGATTAAGCTTCATTGCCGGCTTTGTCGCCATTATTTGGATTTTATTTGCCCAAAGCAAATGGGAAGTCTTTATCGCTACCTTAATTGTCTTTGTCGGCTTTGACGTCTTACGGCCTGCCATTACCACACTGCTCTCTCACGTTAACGAAGCACAACAAGGCTTAATTAACGGCCTTAATATGTCTCTGACGAGTATCGGTAACATTGTCGGCCCGATTCTAGGTGGTGCCTTGCTTGATATCGATGGTAGTTTACCGTATGCCTTTGTGGCCGTTATTTTAGCCATTTCCAGCGTGTTAACCTTAACCGTTCGCTTTAAACCTAAAACCGTCTAACCAGTTGATAAACAACTGGTTTTTTTGCGACAAAAAAAGCATGATCACTTGGATAACAGTGATCATGCTTTGACGGGATGCCGACGAGAGGATTCGAACCTCCGACCCCAGGTTTACGATACCCGTGCTCTACCAACTGAGCTACATCGGCAAGTCGATAACTTTAAGTTATCGGATACTCCGACTGCCGGGCTCGAACCGGCGACAACCTGATTAACAGTCAGGTGCTCTACCAACTGAGCTAAGTCGGAATAATTGCTTAACACAACTATTTAATTATGCCAGCTTTGCCATATTTTGTCAACACTTTTTGACGAAAAAATGCGCTAAAAAATGACACAAAAAAAGCAAACCATTTAAGGTTTGCTTCTCATAAAACTCCGACTGCCGGGCTCGAACCGGCGACAACCTGATTAACAGTCAGGTGCTCTACCAACTGAGCTAAGTCGGAATAATTGCTTAACACAACTTAATTATTATATCTAATAATCCATCGTTATGTCAAGCCTTTTTATCATTTAAATTGAAAATATTTTAACGCATTGTTGGGAACAACAAAACATCACGAATCGTGTCAGAGTCTGTTAGCAACATCACCAAACGATCAATTCCGATACCCAAACCACCTGTTGGTGGCATACCGTATTCCAAAGCTTCGATGAAATCTTCATCAATGTTTTCAGCTTCATCGTTACCATTTTCGCGTTCGGCCACTTGGGCTTCAAAACGGGCACGTTGGTCGATTGGATCGTTCAATTCTGTAAAGGCGTTACCATATTCGCTACCCATAATGAATAATTCAAAACGGTCCGTAAAGCGTGGGTCTTCTGCATTACGCTTAGCCAATGGTGACACTTCAACTGGGTGACCATAGACAAATGTTGGTTGTACCAACGTGTCTTCAACGAATTCTTCAAAGAACGCGTTGATAATGTGGCCAACACCCCAATACTTTTCGTACTTCACGTGATGTTCATCGGCCAACTTTTGAGCGTCTTCAACAGACATGTCTTGCCAGAAATCAACCCCTGTTTGTTCCTTAATTAAGTCAACCATGTGCTTACGGGCAAACTTTGAGCCAAGATCAATTTCTGTCCCTTGGTAAGTAACCTTCAAGTCATCGGAAACAACAGCGGCCGCTGCCTTGAAAATGCCTTCCGTTTCATCCATCACATCGGTAAAATCCATGTACGCCGCGTAAGTTTCCATTGTTGTAAACTCAGGGTTGTGCTTAGGATCCATCCCTTCGTTACGGAAGATACGACCAATTTCATACACACGTTCATAACCACCAACAACCAAACGCTTCAAGTACAGTTCTGTGGCAATCCGCATGTACATATCAATATTAAGCGCGTTGTGGTGCGTGATAAATGGTCGTGCCGCAGCACCACCAGCTTCAGTTTGCAAAATTGGTGTTTCCACTTCCATGAAGTCTTGTGAATCCATGTAAGCGCGAATAGCTGAAATAATCTTTGACCGCAATTGGAACTTCTTGAATGAGTCTTCATTGGCAATCAAATCCAAATAGCGCTTGCGGTAACGTGTTTCCACATCGGCAATACCATGGAACTTATCTGGCATTGGGCGCAAAGCCTTCGTCAAATGTGTCAATTCAGTCACCAAAACCGTTAATTCACCGGCTTCAGTCTTCATCATAATCCCCTTAACACCAAGGAAATCACCAAGATCTGCCCGCTTAATGATTGGGTAGTTATCACCCAAATCGTCACGCTTAGCATAAATTTGAATCTTACCAGAAACATCACGCAAGTCAGCAAAGATGATCTTACCAGCGCCACGCTTAGCAATCATCCGACCAGCAATCACAACTTCATGTGGTTCAGCTTCTAATTCTTCTAATGTACTGTTATCGTACAAGTCATGCAATTCTTGCGCCTTTGCTGTGCGTTCGAATCGCTTACCAAATGGATCCAAATGTAAATCGTCAACAAGCGTTGCCAACTTCTGGCGACGGGCCAACATTTGATCGTTGAGGGCTTTTTCTTCTGCCATATTTTTAGAGTGCTCAAATTGAGCACGTTTCCTCCATTATATTCTGGCGATACTTACCAGTTGTCCAAGTTTTCACTAACATTAACTATACCAAAAATTAGAGACAACCTCAAAGGTTAGTCACGATTATTCTGGTTGATTTCAGCGACAATCTCACGCAATTCATCAGCTGTGAAGAAGTAACGCTTACCTGAGAACTTCCCCACAATTTCCGCGCCGCCATCTTCATCAATCATGGCTTGGACTTCTTCAGCTGGCAACGTTGTCAACATCTCACGATAGGCTGCCTTCGTTGGTTCTGCTGCCAGACCAACCCCAGCGACTTGCAAAACGTCAACTTCGCCTTTGCCAAAAATTTCTTCTAACATTTCAAGCGGCGTGTAGCCTTCAACCAACATTTCAGTCAACGGCTTCATGACCTTGAGCGCCGCTTCTAATTCATTAATCGCCTCATCAGTTGCATCAGGCAAAGCTTGTACAAGGAAGCCACCAGCAGCCCCGACCGTGTCGTCTTGGTTCATATAAACCGAAACGCCGACAACGGAAGGAATTTGTTCTGATTGTGCCAAATAGTACGTGAAGTCATCCCCAATTTCACCGGAAACCAGCTGACTTTGGCCAATGTAAGGATTGGCGTAAGGCGCAAACTTAGTGATTTGCAAGAAGCCATTTGTGCCAACTGCTTTGGCCACATCGAGTTGTCCCGCATCATCAAAGATAGGTTCAAGTTGTGGATTCGTCACATATCCCCGCACACTCCCCTTTGCGTCAGCTTCGACCACCACATTACCGATTGGCCCGCGACCATTAATTTGAATGGCTAATCGTTCTTCACCCTTCAACATTGATTGTGCCGTCAACGTTGTGGCCAACAGGCTACGGCCTAATACAACGGATGCTAAGCGACTTGTATCATGGATTTCGGCCGCTTCACGCACCATATTTGTGCCGTTTAAAGCATAAGCACGGAAAAACTTATTCTTGGTCACTGTTTTAATGAATTGATCTGACATGTTATACCCTCTATATTTACTGTGAACGTCGTCACACCCTAGTTAAAAACTGATTTCAAATAAAAAAGTTGACGTAACCGTCAACCTCTATTTTACTTATTTTAATCGCGCTTGTCATCTATTGGCGCATCATCTAAAGTTTCCGCTTCTGATTCATCATCAGGTTTTGGTTCTTCATGATGTTCATAGCGTGCTTCAGCCTCTGAATCCTTCGCATTGGCAGCTGCCTTTGCTTCTTCAAATGACTTTGCTGTCGCAACTTCGTCATCATCTTGCACATCTTTACGGGTAAAGTGCCCTGTTTCATAGATGTCCTTGATTTGACGTTCGTCCAACGTTTCGACTTCAAGCAAAGCTTCGGCAATCGCCACCAGCTTATCCTTATGTTCAGCAATCACTGAGGTTGCATCATCATAAGCTTCTTGCGCCAAACGACGAACTTCTTCGTCAATCAAACGTGCTGTTTCTTCAGAATAAGCATGGTTACCAGCTTGTTCAGTATAACCAACACTGGCATTACCTTCTAGTTGCACCATGCCGACCTTCGTTGACATCCCAAGGGCTGTGACCATTTGGCGTGACAAGTTAGTCGCTTGTTGGAAATCGTTTGATGCGCCTGAGCTGGCTTCATTAAACATAAACATTTCCGCAGCACGGCCACCCATCAAACCAGCCAATTGTTCCTTGGCTTCTGAGTAACGCAAGTTGTAGCGGTCGTTCTTTGGCGTCATCAATGCATAACCACCAATACGACCACGTGGGACAATGGTTACCTTACGCACAACTGATGCTTCAGAACGTACCAACCCAACCAAGGCGTGTCCGGCTTCGTGGTAAGCCGTTGTCCGACGCTCTTGTTCAGACATGCCACGGTTTGTCTTTGCTGGCCCTTGGAAAATACGATCTTCAGCTTCATCAATATCCGCTGCATCAATTTCTTTCTTGTTACGACGGGCGGCCAACAAGGCAGCTTCGTTTAACAAGTTTTCCAAATCGGCACCAACGTAACCTGGTGTCTGTTGCGCAATCGCTTTCAAATCAACGTTCTTAGCCAAAGGCTTGTTGCGCGCATGAACATTCAAGATCGCTTCACGTCCCTTAACGTCAGGGGCACCAACCAAAATCTTACGGTCAAAACGGCCTGAACGGAGCAAAGCTGGATCCAACACGTCTGAACGGTTCGTTGAAGCCAAAATGATGACACCTTCTGACCCTTCAAAGCCGTCCATTTCAATCAAAATTTGGTTCAATGTTTGTTCACGTTCATCGTTTCCGCCACCCATACCGGTACCACGACGACCAACCGCATCAATTTCATCAATGAAAATGATTGCTGGTGCAGCCTTCTTGGCGTTTTCAAACAAATCACGGACACGAGAAGCCCCAACACCGACGAACATTTCGACGAAGTCAGAACCAGACATTGAGAAGAACGGTACACTGGCTTCACCAGCAACCGCCTTGGCAAGCAATGTCTTACCTGTTCCCGGAGGGCCTTCAAGCAAAACACCCTTTGGAATGCGAGCACCTAAGCTCACAAACTTCTTAGGTGACTTCAAGAATTCAACCACTTCAACCAATTCTTGCTTTTCTTCTTCGGCACCCGCCACGTCAGAGAAGCGTACTTTGTTATCCTTAGGGTCAGATGGCTTGGCTTTTGACTTACCAAAGCTCATCATGCCACCTTGGCCACCCTTACCACCAGCTTGGCTCATCATCATGTAGAAGACACCAATGATCAGCAAGACTGGCAAGAATGACACGAGTAAGTTCAACCAGAAGCCAGATGATTCTTGTTGTTTCGCAACTAATTCTGTCTTAGTGTCAGCTGCAGCACGAGAAACGGTTTGTAATGACGCATCATTTGGCAACAAAGTTGACGTAAACTTTGTTGCCTTTTGTGACTGCTGCAAAATATTCAAGCCCTTGTCAGCGGTCACTTCTTGCGGCTTACGGTATTCCCCAGTAATGTTGTAAATACCATTACCTTGCTGCACTGTAATTGATTTAAGTTCCTTATCGTTCAGCGCCTTTATAAATTCACTTGACGTTAATGTCTTAGATGTTGACTTATCGTTTCCGAACAAGCCATAAATCATCCCAACAACTGCAAGGAAAATAAAAATGTAGAAAATCGAACTTTTTAAGAAACCATCTTTTGGATTATTTTTCATTAATTTTCCCCAATTTCTAGAAGTTAGTCAGAATAGACTTCTTTTTTCAAGATACCAACGTACGGCAAATTGCGGTACATTTCTTTGTAATCCAATCCATACCCAACAACGAATTCGTTACGGACGTCAAACCCAATATAATCCGCATCAATTTCAACTTTGCGGCCACCCTTTTTATCAAGCAAGGTCGCAACTTTGATTGAACGCGCACCACGGTCAGCCAGCAACTCTTTCATAAAGAGCAATGATTGGCCAGTATCCACGATGTCTTCTAAAATAATGACGTCACGGTTGGCCACATCAGAACGAATATCCGTCACTAATGTGATTTCATCTGTGCTGGCAACACCGCCATGGTAACTTGAGACGTTAATAAATTCTAAATCAACGTATAAGTCAACTTCGCGTAACAAATCAGCTGTCCAAAGGTATGCCCCCTTTAAAACTGATAGTACCACTGGCTTTTCGCCAGCATAATCTTGTGTAATTTGCTTGCCTAGACGTACTGCAGCATCATGAATGCTTGCTTGGTCAAACAAAATTTCTTGTATATCGTTATCCACTATTTTTCCTCAATTCGCCATGCTAGCCAATTTGGCATTGCATCTTGTTTGATGGCAAAATCTTCGCTAACGCGCCAACGTTGGCGAATCTTCACCGCAATAACCTCATTTTCAGGGGTCGCCAAGACTAGCATGTCTTGCCGTTCAGCAGGTGATAATTTCTCGTCAATCGCTAGTCGTCGCAACCTTTTGTGCCCATGTATGAGAGCAAGTTTATCACTAGTTCTCACTGGGCGCAAGTCCAAATGTGTCGTGGGTTGCTTTAAGGTAAATGCAACACTGAATGCGGTTTCATTTGGGGACTTATTCGTCCATCGAAGGGCGCCATCAGTGAATTTTTGCCATTGATTTAATTTTAACATAGTTGGCGGCAAAACTTGCACCGGATTTGCCGTTTCTATTATGTTTTCTAACTGTAATTGTTGATAAGATTTCACAATTTGCGTTTGCTGCGACAAACGCACAGTGCCCGTTGGTTTTTTGTCGTTATGCAACAATTTGACGACTTGCGCCAGCTGCGCTTGTTTAATCCGGTAAATGCCCTGTTGTTGCAAAAAAACGGTGAGTGTCGGTACGAGCCAACGTGACGGAACAGCCGGCCAATTCGAGGTGAGTAACGGCACATAATCGGCAGCCGTTTGGGTAATCAAATCAGATTGCGCCTGAATTTGTGCCGCCATCGCATTAATATGTGTCACAGCCTGTGGATTAATCTGTTGCAAGGCCGGCATGACCACGTGGCGTAACCGATTGCGCGCGGTATAATCGGGATCATCATTGGTCTGATCATGACGCCACGTTAACCCATGCGCCTGTGCATAACTCATTAACGTTTGCTTTGTTATCCCCAGAAAAGGCCGGCGGATTTTAGCCCGACTAGTGGCCATCCCCGCCAGTTGCGTCACTTGACCACCACGCACTAACTTTAACAAGACCGTTTCGGCTTGATCGTTGGCATGATGTGCGACAGCAATGGTCTGCGTTTGGTATTTGGCAGCCAATGCCTCAAAAAATCGATAACGCAGTGCGCGCGCCTGCGCTTCAACACCCGTTGTTGGAATATCATCCCATTCACATAGCTCAAATTGCGCCTGATATTGTTGTGCCAATTTTGCCACAAAAGCCGCATCCCCGTCACTTTCAGCACGCAAATGATAATTGACATGCGCGACAACGAGTTGGGCTGTGGGTAAGTGCTGGCGCAAAGCGTGCAGCAAAACGACAGAATCGACGCCACCAGACACGGCGACAATAACGGTCGGTTCCCAAGTTTGCGCTTGTAATTGTTGTTGGATTTTTTCAATCATGATAGAAAAAGCACCCTTAAGGTGCTTGTTAGTTATGGTCTGACGGTAGATTATAAACAATCTCACCTGATTTCGTATAGCCATACTTATCTCGCAAAATCTGTTGTAGATAAGTTGGATCGTTTAAACGTTTCTGATCAGCTTTTAATTCGCTGTTCGCTTTTTTAACCGCAATTAACCGTGATTGCGTAGTCGTCAACGTTGCGTTGGCAGCGTGTAGCTTAACTTGACTAATCAATAATTGTACCGCAAAAATTGTCGCAAAAATGGCGCCAAAGAACAGGATTCTTTTTTCACGGTTAGCGTGCGCCTTTTGATAATGACGCTTCGCCTGCATGTTAGCTGGTTCAGAATTCCGAATAATTTGTTGTATTTCTGGATGAACACGCTGCTTATTCAATTGTCTTCTGTTGTAAGTCGACATGAATTTCACCTAATGATATTTTGTCACGTTCTTAGGATTTTTTCAATATTCTTTAAACTTACTTAAAAATTAAGCGTGCTTTTAAGCGTTTGCGTCGTCGCTATCCGTACGAAAATCTTGGGCGAATGTTTCACTCACAATTTCATACATATCAGCGGCTTCGTCTTTTTTGGTTGTTTCAACAATTTTTAAGACCTTAACCGTCAACGTTTTATTGCCAAAACGGATTTCCAATTCGTCATTAGTTGACACATCAGATGATGACTTGGCCACTTTACCATTAATTGAAATACGGCCTTGGTCTGAAATTTCTTTTGCTACCGTCCGACGCTTAATAAGTCGTGACACTTTTAAATATTTATCTAATCGCATAATGTTCTCTTTTCTGGATAACAGTCGTTATCCCTGACTTTCTTGTTGTTTCGCAATGACGACACGTAAATAATCCTTCAGGATATGGAGCCAAATGCTACTTTCGGCGACGTCATTAACAGTCATAATGACTTGTAATTGCCCTGACTCCGACCGGACTGCGACCTTTAACGGTACGTCAACCAGGGTCGCAAATACCGCTTCCCCAGCCAAGCGGGCTGTCGCTTCTGGGCTAAAGGTCATTACCAGTTGTTGGCGTTGTCGACGAATATTGGTCACTTGGGCTTGATCAGCTAGCTGTTTGATCTGCCCTACCAAAAGCAAACGCGCGACCTCATCTGGCATATCGCCAAAACGATCCAGCATATCCGCTTCAATATCTGCAAAGTCGTCATCTGTACGCGCTTGTCGAATACGGGTATATAATTCAATTTTTTGCGCATTATCCGCCACGTAATCTTCTGGCAAATAGGCCAAGACACCCAAAATCAATTCCGCATCGGTTTCTTGTTGTGCAGGTGTGGCATCATGGTGCCCTTGTTTCTTGGCTACAGCTTCTTTAAGCAGTTGGGTATACATGTCATACCCCACTGAATCAATAAAGCCGTGTTGTTGTTTCCCTAATAAATCACCAGCGCCACGAATACTCAAATCACGCATGGCAATCCGGAAACCGGAACCTAATTCCGTAAAATCACGAATCGCTGCTAAGCGCTTTTCTGCTTCTTCACTGGGTGTCCGTGAAAAAGGATAAGTGAAGTAGGCATAGGCCAAGCGGGTTGAACGACCGACACGACCACGTAACTGATAGAGTTGCGATAAGCCCATGTGATCCGCATTTTCAACAATGAGTGTGTTGGCATTCGGAATATCCACACCGGTTTCAATAATGGTAGTGGTCACCAAAACATCATAATTACCATTCAAAAAATCAAATAGGATGCTTTCCAATTGCGTTTCAGACATTTGCCCGTGAATCGCCGCCACGCGTGCGGATGGCACTAATTCTTCAATTTGACTGACCACACGGTCCAAGTCAGCCACCCGATTGTGCAAATAAAACACCTGGCCATCACGCGCCAGCTCTTTTTCTATGGCATTACGCACAATGGTCCAGTCCGCTTCCAATACATACGTTTGGATCGGGAAACGATTAGCTGGTGGCGTTTCAATCACTGATAAATCACGCGCACCAACCATCGCCATATTTAACGTTCTTGGAATTGGCGTTGCAGTCAATGTCAGGACGTCAACACTGTGACGCAACTGCTTCAACCGCTCCTTATGCTTCACCCCAAAGCGTTGTTCTTCATCAATAACTAAGAGGCCTAAATCAGCAAACGTCACATCTTGGCTTAACAAACGATGCGTGCCCACCACGATGTCAATTTCATGTGCCTTTAGTTTAGCAATCACCGCTTTATTTTGTGCCGGCGTTTGAAAGCGGCTTAACACCCCAATTTTCAATTCAGGAAATGCACTAAAACGCGCCAACATTGTCTCATAGTGTTGTTGGACTAAGATTGTTGTTGGTGCCAGAAAGGCAACTTGCTTGCCCGCATGCGCCGCTTTGAAGATCGCCCGTAAGGCCACTTCCGTTTTACCAAAACCAACATCACCAACCAACAGCCGATCCATTGGCCGTGGTTTTTGCATGTCCGCTTTGATTTCTTCAATCGATCGCATCTGGTCAGGTGTTTCTGGATAACCAAATGCCGTATCAAACTTCAGTTGCGCCGTATCATCTGGTGGAAAAGCATATCCAGCCTCCGCTTCCCGTTGGGCATATAACTCAAGCAGATCATCCGCAATGTCTTCTATTTTAACTGCGACTTGGCGCTTGGTCTTCGCCCACTCGGTACCACCCAACTTATTTAACTTGGGTGCCTTAGCGGCATCAGAAGCCCCAATATATTTTTGAATCAAATTTAATTGGGTAACGGGAATAAAAATTTTGGCATTTTTTTGATAAGCAATCGTGAGGTAATCTTGCTTGCCACCATCAACCGTCATGGTCTGTAAGCCTTCATAACGGCCAATACCATGGTTAACGTGGACAACATAATCACCCACATTTAACTCATTATATGACTTCAACCGTTCAGCATTCGCCATTTGTCGTGGACGTGGTGTTGTCCGGCGTGACTTAGCAAACAGTTCGTGAGCCGTTAACACCGTAAGGTGCAGCTGAGGCCATTCAAAACCGGCTGACAAGTCCCCGGCCATCATTTGGACATGATGAGGCTGAACCGTGCGAGTCTCCAGCACAGGCTGTTCTAAATCAGTCAACGAGCTCTGGAAATTTTGCCGTTGTTTGGCATCATCAAGCAACAAAATAGTGGTGGTCCCCGCCCCTTGAGCCTGATCAAGATCCGTCATTAGCGCTGGCATTTGACCATAATATTGATTTGCCGGTCGCGTGGTCACTTCAACGAGATTTGTCCATTTCATTTGACTTAGGCCACGCTTAAAATTCGCCAAATACAAGGTTGCCCGCTTGTCTTGATGCAATAGCGTCGTCAAATCAGCACGAAAAGTCTGCCGTGGTAGTAATTGGTAGCTTGAAATTTGCTGTTCAACCCAGTCTTGTGCTTGGTTATGTTGGGTAAGGCCAGTTTCTTTAATCCGTGTATACTCATCTAATATCAACAAGTGATCTGGTTGAAAATAAGCCAGTAGCGTCGTTTCACCACCGAAAAAGTGGGTCGCATACGGCAACAAGCGATTTTCACGCACACGTGTTTCTAACAACTGCTGCGTTAACGCAAAGCCAGTCGTAGCATGCTTTTTTTCCACGCCAACAAGCTCACGACGGTAGTCATTAAAATCAGCCTCAATACTAGCAGCAGCGGCCGTATAATCCGTTTCTGACACAATAAAATCCGTCACCGGTTCAATGGTAGCCGTCTCAAAATTGCCTGTCCGCTTTTGCGTACTCACATCAAAACTTTTAATTTGATCTAATTCATCATCAAAAAAGTCCAATCGCACGGGTTCCTCACCAGTGAACGGATAAATATCAATAATGGAGCCGCGTTGCGCAAATTCACCAGGGGTTTGCACCAACTTCGTTGGCGTATACCCCATCATCATCAAAGTCGCTTTGATATTGTCCAGCGCATACGTCTCTCCGACAGCCAAGTTCAAGCTGGCCTGATCCAACGTTTCTGGCTTTGGCAACAGGCGTTCAACGCCCGCCAAATTTGTCACGACAATCACTTTTTCTTGGCGTCGCAAGGCCAACAGTGTGGCCACCCGTTGCATACGCAATTCAGGTGAACTAATGGCTATTTCCGTGGCTAACGATTCTTCCGCCGGAAAACCCATGGCCGCCGTTGTCAGCTGGGATAAATCGGCCAAAAGTTGATCAGCATGAACCTGTGTATCAGTCACCACTAACATTTGGCGTGGCTGGGCTTGATAAAGCGCCGCAATACTGGCAGCACGCGCGCTGCCATGTACCCCTAACAGGAGTTGCGTCGAATCCTCAGTGGCGTGAGTCGTAATATTTTGAATTGTTTCTGATTGTGCTAGAAAATCCGTTAACATATAATCAATACTCTCCCCTTGCTCACACATCACTAATCGGTGACACCTGTTAGCCGTTATACTGGTTACTCAACTGTGCCACGTCAGCCCCTTTAATCCAGTCAGTCATGGCAGCGACACTGCGATCTAGCATTTGTTCAACCGCTGGCATCTCAGTTGGTGTAAACTTTCCTAACACATAGTTAATCACTGCTTGCTTGTCACGTTCTGGATGACCGAGTCCAAACTTTAAACGTAGAAATGTCTGGGAATCAGTATGTGCCATAATGGACTTCAAACCATTATGACCACCAGCTGACCCTTTCCCACGAAAACGTAATTTACCAAATGGCAAATCCATATCGTCAACCAGCACAAGGACATCATCATCAATTGCCCCACCAAAATAATCTAAAACAGCGCGTACCGCTTTACCTGAATCGTTCATATAGGTTGTTGGTTTGACCAACATGACTGGTTCACCCGCCACGGTTACTTTAGCCGTTAAGGCAAAGTGTTTACTTGGCGAAAAGGCGACTTGGTGCGCCGCGGCAAAGGCATCAATAGCCATAAAACCAATGTTATGGCGTGTTTGTTCATATTTTGAGCCAATGTTTCCGAGTCCAATAATATATTTCATGTCAGCTTTTTATCTATCCTTACTAAAATTCTCAATCTTATCTACCAGTATAACAGAATTCTGTGTTATCATGATATATGGCTATTTCATGATAAAAAATTTAATTTTAGGACACGCATATGCTCCACGAATCTCTCATCACCCCAAAGTCTGAATTGACAACAGTTACAGAAAATACGACAATTGCGCAAGTGAATGATTTGTTTAATTCAGCTGCGGAGGCGCATACGCGCACAATGCCAATTTTGGATGAATCCGGCAAACTCTTTCGCGGTAATGTTTATAAACAACATGTTTACGAACACATTGCCAAAAACGGCGACATGAATTTGCCCGTAACGGCTATCATGCGCAATTCAACCAAGTTTATTTATACCACAAGTCAATTTTACGAGGTCTTTTTTGCGATCCGTGATTTGCCTTTTATCGCCGTACTCGACGAACAGCACCATTTCGCCGGTATCTTCACCCATGATGCCCTGATGGACCTTTTGTCACAGAGTTGGTCCGTTCGTACCGGTGGCGTTGCCATTTCGGTTACCTCACATAACACGCAAGGTGATTTGAAAAAAATAGCGAGCATTATCGCCCGCTATTCCAACATCGAATCCGTTTTAAGCATTCAACCACAACAAGCAACGCCTACATCACTCATGTTCACGTTGCCCCTCGCAATTGACAGCGAACAATTACAAAAACTGGTGACACGCCTTGAAAAGAAAGGCTTTACTGTCACAAGTATTGAAGATTTACAACGCTTTAACTAAAAGACGACCGCAATGCGGTCGTCTTTTTTTATAACAATATTCCTGCCACAATGGCAACCGTCATCCCTAACATGACAATGACTAGATTTTTAATGGCTAAAATAAAGGTTTCCCGTTTAATCGGACGCGCAATAAAATCGCGAACATGGCGGATGACGATTGGCAACAATACAATCATCGCATAACTTGTAATTGGCAACCAACCGACCAACGTCACCAAGATCATTTCCGCAAACGCAATAATTGCCAAAATCAGATAGAGTTGCTTGGCCGCTGATACGCCAATATAGTGTACCAAGGTGTGACGATTATTTTCCTCATCTTCATCATGATCCGCAATATTATTGGCCAACATAATTTCTGCAATAAACACTGTCAACGGGAAGCTGACCACAAACCATTGGAGTAAGACGCTCGGCATAGGCGTCATGTGCGTGTTGACGTACACTTGTGCGACAAAGATAAAGTAACCCATCGTCAAACCAGAGACAAGTTCACCAAATGGCGTGTTCGTAATTGGCTTTGGCCCTGCTGAATAAAGATAACCAATCAAAAAACTAACAATCCCAATAATCCAAGTCACATAACCGGTACGCAATGCTACAGCGACGCCAGCCAATGCTGCAATCACACCTAACACGAGCGCAACATTTCGCACTTGATGGTTAGAAATTTCTTCGCCAGCCGCTTCTTCACGCAAAAAGGCGTTGTTCTTTTGCCGTTTCGCATCTTCATAACGATTAAATGTATTAACTGCTAAATGCACGCTAATCGTTGCGATGATGAGCAACGTTGCATTCAACCAATTTAACCGTGCATATTGCCATTGACTATAAGCTAACCCCACCAGCAATGGCGCAACACTGGGGATTACCACCCGAATTTCAACTAAATCTAAAAACTGTTTTGGTGTCATTGTCGTATTAACCTCTAGTAACCTATTCTACCAGAAAAATGCAATCTATCCTATTCGAGGATACGACTGAGCATGGCTTTTAGTACAGCGTTGACAGTGTATAATAAAAGTAACACAAATACACACCACTATCATGTATAAAGGTCTACTATGACTCCACTATATCTTAAAATCTATCACCAAATTAAATCTGACATTCAACAAAACGTTTATCCAGCTAACGCTTTTTTGCCAAGTGAAAACGATTTGGTTGCCCAATTTCACACTTCCCGAGATACTATCAGAAAAGCACTGGCAAAATTAGACAAGGAAGGGCTCATTCAAAAGCGCCGTGGTAAAGGCTCACAAGTGATTGCACATCAATTACGACATTTCCCAATTAGCGGCCTGACGAGCTTCCACGAGCTGAAGTTGCTACAACATTTTCAAGTGGTGACTGAATTACCTGTCTTTGAAACAATCACGGTGACGGCAGACGATCAAGAAGTGACGCTATTCCCAATCGGCACACCGTTATACCACATTGTTCGCGTGCGCATTATCGACAACATCCACAGTGTAATCGATGAGGACTATATTCGTGCCGACTTGATTCCAGACCTCACACCCGCTATTGCAAAACAATCTATCTACGCTTACATTGAAAATGAGCTACACTTATCCGTGGCATTTGCCGAAAAGACTATCACCGCTGAACTGGTTACAGCGCGTGACCGTGACTTATTAATTGGTCTCCCAACAGATGAAAATCGGCTGATTCAAGTTGAAAGTCAAGTACACTTGTCAGATACAACCTATTTTCAACACACCATTGCGCGCCACAGGCCAGATCAATTCCAGTTCAATGAATTTGCTAGAAGACAAACAACTTAAAAAGGTGATCCCGTAGGATCACCTTTTTAATATTGAATCGCAAAGCTCTCGTAAGGCCGCAAAACCAACTCGTTTGTAAGGGGTTGTTTAGGATAGTTGCCAATCAGGTATTCGCCCTCTTGCACCACCTCATCAGGCAAGCTAAGCGTCACCGGGCTCTCACCAAAATGGGTCACGACCAATAATTTGACATCCCCAAGTCGGCGTTCAAAAGCAATCACTTCAGTGACATCGTCATATCTTGGCGTATAGTCACCATCAGCAATCACCGGGTGTTTTTGCCTTAACTGAATTAATTGATGATAAAACTGATACAGGCTATCTGCTGATTCTTGGTCTTTCGCGACATTAATGTCATCAAAATCACCATTTTTTAGCCACGGTTGCTGGGTTGAAAAACCAGCATAAGGACTGTTATCCCACTGCATCGGCACCCGTGAATTATCACGTGCCTTAGATTGCACAACAGCAAAAGCCTCAGACGGTGTTAAACCTTTCGTAAGTAACATGCGATAGGCATTTTGGCTTTCCACATCAACATAATCTGTCATCCGCTGATAATTCGGGTCCAACATGCCAATCTCTTCGCCCATATAAATGTAAGGTGTGCCACGATTTAAATGCACCATCATCGCTAACATTTTGGCGCCAGTTCGGTAGTATTTGGGCTTTTTGATAAAACGATTAACTGCACGTGGCTGATCATGATTATTCCAAAACCATGCTGGCCAACCGTTTGCTGTCATGATACCTTGACTCCATCCATGCCACAATTGACGTAACGCTTCAAAATCGTACGGCAATTTGGTCCACTTCTCACCTTGCGCATAGTCTACTTTCAAATGATGGAAATTAAAACCCATGCTCAACGCTTTATTTTGTGGATTAGTGTAGGTCGCCGTTTGATCAATAGTGGTCGAACTTAATTCACCGACTGTGATGACGTCCGAGTAATGTCCAAACGTCGCAGCATGCATCTCTTGAATATAAGTTTGCACAATTGGCGTATCCGTGTAGAGATACTTTCCGCCATTATCTGTATCATCGTCGACTAAGTCTGCTGCTTTGCCGATAACATTGATTACATCAAAGCGGAACCCTCGAACACCTTTAGCCAACCAAAAATTTAAAATTGCGTAGAGTTCTTGCCGAACTGCTGGGTTATGCCAATTCAAATCTGCTTGAGATTGATCATACAAATGTAAATATGCGCGATCGGTCTCACCAAAACGTGACCAAGCAGAGCCACCAAATTTAGAGACCCAATTTGTCGGTTTCAAACCATTCTCACGGTACGGCCTCAAGTAATAGTAATCTTGATACTTCACATCCCCCGCTAACGCTTTTTGAAACCACGGGTGTGCGGTTGATGTATGATTAAAAACCATATCCAACATGATACCCATCTGATAGCTTTCCGCTTCGAGAACCAACTGTTCAAAATCTGCCATGGTCCCAAATAGCGGATCAATCGCTGTATAATCGCTGATATCATACCCGTTATCATTTTGTGGTGAGGGGAAAATTGGATTTAACCAGATCATCGTGACACCCAAATTTGCCAAATAAGGTAATCTTTGAATCAATCCTGGTAAATCACCAATCCCATCATCATTACTATCTTGAAATGATTTAGGATAGACTTGATAAACCACATGTTTGCCTAATTCTGTCATCGTTTTTCATCCTTTACTTGGCATCATTATCTTTAAAGACGTTCCTTTTTTCGACTTGTTTAGCCGATTGTTCAACATCACGATCTTTAAATCCCCATAGATACACCATTACAAATGACACCACAATAGTTTCTGCTGAAGCTAAGAAGAAAATCAACAAATTGTCAGGATTATCTTTTGTCGAAGCAAACGATGGAAAACCAATTAATGAACCAGTGAAGCCATACATGTGGAGATTAAATAGGCCAGCAATCAAACCACCCACAGCACCACCTATGTTAGCCATCCAGAACACGACCATACTTCAAATTAATACCATACATCGCCGGCTCTGTGATACCAGCAAAAGCTGACAAAGCCCCCGCACCAGCTAAACCTTTCAAGTTGGCGATTTTTGTCTTGGCAAAAACAGCTAAGGCACCTGCACCTTGTGCAATCATCGTAAAGTTAACTAATGCATTCAATTGTGATTGACCTGTTTGCGCAATTTCATTGGCAATTAGTGGCACGACCATCCAATGCAAACCAAAGATGACGAGTACTTGGTACAAGCCACCAATAATCAAACCTGATAACGCATAATTGAAATTCAACAAAGCATGAATCGCAATTGAAATGCCTGATGAGATCATCGTTATTGCTGGTCCCATAATGACTAACAAAACAGACCCAACGATAAATATTGTAATTAACGGTTGGAAAATTGATCGAATTGCAGCTGGTAAATGATTTTTCAACCATTTACCAATAGGGCGCGCCAACCAGGCCGCAAAAATAATAGGGAAAATTGAATAAGCATAGTTAGGTACCGTAATTGGTAATCCGAAAAAATGCGCATTAATCGGCATACCTAACCAGACACCAGATGCCTTAGCAGCTGATAGACCAACAATTTCTGGTTTAACCAGCAAAGCACCTATGGCCGCCACAACGAGCGGATCAGATTTTAGTCGTTGAGCGGCGGTAAAACCAACTAATATTGGCAAAAAGTAGAATGGTGCCATAGCCATCGATTGAATAATTGTAAAGGTATCTGACTTAGTACTAATCAGACCAAGTAGGTTTGGATCTGACAATAGCGTTAAAAAGCCATTCAACATCCCGCCAGCCGCCAATAGACCAATCACTGGAATCATTGACCCGGTGATAGTTCCAATTAAAGTTTGAAAGGCACTCTTTATAATATCAAGTCCATTTTTAGGTTTTGATGTTGTCGGTTGTGTAGCTGCAACAGCAGCTTCTGTTGCAGCTGAGTCAACGAAGCCATCACCAAGCTGCGCCACCACTTCATCATAAACGTCAGCCACTACGGGACCAATTACAACCTGATATTGACCTAACGCACCATTATAAATCGCACCAGCAACCTCTGGTATCTGTGTGATGGCTGATGTATCGGCCAACTTCTCATCTTTTAAATAAAATCGTAGTCGAGTAATACAATGAATGACCTTATCCACATTATCCCGGTCACCAACATTTCTGATAATGGCTTGTGCTGCCTCATCGTAATTCTTTTTTGCCATGATTAATTTCTCCTTGCGATTGCTTGCCCGAGTTGCTGACCCCCAATGGCCTGTCCATATTGTACAACGATGTTTTCGAGCTTATCCGTTGTGTTGGTTATCAACACCATAGTCATTTTAGATAGCTGTACCGCGTCAATTTGTGCCCAATCGACCGCAACCAACACATCACCCGCAGCAACAACCTGCCCTACCTTAGCCTTTGTCGTAAACGATTTGCCATTTACGGACACTGTATCAATACCGATATGTAACAAAACTTCTAAACCATCAAACCGTTGTAAGCCGACCGCATGACCCTGTATTAAAGTAATTTTCCCAGCTATCGGCGCAACAATTTCTGAAGCAGTGGGTACTACGGCATAGCCATCCCCCATCATCTTTTGGGCAAAAACTGGATCCGGCACTTTTTCTAATGGTATGACTTCCCCGGTAACCGGCGCATAGATATTAATATCTTCGCGAGGTTTCTTTTCAAATCCAAACATGACATTCTCCTTTGCATGGACAACTTGTACGTACTAGTTGATAAGTAAAGAATAACACATAAAAACAAATATGTAAACGCTTACAATTTATTGTTGCTTTATATTCAATAATTACATGATCAGATATGAATAAAGTTATTAACACACAAAAAAACACGACCTTAAGTCGTGTTTTTTAATCTTATCTAGCAGATTACATCATACCCGGCATACCACCTTGTGGCATTGCAGGCATAGCATCATCCTTTGGTAATTCAGCAACCACTGCTTCGGTTGTCAACAACAAAGCTGAGACTGAAGCGGCATTTTGCAATGCTGAACGTGTAACCTTTGTTGGGTCCACGATACCAGCGGCAATCATGTCAACCCATTCACCAGTTGCAGCATTGAAACCAAAGCCTTCTGGTTGTTCCTTCAACTTGTTAACAATAACTGAACCTTCAAGACCAGCGTTTTCAGCGATTTGACGAACAGGTGCTTCCAATGCCTTCATCACAGTGTTCACACCAGTTTGAATGTCACCTTCTTCTGACAATTCAGCAACAGCTGAAATAGCATTCACAAGAGCTGTACCACCACCGGCAACGAAGCCTTCTTGAACGGCAGCGCGTGTTGCGTTCAAGGCGTCTTCGATACGGTACTTACGTTCCTTCAATTCAGTTTCAGTTGCCGCACCAACGTTAATCACAGCAACGCCACCAGACAACTTTGCCAAACGTTCTTGCAACTTTTCACGATCAAAGTCAGATGTTGTTTCAGCAATTTGTTGCTTGATTGTTTCAACGCGAGCAGCTACAGCAGCCTTATCACCGGCACCTTCAACGATTGTTGTGTTGTCCTTTGTGACGTTAACCTTGCTTGCTTGACCAAGTTGATCAATTGTCACATCCTTCAAGTTCAAACCAAGGTCTTCAGCAATTACTGTACCACCAGTCAAAATAGCGATATCTTCAAGTTGTGCCTTACGACGGTCACCAAAGCCAGGTGCCTTAACGGCAACAACATTAAATGTACCACGCATCTTGTTCAAAACAAGTGTTGGCAAAGCTTCCCCAGTAATGTCGTCAGCAATGATCAACATCGCACGACCTTGTTCAACCACTTGTTGCAATACTGGCAAAATTTCTTGAATGTTGGCAATCTTCTTGTCTGTGATCAAGATGTAAGGGTTGTCCAAGTTAGCTTCCATCTTTTCACTGTCTGTGACCATGTATTGTGACATGTAACCACGATCAAATTGCATTCCTTCAACAACATCCAAAGTTGTTTCGATACCCTTTGATTCTTCAATTGTGATAACACCGTCGTTACCAACCTTTTCCATCGCTTCCGCAATCAAAGCACCAACTTCTTCGTTAGCAGCTGAGATTGAGGCGATTTGAGCGATTTCAGCCTTCGTATTAACAGGGTGTGACATGTCGTGCAACTTTGCAACGGCTGCGGCTGTCGCACGTTCGATACCAGTACGGATACCTACAGGGTTCGCACCAGCAGTAACGTTCTTAAGTCCTTCACTCACGATAGCTTGTGTCAAAACTGTGGCTGTTGTTGTACCGTCTCCGGCAATGTCATTTGTCTTTGAAGCCACTTCGGCAACTAACTTAGCCCCCATGTTTTCAAAGTGATCTTCTAATTCGATTGCCTTAGCGATCGTCACACCATCATTTGTAATAGTTGGTGTGCCGTATGATTGTTCCAACACAACGTTACGACCCTTTGGTCCAATTGTTGTCTTAACAGTGTCAGCTAACTTGTCGACACCGACCTTCATCTTAGCACGAGCATCTTCTGAAAACTTAATTTCTTTTGCCATGATTACATTCCCTCTCTAATAATTCATTTTAAATATATAGTTTAAATATATAGTTGTTTGCGCCACATTACCTCGGCACAAAAAATTACGCCACAATGGCAACGATATCCTTTTCATGTAGTGCAAGGTAGTCATTTCCTTCAAATGATACTTCTTGCCCCGCGTACTTATCAAAAAGTACTTCATCACCTGTCTTCACAGTTAATTCGCGGACTGTCCCATCGTTTAGGACGTATCCTGAACCTACGGCAACGACCTTACCTGTGACCGGCTTTTCCTTAGCATTTGTTGCTAAGAGAATGCCACCAACAGTTTCTTCCGCAGCTTCAGTTACTTCAATAATCACGCGATCACCCAATGGCTTCAACATGAGACACACCTCCAGTTTTTAGTTTTAGCACTATTTTTATATGAGTGCTAATTACAACTATTATTATAGCACTGTCCGGACATTTGTCAATAAAAAAAGCCTACTTTTGTAGACTAATTTTGTCGTTCAAAGTCGACTCAGCTATCACTAAATAAATGTGCCACCGTGCGCTTCACTAATGTCGTAAGCAATCATGAAAGCCGTGGGGTCAACTTGATGCACACCACGCACTAAATGATTGTAATCTTGATTTTCTAGAATCACCATCAACATGTCCCGATCGCTATCCGTGTACCCACCACGAACACTCATCAGTGTGTAACTCGTATCATTTTCTTTCAAATAGGCTTTAACGGCTTCAATGTGATCATTACTCGTGATGTACACCATTTTACGTCGGTCAAGCCCTGTCTCGATATAGTTCATCACAATGGCCGTAATGATGAGCGAAAACACCGCCAAAATAAAGGCTTCCAGACCATCCGTCAACAGGTTACCTAATGATACAAAGAGATCGATAACTAACAGCGATAGCGCTGGTGCAATGCGAAAATATTTCTTCAAAATCATCGGTGGCACAGCCGTACCACCACTAGAGGCTTCCACACGATAAAGCATCGCCACACCAAACGCAAAGATTGCCCCACCAACCAAGACAGCAAACGTTCTATCGGTCAAAACTTGATAGCTAGGTGTTATTTTCAATAATATCGGCAATAACAGACTGCCAAAAGTAATACGCACCGTTGTGCCACGATCTAAGAAAATTGCCGCCAAGATAATCATCAAAATATTAACCACTAAGACGGTCACTGCACGATCAATCCCAACTAATTCATTCAGCAAAATAGCAAACCCTGTCGCCCCACCAGCCGCAACTTTGGCTGGTGCGTAAAAAAAGTTAATGCTAATGGCAACGAATTCCAAAGCGACAACAATCGTTAAATAACGTAAAATCTGGTACTGCCGTAATATTTTCATTAAACGCCTTTCTTTTTATCCTGCTTTTTAAATAGTGCTTTCAAACGTGAGATTAAAGTTGGTTGTTTCAAGACCTTTTCATGACCAATCTGATCACGAATTGCCTTTAACACTTTACCAGACTCCGGTGATGAAAAGGAAAAACTACCACGATCTGTGTCAATTCGGAAACGTCGACTGACCCGATGACGGGCAACACTTGCATACACCGCCGTTACATTTGCCCAAGGAATTTGAATATAATCAGCGACGTTATTATCATTAAAAAATTCAAATGCGCGATCACCCACTAGAAATTTACCGTATTGCGCACCAATACCTAAATACGAAATCCCTTTAGCTGTTAACGCTACTTTAGTATTCAGTGATTGTACCATGATGATTACCCTCCTCACCTATCATACTTTAATCGTATCATTAAATGATAGGCATACTCAATAACTTTTCTTTTATGTACAAAGGCGCTCGTCGAAAATGACGGGCGCCCTTTATCGTAATAATTTAATTCATGCTTACATGATGTGCAAGGCATGCATAATGATTCCGAAGACGAAGATACCAACAATCATTGCAATTGGTGATACGTTCTTCTTCAACAACCACATAGCGAAGAATGTCAATGCCAATCCCATCAAACCAGGAACCAAACTATCCAAGTTTGCTTGCAATGTGTTTGGTTCCATCTTTGTCAATGACAAACCAGCAGCTTGATCACTCAAGATTTGTTGCAACTTACCACCAGTCACAGCGCCACTTGGGAAATCAATGTAAGCCCCTTCAGCCAACTTCTTAGCTGGTAGGTTAACGACAAACTTGATTGAAACCCAACGCTCAACCAGAACGGCCAAGATAAACATTCCCAGGATTGACGCACCCTTAGTGATGTCCTTCAAGAGACCACCTGACAAATCTTGTGTAATTGCAGAACCGGCCTTGTAACCGAATTCTTGGGTATACCAGATAAATGACATACGAATCAGGTTCCACAAAACGAAGAACAAGATTGGACCAAGAATGTTACCAGAAAGGGCCAATGAGGCACCCAAAGCACCCAAGATTGGACGCAACGTGAACCAGAAGACCGGATCACCGATACCAGCCAAAGGTCCCATCATACCAATCTTCACACCTTGAATGGCTGTGTCATCAATTGCTGCACCATTGGCACGTTCTTCTTCCAACGCCAATGTCACACCAATGATTGGTGACGCAACATAAGGATGCGTGTTAAAGAATTCTAAGTGACGCTTCAAAGCGGCTACTCGGTCTTCTTTTGTGGTATATAACTTCTTAATTGCTGGGATCAAGGCATAAGCCCAGCCCACGTTTTGCATACGTTCGTAGTTCCATGAACCTTGTAAGAACTGTGATCGCCATGCAACAGATAGACGATCGTTACGTGATAATTCAATTTTTTCAGCCATCATGTTGCTCCTTCCTAGTATTGATCCAAAATGTCACCGACTGGGTCACCCGAGCCGTTACCATTTGAACCACCGCCACCGTTACCACCCATCTTTGATAGGTTAAGGTAGATGAAGGCCAATGCCAAACCGATTGCACCAAGGGCGATCAATGTCAATTGGCTCACAGCGGCCAAGGCAAAACCAATTGCGAAGAATGGCCATACTTCGCGTGTTGCCATCATGTTGATAACCAATGCATAACCAACGGCGACAACCATACCACCACCGATAGCCATACCACCAGTCAACCATTCTGGCATTGCAGCCAAAGCGTTTTGAACGGCTGATGCGGGGATTGCAATCAACAAAGCAGATGGGATCGCAATACGCAAACCTTGCAACAAGATACCAATCAAGTGGTAACGTTCAATTGCCCGATAGTTACCATCTTTAGCAGCCGCATCGGCACCGTGCGTCAAACCAACAGAAATGGTACGCACGATCATTGTCAAGAACAAACCAGCAACAGCCAAAGGAATAGCTGAAGCAACGGCCACAGAGATACCTGTTGGCGTGAAGTTGTTACCCTTAATCATGATAATTGCTGAAGCGACAGAAGCCAAGGCCACGTCCGGTGCCACAGCGGCACCGATGTTAGCCCAACCAAGGGCGATCATTTGCAGTGAACCACCAAGGATAATACCTGCAGTCAAATGGCCAGTGACCAAACCAATTAATGTTGCCGAAACCAATGGTTGGTGAATTTGGAATTCATCCAAAACACCTTCCATACCTGCGAAGAAGGCAATGATTACGACTAAAACCATTGAGATAATAGACATATGTTAAACACCTTTCCTAATCAACGTTTCAAAAGTCTTATTGAACGTTAGCTTTTTTAATCAAATCAAACAAGTTGGCCTTGCTATCACTTGGCACCTTGCGGACGTCGAATTCAACACCCAAGTCGCGCAACTTTTCAAATGCTTCAACGTCTGCCTTGTCCATTGATAAGACCTTGTTGACCATCGTTTTACCTTCAGAATGCGCCATTGAACCGACATTAAGTGTCTTAATTGGCACACCGCCTTCAACGGCACGAAGCACGTCTTGCACAGTTTCAAACAGGCAGATTGTAAAATTTAAGTTGAACATTTAAGTGGACAGAAAAACCCATCAAGGTCTTTAATGGTGTTAC
>NZ_BMWM01000017.1 GCF_014651235.1 Leuconostoc lactis KCTC 3528 = DSM 20202 | reverse complement strand
ACACCAATCGAGATCTTCTTACTTAATCTACGTCACTAAATTCGTTCAAGTTATTTCTTGCAATCTGCCAAATGAAAAAGATTGAATTTTACGATACTCATCGGCCCGGATATCGGCAGCAATCCCCTGCGAAACCTTGGCGGCAAAAATGGTATTGATGACCCCAGCCAGTAACCCAATCACGGCCAAACTAATCAACGCAATCCCGTTTGACCATACGGCTTGTTGATTATCTGCAATAATGGCATTCATCACCTGTTGCAATAACCGTGGTTGCCACAAAGAGGCACCCGCCATAATGACCACGGCAAGCATTGACAAGGCAATCTCGCGGCGGTAAGGTTTGGCGTGTTTTTTTAAAATCTGCATTCATTACTCCTTTGAATCTGATGCGTTATCACGTCATCATTTAATAGCCGATCGGATCGCATAAAAAAGTGCAGTTGCCTGCACCTTTTATGTCTCACCATCGCTTAATCTGCTGCTAACGCATCAATTGTATTGAGTTTTGCTGCCCGTCGTGACGGTACAAAGCTAGCAACGAGTGCGATGAACAAAGCGATCACAACGGCAAAAATGACGTTGCCAATCGACACTTGTACGATATCAAAATGAATGAGGCCTTTCAGGGCGCTATTCATGAGCATTTGGACAACATATGCCATCGCAATGCCCAAAGCAGCTGCAATCAAACCAATTAACAGCGCTTCGTTAGTGAATAGTCCACGAATATCCTTCGCGCGTGCACCAAGAGCGCGTAAGACGCCAATTTCTCGGGTACGCTCAGACACGGACATGTAAGTCGTCACAATAATCATAATGGCTGAAACAAGCAATGAAATACCGGCAATGGCTGCCAAAACATAAGATGCCAAGCTCGTAATCGTGTTGACGGTGCTGAGAATCTCATCGACTGAGACGCCCACAAAGACTTGTTGGCCATTAGCTTTGACTGCGTTAATACGTGCCATGGTTGCTTTCACGCGCGCTGTATCTTTGATTTCAACGGCAGCAAAGTTCGCATCCGCTACGGCATGGTTTGCCGTTAAGTCACGTTGAATCGTTTGCCAATTTTGGATAAATAAGGCGCCTGATTGCCCCCCACTCGTGATGCCACCAATTTTGGCTGTTGTTTTAATCATCACAGGTTGGTTATTGGCATCATATGCCATATAACTAAAGGCAATATCTTGGCCGATAAGTTGCCGATAATTTGGCTGAATTTTCTTGGCAAAATCACGATCAATCAAGACTTCACCATTTTTGGGTTGGTGACCGGCCTTAATAATTTTATCGGAATACTGCGGCGTCCAAGATACCAGCTGTACGGGTTCCGAACGCACTTGACCAGCGGTGAAAATCGCATTGTTGTATTGGCCACCAGGATAAACCGCACTCACACCTGATACCCCACGCAATTGTTTTAATAACTGGCCATCCAATGTTGTGCTGGTATAGTTGGTCGCCCTCGCCTGCATCGTGGCGCGCATGCGTTCTGTTGCAGGTGCTTGTTTATCAGTTGTAGTATTGCGTAAAACGCTTTGATAGTTTGGATTGACCAACGCATCGACTTGATCCCCAATGTAGCTTTTGACCCCATTTCCCAAGCCAAGAAAGAAAATGACTGAGAAAACACCAATGGCCGAACCAAACACAATCAAAAAGTTTTGTAACTTTTTGTATTTCAGATGATCAAACGCCATATTCCAAACGGCCCGACGGCGTAATGGCCGTGAGTGTAACCGGTGCGTTTCTGCTGGTACTGGGAACTTTGGCTTTAAGATTTGTTCACGATCAATGACACCATCCGCCATGTGCACAATGCGCGTCCCATAATCAGCCACGGCTTGCGAATGGGTCACCACAATCACTAATTTACCTTCTTGGGCAATTTGCTCAAGTAAGGCCAACACTTCAGCCGTGTTAACCGCGTCGAGGGCACCCGTTGGTTCATCGGCAATCATAATATCTGGATCAGCGGCCAATGCTCGCGCAATGGCAACACGTTGCTTTTGACCACCAGATAGTTGCGAGGGATACTTGTGAATATGATCAGCTAAGCCGACCTTGGTTAGTAATTCAGTGGCACGTTGTCGGCGTTCACGTGATGATAACGTCGTCATATTCAAGCTCGTTTCGACATTTTCCAAGTTAGTTTGATAATTAATCAGGTTGAAGCTTTGGAAAATATAGCCGATTGTTTCACGGCGATAAACGTCTAACTTTTTGGCTTGCGTGTGGTCCAAGGTTTCACCATTGACCACCACCTGACCTTCAAAGTTACGATCCAAGCCACCAATAATATTCATCAGCGTGGATTTACCACCACCTGATTCCCCTAAAATCGACACAAATTCGCCTTTTTCAAAGCTCAAGTTAATCCCTTTTAAAACCGGAAAAGCTGTTTTACCGATGTAATACGACTTTCTAATATCGTGTAATTCTAAAAATGCCATTGTTGCCTCACTTTCAATCTGCTGGGGTCACTGCTGCAAAGTCAGGCAATAACTGCTTGGCTAAGTCATATAATTGTTGCTTGCTAATAAAATCTTCGGCAAAAATATCCGGTAAAATGTCGGTAGCAATGTACTTCACACTCGCCATCGTCTTAAATTCAGCCAAGGATTGGAGACTGCTTTCAAAAATATTCACAAAAACAGGTTCTGGATTAAACTTGACGAGCTCACCGTATGCTTCATACAGCAAATCAACCTTATCGGCAATCGATAAAATTTTGCCTTCGATGGTGTCATCCTTCCCTTCACCTAGACGGCGGGTATACGCTGCCTGAAACTCTTTAGGGATTTCAGTTTTGATGAAATTTTCCGTCATGGTCTCTTCCACGTCAGCAAGCATCGCCCGCAAATCCGCCGTGGCATATTTAACCGGCGTTTTAATATCACCAATAAAGCGTTCGGTGTAATCGTGATTTAAGGCCTTCTCATAGACTGATTGCCAATTAATCGTCGCGCCATTTTGCTCTTCCACATCCGCTAAAAACTGCGCAATTTGGGCAACTTTCCAAGAATGCGCCGCCACGTTGTGCGGTTGATACTTAAAAAAGCCCGGTGCACGGTTAATCAGTTCTAATTGATTTAATCCCATAAAATATTCGTGCATTGGCATGATCATTCTCGTGTGTCACGCAACAAACTTGCGAGGTGACACACGTTCCTCCTTATTGTTCAGACTCGTTATCTTCGTCATACACGACTTTGATTTCTGGTGCACGTGCCACACCCTTATTATCAATTTTCAAGAGGCCAATCATAACCATGATAATCCATGACTTTCTTGAGTACGCAATGTACATAGGCACCCAGTATTTCGTAAATTTACGCTTATAATGATGCAACCCTTCAAATGAATAAACTTTTGACCCAAATTGGTATACCAAATTAGCTAACCGCTCGCGACCAAAACTCTGGCGATGTTGGCCAACGTTGGCCAGCGGTGACATCCCCAAATTCAACGTCGTCAATCCTTTTTCGTTGGCATAGGCAATCGTGTTCACAAACAACACATCCATCACACCATTTGGTGCTTGCTTGGTAAAACGCATCAAGTCAACAGCCAATTGTTGTTCGGTATGTGACGTTACCAGCGTGGCAAAGGCTTCGATTTGGCCATCTTTTTCTAAGACGGCAATTGGATAGCGTTGGAGATAATTTTCGTCAAAGAAGCCTAATGAATACCCTTTTTCTTCACGACCCGCTAACCACTCATCACTAATTGCCCGTAATTGTACCATCACTTCGGCACTAAATGGTGGCTGCAATACTTTAAATTCAAAGCCGGCGCGATTGGCTTGATTAATCACGGAACGCACATTTTGCATTTTCTTACCGGCAGTTGAGAATTCTGTGACGATAACATGCGCTTCTTCACCTAGCTTAAAGAAATCATAGCCAAATTCATGCGCCAACATGGCAATCCGTTCACTGACTTCATAAAATACCGGCACATAACTTAAAACATCCGCCTCATCCACGAACTGTTGCATCGCATCAGCGAAATACGTGGCGTCGCCAAACGGATCGCCCATCACCATTGCTTGATTATTAATCACGCGGAATTGTAGGCCAACGCGATCTTGTCCATCAACCTGATAGAAGTAAAAACGTTTGTCACCCAAAAAGGCCAAGTTGGTATAATGCGTATCTCCAATTGCTAATAACCGTTGCAAGCGCGCTTCATCAAACGGCACCCCAAGTTGTTGCTTGTGGGCACGGAGGTAGCGTGATAACAACAGACTAAAGACTGTCACCACCAAAATAATGGCGGTTCCCATGAGCCACCAGTGCACTGACGGCAATAAACCAAGATGCGTTAAGCGCTGAAAATGGTTTTTAACAATCGGTGCATCAATCATACCAAGCAATAAATAACTGATAATGAGTGCACCCCAAATGGTGCCATCAATCACCTGTTGCTGCCAAGAGTGGATAAATTGTTTGCGATACAACGTTTTCTTACTAAAGATAAAGCCAACCAAGAGCAACCCAAAGATGATAACTGGCAAAATTTGCCGATAAGACATATACGCATAAATGACCACCAAGACGAGTAAAACAATCGTCGAATAATAAGCGCGTTGCACTCGATTGGCCACGCCACGCGCACTAATAAGTAAGAGAAAACCCAATAAAATATTTGGCAGCTGGTTGGCAAGCGCAAATGTAATTGGCCATGGCCGTAGATGATGTAGGATGGTCACCCGTTGCATGATACCTGGCATTGTCCCGGACAAAACTAACAAAATACCTGACAAATATAACGCAATAGTCGTCAAGCGATGCGTCACCGACAAGGCAACATAGTGTGGTACCCCACGATATTCACGATTGATTTTGCGAGATAACCGGTAGCAAAACAAGACAATGGCACTAAACAATGGCAGCATGTTGTAAACCAGGCGATACAAAATCAGCCAAACCACCACTTTTTCAATATCCACAGATAAGCCCGATAGCATCAATAGCAACGACACATCAAGTGAGCCCCAAGTTCCTGGTGTCATCGTCACCAGCGCAATGGTATTGGCAATGGTGAACAATAACATCATCATAGCAATGCGGACATCCACGCCAATCGTAAGCCCAATCGTCACAAATAACGCCATTTGGATGGCAAAGGTTAAGACCGCATTACTCGTGAGCAAGACAAAGGCACGCTGTGTCATCCCCGACCAGAAATTAAACCGGGGGATAAGTGAGATGATGCCGACCACCACCGCAACAGCGAGCAAAACCATCAACCAAATCAGATTATCGTCAAAGTCGGGGATGACATTTAACCAGATGGCTACAATTGCCATCACACTGGCGATAAACAACCCACCTAAACTCAAAACATACATCTGAATATAGGGCTTTAACCGGCCACCATTTTTTTGATCAGCAAACCAAATGCGGCGCAACAAGACCCCGACTGTCCCAACGAACCCAGCATTAATATTAAACACATTAATCAGCCATGACCGTTGCAACAATTCAGGCATCTCAATTTGATAGTGCTGCCATTTGGCTAAGATCACGTCGTTTAACACGGTTGGCAACACCGCAATAAAACCTAAAATCATCAATAAAATCGCTTGCCACCAATAAATATCATTGATGGTTGAAAAAATCATATCCCAGGTAATTTCTCGGGTCATATAAATCGTCTGCCCAATCAAAATCAGGGTCACAGCTGGCACAATCAACCGTGATAAGAGTTGTTTAAACTTTTTCATGCTCTTCTCCTTGTTGTAAAAATGGTAAGACTAACGCACTAAATTTTTTTGGATTGGTGTAAGTCACAAAATGGCCACCGCGTGGAATAATCACGACTTCTGCATGCGGTAAAATCGCTGCAATACGTTCAATATGCCGCTTTTTCACTAAATCAAACCGGCCGATGACCAACAATGTTGGTGCCGAAATGCGCTCTAAGTCTCGTCGACTAATATTGAGTGGCTCACTCATCACATGCAGCTGTTTATAACGCCGTTTAGCATAATGATTAATTGGGGCTAGTAACCGCATTAAAAACTGCGCCGTACGATCAAACCACCAAAGCACTTGATAGACCCCTTTTTTGGATAAGTTGGGGGCATTAAGGACGAGACGGGTCACGCGTTTAGGATAAAGCGTGGCATACTTAATCCCAATATTGGCGCCATCACTATAGCCCAGTATATACAGCGTTTCAATTTGCTCGGTTTGGCGAATGGCCTCGATATCAGCTACCATGTCATCAAAGGTAATCCGCCGCTGCGTATTGGACGAACGCCCATGTCCTCTGGTATCGATTGCAATCACATGAAAGTATTGGGCATATTGGGTAATTTGCGGCCGAAAATAACGGGCCGAGCCACCATTCCCATGCAGCAGAAACAAGGTTTGGTGTTGGCGATCCCCAAATTCATCATAGACAATTTTTGTGCCATCTGGTCGTTGAATTGTTTTTGTTTTCATGATTATTTGCCACCATTCAAAAAAGAGAGCAATATGCTCTCTTTATTATAACGTTTACTTGTCGGCTGGTTCGTTTGTGTTCACAATCTTATCTTCAGCAGGTGTTTCTGCTGGCTTCAGATCATCCACAACAACCTTTTCGCCAGCTGCAGGTGCTTTTGGCTTGATTGTGCGAATAGCGGCCAAGTCAAACGTCAAAATAACGCCTTCGGCGTCCAAATCAACAGTCTTAGCGACCTTATCAACGCTATCAACAACGGCGTGCAAACCACCGATTGTCACAACTTCAGATCCTTTTTCAAGGCTGTTTTGACGTTCTTCTTGCGCAGCACGTTGCTTCTTTTGTTGGCGGTTCATAAACCAAAACATACCAACAATCAGAATAAGTGGGAGGATTAAGTTTGCATTCATGGTAATTTGTCCTACTTTCTAGAATAGGTCTGCCATTTTCTGGTCAGACACTCTACTTTCATTATATCAAAAATTCACGCTGTTTTTTAGAATAAGCGTGCATTCGGCTTATTATAGCCATATTCTTCCATCACTGTTTCTCGGAAGGCCAATAATTCATCATTTTCAATCGCTGTGCGCATATCTTCCATAAACTGCAACAAGAAGCGCAAGTTATGTTGCGAAGCGAGTTGAGCCCCAAGAATTTCGTTTGCGTTAAACAAGTGGTGCAAATACGAACGCGTCAAATTCTGGAATGGGTTATACGTTGGATCATCAAATTGTGCTTTATTGCCAAATTGTTCACGACGAATTGGATTAGGTGAGTAGTAGCTTAAATCCGGATCCAAAGGGGTAAAGTCATGCTTATACTTTGAATTCTTAATGACCACACGACCATAGCGCGTCATCAAGGTACCCTTACGGGCTATTCGTGTTGGGAGCACCGAATCAAACATATCAATCCCGCGAATAACCCCATCAATCAAGGAATCAGGTGCCGCCACGCCCATCAAATAACGCGGCTTATCTTCTGGCAACAATGGCATCGTAAAGTCCAAGACACGATTCATTTCAGCTTTCGACTCCCCAACAGACAAGCCACCAACGGCATACCCTGGCAAATCCAGGCTCACGAGGCCATTAGCAGATTCTGTCCGTAAGGCTTTAAAGCCTGCCCCTTGCACAATGCCAAACAAAGCCTGGGTGTCTGGATTTTTATGCGCAATTTGCGCCCGTTCCGCCCAACGTAATGATCGTTGCATCGATTCTTTGATATAGTCATAACTTTCAAAATAAGGAATGGCTTCATCCAGTTGCATCATCACATCAGAACCCAAATTGTTCTGAATGCGCATCGCCACTTCAGGTGATAAGAACATCTTATCCCCGTTCACATGGTTTTGGAAGGTTACCCCTTCTTCTTGCAACTTTCGGGCGTCAGAAAGTGAAAAGACTTGAAAGCCGCCAGAATCCGTTAAGATGGCTTGATCCCAACCCATATATTTGTGCAGCCCACCGGCTTCAGCGATCAATTCATCCCCTGGTCGAACCCACAAATGATAGGTATTACTCAAAATAAATTGCGCACCGATATCTTTGAGTTCCCGTGTCCCAACGCCTTTAACAGCGCCTTGAGTCCCCACTGGCATAAACATTGGCGTCTCAAACGTTCCGTGTGGGGTATGAATCCGGCCACGACGTGCGCCCGTATATTTTTCAGTATGCAGATGTTCGTACCATACTGCTGGTTTTTCTGTTGTCATATTGTTATGGGCTGTTGCCCTGACTGACTAGCGATCAGAGCAACAGCTTATCCTTTTCTATTCATTATGAAATCAATCTATTTCATTCTACCAGTTTTTGAGAGACAAAAAAAGACGCATCGCAGGAAACACCCCAGGCGCGGGCCTAATGGTCTTGCGATACGTCTGTTTATCACGCACACTGATCACTCAGAAGTCGTTCCTTGTGTCCAATGTTTGGTGAGCTGCTGGTTTTCTGACATACTCCAATAGCTGTCACCTGTGACAATAAAAGAATCAAACATGGGCATTCCAAGTTGTGTGCCCAAATTTTGTAATTGTTGACTACACTGTAAATCACTATCTGATGGCGTCACATTACCACTAGGATGATTATGAATCATCATAAAACCTAACGCATTGGCCTTGAGGACACGCTGAAAAATTTCCCGTGGGGATGCTTGAACATGCGTTAAACTACCGACAAAAATGGTTTCCCAGCCAATCACGTTCAGTTGCGCATCTAATAACGCCACACATAATTGTTCTTGGGGTAAGTGACCCAGTTGTTTTTGCGCATAGTGTCCAATTTCTTCCGAAAATTTCGCACTTAACATTTTCGGCCGGGTCACACTAGCGACCTGACGACCAATCGCCATCCCAATAAGCAACGCGCGGTTAATCGTGGGATTTTGGGCAATAAAATCTTCTTGATTATCCTGTGTCATTTCATTGAGATCATAGTCATTTGGAAAAAAACTGCGCAGCATGTGCAATTGCTGCGTCGCATCTTGTCCCAACGTTGCATAGTACTTTTTGATTTGGTCATTTAATGTCACTATCATCTCACCTCTCTGTGAGATGATACGTTATAATGCGCGTTGCTTCACAACACGTAATGCCCAAAGGGACAAACTCCCAGCAATCACAATCAACAAAATATCTAATCTAAACATCCAAACAGTACCAGCGCGTGTTGCCGCAACAAAGGCTGCTTTTGAATCCACTGCCTGATTTTGGAAAATCGCTAATACACCAGCAGCTAAGGCAATACCCACGGCTGCTGAATAGTTATTCGTGGCTGAGAAAATCGAGTTCCCGGCATTTTGATGCGCAACCGCCACATGGCTGACCGCATAGGTCATGTTATTACCAAACCAGAAGCCAGCACCGAGTTGCACAATCATAAAGCTCAATGTCATATTGGCAACACTCAATGGGAGGATAGCCATGCACAATGTCCCAATCATCATCAAGCTTAACCCAATCATAATCGGCAATTTAGCCCCGTAGCGATCGTAAAGTCGGCCTGACACAATCGCCATGAAGGCATAACCCAAAGCACCTGGTAGTAACGCCAAACCAGCCACCTGCGCATTTTGGAAAAGCACAATTTGCAAAGCCATTGGAATGGCGTAGTTAAAGGTTAAGTTCACGGTTTGCGTCACAAATGATGCGGCAATACTAAATGAAAATGTCTTAAACTTAAAAATTTGCGGATCAAGCAATGGTGACGGTTCGCGTTTGGCATACCACAGATAGGTCAAAATACTACCCAACATGATGACAAAAAGGCCGATACTATAGCCATTGGTAAAGCCATGTGTACTCATCCGTTCGATCATGAAAATCCCGGTGACAAAAAACGTGCTCAAGAGCAACCAACCAATCCAATCCAGCTTTTCTTTGACCACCACTGAGACTTGCTTAATTGTAAACCACCCAAGAATCAACGACCCAATTTGCACGGGTAAAACAACCCAAAATACCGTTCGCCAGCCATAATTTTGCGTTAAATAACCACCAAAAGCCGGCCCAATGGCAGGCGCAAAGGAAATAATTAACGACCCAAGGCCCACCATTGTGCCGCGTCTATTCTCTGGTACTTGTTCAAAAATAACATTGTACATCAGTGGCATTCCAACACCGCCACCGATACCTTGGAGCAAGCGGCCAAATAAGGTAAAGCTAAAATCATGACTCACCGCATCAATCAACACACCAGCAATCGAAATCAGGGTTGCCACAATAAATTGACTACGATTCGTGAACCGCTTTTTCAGCCAGGGTGACAAGATGACCACCATACTGGTGAGCAAGATGACACCGGAAGTTAACCACTGGACCGTACTTGACGTGACATTAAATGTGGTCATCAAAATTGGAAAACTCACGTTTAAAGCCGTTTCCAACATAATATCGGTGAAGCCTAGTAAGCCAATGGCTAACACACTTAAAATTAAGCGCGCTGATAATTTTTTTTCAACTTGTTTCATATCTTTCCTCTCACCTCACTCACAAAATATAGTGACCCAGTAAATACAATCAAATCTGATGAACTAGCTTGATACGCTGCCTGCCAGCTGTCGGAAGTGGTGAGCCCATATTGTTGCGCCACTGCTGCGATGTCTAAACTATGGCGCCCATTCGGCCCAACAAATGGGACTAACACAATTTGGAGACGACGATCTTTTAAGAGGTCATCAAAAGCTAGCGCCACATTTTTATCCATGAGACTGCCAATAATTAACGTGATTGTCTCCGGTTGTTCATCTAAGTCTTGCAAGGCCTGATGCAGCTGTCTTAAGCCATCAACATTATGGGCCCCGTCAAGTAATACATTGGGCTTGAGACGTTCAAAACGACCAGAAAACCGACTTTCGGCTAATCCTTGTTGGATTTGCGCTGGGGTGATTCGATCATCAAAGGCAGTAATGGCAGCCACTGCCGTGGCCGTATTTTGAATTTGATAAGTCCCTGGCAAGCCTTGTGCATACGCATTCAGCTGACCTTGTATGAGCGGCCTTTTAGCTATTGCAGCAATTGCTGCTTGCGCCTCATCTGGTAAATCACCAATCACAACCGCCATGTCATCATGAATAATCCCCGCTTTTTGCGTGGCAATCGCTGCAATCGTAGGACCAAGTAAGGCTTGATGATCCAAGCCAACACTGGTAATCACTGCGACCCGTGCATTGGGCATCACGTTGGTTGAATCCAATTGCCCGCCAATCCCAACCTCAATCACTAAGGCATCTAAATTTTGCTGCGCAAAATAAGTCATCATAATGGCCGTTATGACCTCAAATTCAGTTGGTATATCTGGTGCCAAAGCGGCATCAACTGTCACCAATACATCGGCAACGTGTTGCGTGACCGCTAATAAGTCCTCTGCTGGTATTAAGTTATTATTAATCTGAATACGTTCACGAAAATCAGTGATAAAGGGTGAGATAAACAGACCGGTGCGATACCCAGCGACACGTAAAATATTACTGGTCATCGTGGCAACCGACCCTTTGCCATTAGTACCTGTAATATGAATAGCTGGTGGCAACGTATTTTGTGGTTGACCCAATGCCGCTAACAACGTGTGCATGCGTGCCAAGGACTCTTTTTGTCCACCTTTAGGTCGATTATGGATATAAGCAATCGCTTCAGCAACTGTTTGCATCGTCTGTCTCCTTCACCCTTAACTAATGAAAAACCATCCAACACTTGTTTGGACGGTTTCATCGTATAACTTTATAAAACGTGTTGCATGGTTGAGCGTCACACAACGCCGGATTTAAAACGCTTTGTTGGTGCGAAAATTAATCTTTTTCGCGAACTGTAAATTCACGACTCTTACGTGCGCCACCCGTACGGCGTTCTGTTGAGCGACCATCACGGCGCTTATAATCACCAAAACGACGGTCGCCATTACCTTCACGACGTGGACCACCATTACCGCGACGTTCACGGTTACCACCACGGCGATCACCATTGCCGCGACGATCGCTGCTACCGCTGCGACGTGATGATGACCCACCGTTACCACCACGACGACGTGGCAATGGTCGTTCACGTGTGATTTCAACAGATGTGTTTTGCTTTTCCAAATCAGCAACAGATGACAACAAAGCCGCTGCCAATTGTTCTGAGCTGTATTGTGCTGTCAACTTTTCAACTTCTGATTGAATATCATCAGCATCAACTGTGTTAACCAACTTTGACACTTCACCAGCAGCGTTCTTGATCTTGCCAATACGTGCTTCTTGTAGTGTTGCAGGTTGCAACGGTGTCATGCGCTTCTTAGTTAAGTCTTCAATTGCACGCAAGTAATCCATTTCATTTGGAGCAACAAAAGTGACTGACACCCCTTCAGCCCCCGCACGACCTGTACGGCCAATACGGTGAACGTATGATTCTGGGTCTTGTGGAATATCGAAGTTATAGACGTGTGACACATCCTTAACGTCCAAACCACGGGCTGCCACATCAGTTGCAACCAAAATGTTGATTTCGTGTGACTTGAATTGTGACAACACGCGTGAACGCATTTGTTGTGTCAAATCACCGTGCAAACCAGCTGCATGGTAACCACGGGCTTCCAAACCACGGGCCAATTCTTCAACACGACGCTTTGTACGACCAAACACAATCGCCAACTTAGGTGCTTGTACATCCAAGATACGTGTCATTGTGTCAAACTTTTCGTTATCACGTGCGCGAACAAAGTATTGATCAACCAAGTCAGTTGTCAATTCCTTAGCTTCAATTTGGATATGTTCAGGGTCAGTCATGAACTTGACACCAATCCGCTTGATTGCTGGTGGCATTGTAGCAGAGAACAATAATGTTTGACGGTCTGCAGGTGTGTTCTTAATGATGGCTTCGATGTCATCCAAGAAGCCCATGTTCAACATTTCATCGGCTTCATCCAAAACCAATGTCTTCACTTGATCAATTTTAACTGTCTTACGGTTAATATGATCCAACAAACGGCCTGGTGTTCCCACCAAAATTTGTGGGTGTGACTTCAAGTTTTGGATTTGACGGCGAATATCTGCACCACCAAAGACAACTTGCACGTCAACGTGCTTGTCATAACCCAACTTCTTCAATTCATCGGCTGTTTGAATTGCTAATTCACGTGTTGGTGACACGATTAATGCTTGAATATTTTTGTTATCTAAATCAATGTTTTCTAAAATTGGTAAACCAAAGGCAGCTGTCTTACCAGTTCCTGTTTGCGCTTGACCAATAACATCTTTACCCGCTAATGTTAGCGGAATTGTCTTTTCTTGGATTGGTGTTGCTTCCACATAACCATGTGTTGTAATGGCATCCAAAATATCTTGTGATAAACCTAATTCACTAAACTTCAAAATTTCTCTCCTCTGCGCGTTTTGGCGCGTGTGCGATAAACCGTTATGACGTTTTTATCGCTGTAATTTGTGTAAAAAGGGTTTTAGCTAGCGGTTGCCAGCTCTTACCCTTTTCAAATACGTTGCTCAATAAGATGACCGCATCTTGACCATCTGGCGTGAACAGTACAGTCGGCTCATATCCAGTGATAACACCGTGTCCATCACGATACTGCGCATGATGATACAAACCGGCACTATACGATTCCCCCGGTACGGGTGTCCACATCGCCTGCAAACACTGACTGTCAACAATCCGATGTTGCATCAGTAGACGATAATAGGCATACAGCTTGCCGACTGTCATGGCCATATTGCCAGTGCCTGTCTCTCTGGCAAATAATCCTGGGTTATCTGCGGTTGGCTCACTGTAGCTGCGTGTTTGATAACCCGTTGTGCGATGCGCTTGCGTCACAAAGTGGCGATAATCAACAATATTGAGCTGCCATTGTTGATTAAAGACCCGATCAAATAACTGATCGTACGACTGTCCCGTAATTTTCATCAAAATTCCAGCTAACAAACGATAATTCACCGCCTGATAAGCCCAAGACTTTGATCCCAGTAGTCGCACATGCGCTGCATCAAAGGCAACGTTTTCTTGTTCAGTCGTCACCTGATGCCCCAGAATATACTCACCCAAGCCACTCGTCATCGTCATCAATTGGCGAATCGTCACTTGATTGGCATCTGGCACATCCGGGTAATACGTTGCTAACGTCGTATCCAAGCTGAGCTTTCCAGCCTCCACTTGTTGCATAATCAACGTTGCGGTAAAGCTTTTTTGCAAAGAGGCAATTTGAAACAATGATTGTGCATTGTTTAATTGCTGCTTGGCTTGGTTGGCATAACCATAGCCTTGTTGCAAAATTACTTGCCCATGCGACACAACTAACGCGGAACCGACATAGCCAGCGGCTTTTAGCTGCTGATCTAACTGTACTGCTTGCTGATTATGGGTTAGAAAAACCGTTTGATCACGCATCGCAGTTCTTAGACCATTGTCGGCCTTTGCTCGTTTCATCAGCGCTTTGGAAACCTTTGCATCAGCAGTTGTTCTCAAAGCAACCAAACTCGATAGGCTAACAACACCTAGCAGTAACATAACCAAAATACCAGTATGCCATAAATGACGTCGCCTGGTATTGTGTTGCGTGCGTTTCAACTCTGCATCCCCCAAAAATACAACAATTATTGTACTAATGCATTAACAACGTTTTCTAGATGAATGCCATGACTTGCTTTTAATAAGATCACATCCCCTGCATCCCCTAACGTCTTAAGGTCTGCAATAAGTGCATCAAGTTGATGTGTGTCATATAAATGCAAGTGCTCTGAATCAAAGTGTGGCGCTAAAATTGGGGCTGTATTTGCCGTAAACAATTGCCCAACAAGGTAAACACCAGTCACGTTTGCTGCCAAAATTTCTTTGGCCAAATTGGCATGTAATGTGGCTGCTTGTTCGCCTAATTCTAACATATCTCCCAGCACAACATACTTGTGTGGTGCCGGTATTGCTTTTAATGTCGCCAGAACTGCTGCTACGGCCGTCGGATTTGAATTATAAACATCACTAATCAAATTCACGCCGCGTGCTGTCACGAGTCGCTCTGTGCGATTTTTAGTCAAATCAAATGTTTGTAGCGCCTCAACGGCGTCGTCTAAATCAATATGTAGTAAGATACCCGCTGAAACTGCTGCGAGCGCATTCATAATATTATAACCGCCAATTAACGGAATTGCAAATCGAGTTTCTTGATACGTAAATGTTGTCATCGTCGCATCGCCCTGAACTGCCGAGACACCGTCGCCAAACAACACCACTTGTTGGGCAATAGCCGCTTGCGTTAACAGCGGCTCATCAAACGGAATACACAAGACGCCATCTGGTTTCAGACCAGCCACAATTTCCAATTTAGCTTGGGCAATCTTAGCGCGTGTCTGGAAAAATTCGATATGCGCTTCACCAATCATGGTAATAATCGCCACGTCCGGCACAACTAGTTTGGAAAGTGCCGTCAATTGACCTGGCCGATCCATCCCAAGTTCAACAACTAATACTTCCGTATCGGCTGGCATGGTCAACAACGTCATCGGCACACCAATCTCGTTATTGAAATTTTCTGGTGTTTTAAAGGTTTTATAACGTTTCGCCATCACCGCAGCCGTCATATCCTTTGTGGTTGTTTTCCCATTAGAGCCCGTAATGGCAACTACTTTAGGGTTCAACTCCTGGCGACGAAAAGCGCCCAGTTGTTGTAGCGCAATCAGCGTATCTGGCACAACCACAGCTGGTACATCGTTTGGGATGTCGTGTTGATCATCAACCAAAACGGCTACTGCCCCACGCTGTAAGGCATCTTGAATGTACTGATGCCCATCGTTATCAGCGACTAAAGCCACAAATAAATCCCCTGGCACCACTTGGCGTGAGTTAAAGCTCACGCCTGTGACTTGGCCACTACCTTGTGTTTTGGCGTTTAAAATGTCGCCAATTTTTGCTATTGAATAATCCATGTGTTCTCCAAAAATATCCCCAGCGATAGCAACTATCGCACACGCGTGACTTGATTAGAAATTTTTCTTAAAAACCGTAATACTTTCCACATGGGATGTCTGTGGAAATTGATCAACTGGTTGTACTGGGCTTTCAATCTGATAGCCTTTTTGCACAATTTCAGCGGCATCCCGCGCCAAAGTGACTGGGTTGCAGCTAATATAAACCAAGCGTTCTGGCCCCATATCGACGGTTGCTTGAATTAATTCACTCGTTAGCCCACGCCGAGGCGGATCAACAAAGACCACTTCTGGCTGCAGTTGTGCCGCTTCCCAGATTTTAAATTGTTCTGGCGCATCGGCTAACAAATAAGTAGCATTTTGAATCCCATTAAGCCGCATATTATGTTGTGCATCCGCCACTGCGCCTGGTACCACTTCAACACCTAAGACTTGCTTCACACGATTGGCCACCGTAATCCCAATCGTACCAATACCTGAATAGGCATCAATAACCGTATCGGTTGGCTGCAACTGCGCTTTTTGCGCTGCGAGATCATAGAGGACTTCCGTTGTTTGCGGATTCACTTGATAAAACGAATTCGGTCCGATAACAAATTGGTATCCGAGCAACGTATCATGAATCGCATCGTCGCCCCATAATGTCCGATTGTTGGGACTTAACAAAACAAAGTCTTTTTTTGGACTAAAGTTAAAAATTAAACTTTTTAATTCAGGCAACTCAGCGCGCAATGCCGCAATCACATCTGCCTCATGCGGAATAGTGGCGTCGTTTGAGACGAGTACAACCATTAATTCATGCGAATAATAGCCACGTCGAATCATAATATAGCGAATTGCACCGGTTTGGCTATCCGGATCAAACGCACTAATTTGGTACTTTTCTAAGATATCGCGAACCACAACAATGGCTTGATCAATTTTAGCATCATTGACAAAATAGTCTGTCATTGGCACTAAATCATGCGTCCCACGACGATAAAAGCCGCTTGTTAAATGGCCATTCTGCCACTTAACTGGGACAATTGTTTTATTGCGATAATACGTCGGATCCGCCATCCCAATGGTTGGTGCGACCGTCACGTCTAACCCGCGTTGGGCAAACAACCGTTGAACTTGTGCCTGTTTCAAGTCAAGTTGCGCTTGGTACTTAAGATTCACAAGCGGGGCTGTCCCCGCATCGATTAGATACTGGCGATCACTATTTTGACGTTGATCTGATGCCACCAAGCGTTGCAATACCTTGGCATAGCCCGAGAATTTGTCAACTTGCGTCACTTCAATGGTGATTTTTTCACCTGGGAGTGCATCCGCGACATAAAGCGGATAAGTGGGGGTAATATTGACGATGCCCATCCCATCAATTCGGATATCATCTACAGTCACCGTCAGTTGTTCATGCAGTTTTACTGGCAAAATTGTTCGTGGCATCGTCTCCACCTTGCAAGCAGCGCATCATCCTAGCCAATCAGTCATGATGGCGCCACTAACCTTTCTCTTTTTATGCTTTAAAAAATAAAAGCGCTCACCAAAGTGAACGCTTTTATCAGAACAATTACTTGTCTTCGTTGTTCTTGAAACCAAATCCAGCAAACTTCTTGTTGAACTTGTCGACCGCACCATCGGCTTGTGTAAACTTTTGCTTACCTGTGTAGAATGGGTGTGAGTCCGATGTGATATCCAAACGGATAACTGGGTATTCTTTACCTTCAAATTCAGTCGTGTCGTTTGATGTTGCAGTAGAAGCTGACAAGAACTTCTTACCTGTTGTTGCATCAAGGAAAACCACTGGACGGTATTCTGGGTGAATGTCTGCTCGCATAATCATTTCTCCTTAGCGCCCTGAGACTTTTGTCACAGAGTCAGTTTATAACTAATACAGTTTATCATGTGCCGTATGAAATTACAAGGCTATGGCATCAAATTAATTAAATCAATGCCTTCAATCGTAATATCAGCGCCTAGACCAGCAAGCTTTTCTTGAATACGATCATAGCCACGCAAAATATGATCAGCATCGTTAATCACAGTGTCGCCATCAGCCATCACCGCAGCAATAACTAAAGCTGCACCCGCGCGAATTTCGGCAGCAGCAACATCTGTGCCGACAAGACGTGGTGAATGATTAACCCGAATTTCACCAGGCTTTTCAGAATCAATATCACCGCCCATACGACGCAATTCTGCAATATGCTTCACGCGCTTTGGATAGATTGTATCTTGAATGACACTTTCACCTTCAGCCATCAACAATAGTGGCGTGATTGGTTGTTGTAAATCAGTAGCAAAGCCTGGATAAGGCATCGTTTTAATATTAACTGGTTGTAAAGCGTCTGATGGGTAGACGTGAATCGCATCTTCACCGATGTCCAAATTCACACCCATTTCAATCAATTTTGATGTGTAAGACTCCAAATGTTCTGGAATAACGTTTTTAATCGTCACCCCATCACCAAAGGCTGCCGCCATACTCATATAAGTACCGGCTTCAATCCGATCAGGAATGACCGTATGCGTGTTTGTCGCCTTTAATGTTGGCACACCTGAAATACGAATGGTATCCGTCCCAACGCCACGAATGTTGGCACCCATGTTATTCAAAAATGTTGCAATATCAATAATTTCTGGTTCACGTGCCGCGTTTTCAATGATCGTTTGACCCTTAGCACGCACCGCAGCCAAAATAATATTGATTGTTGCACCAACTGAAACCGTATCTAAAGCGATACGTGCGCCGACTAGCCCATTTTCTGTGGCATCAATATGGATAATATCATTGCTTTCCGTTACCTTGGCACCAAGCGCTTCAAAACCTTTAATGTGTTGATCAATCGGACGTCGGCCCAAGTTATCCCCACCAGGGAAAGTCACCGTTGCGCGGTTAAAGCGGCCAAGTAAAGCCCCCATGAAATAGTAAGAGGCACGAAGTGATTTAATTGCGCCACTTGGCAAATCACTTTCCACAATTTGTGTCGGATCAATGGCCAAATTGCCATTTTCAAATTTTGACTGAACGTTCATTGCATCCAAGATGAGTTGCAAATTTTTCACGTCGAGAATTTGAGGTACAGTATCAAAAGTCACTGGTGTATCCGCCAAAATAGCAGCAGGAATAAGTGCTACTGTTGAGTTTTTTGCGCCACCAATTGTGACTTCACCATGGAGGCGTTTGCCGCCGTGTACAATTATTTTAGCCATGAGGTTTCCTTGTAATCGTTATAGTCCATTGATAATTATACCGTGCCAACAGACTTAACTCAAATTTAATTAGAAAAGATTTTAACGCACTTCCACATGAAGTTGCGCGATCAATGCATTGGTTACCCGTTCAAAGTCAGCGTTAACCTCTGCTTCAACTAGTGTCTCATCATTATCTTGATACGTCAACGTATAGGCTAGTGAGCGCTTACCGGCAGGCAAATTATCCCCTGTGTAGACATCAAATAATTGTACATCCACAAGCTTGTTACCAGCTGTTTCACGAATCAGGGCGACAATGTCAGCATGTTGAATGTGTTCATCAACCAACAACGCCGCATCGCGTCGCATTTGTGGGAAACGTGAAATTGGGGCATAAGCAACGTCACCAGTTACTTGTGACATCACTGCAAACAAGTTCAGTTCAAAGCCAAATACCGGTGCTAACTTATGAGCTTGTGTCACCTTAGGATGAATTTGCCCCACAAAACCAAGATAAACATCGCCACTGTAAATATCAGCCGTTTGCCCAGGATGCATGTTTTGGTGGCGCTTTGTCGCTTCATAACGCACATTTTCAACACCGATTTGGGCCAAATATTCAGCAACAATCCCCTTCATATCATAGAAGTCAACTGGCTTTTGCGTTTTATCCTGTTGCCAACTTGAAGTTGCGCGTGTACCCGTCAAAACACCAGCCAAATGTTCCATTTCAGTTGGCTGCGTATTGTCGTCAGTCCCAATAAAAATACGCCCCTGTTCATAAAGTGCCACGTCGGACACGCCATGATTGACATTATAAACAACATCTTCTAATAGACCCGCTAATAGATTTTGACGCACTGTCGTCCGATCTGAACTCATTGGGTAGTCCAACGTGACAACCTTTTCACCAGGATTTTCAGCAAATTGTTGTGCCTTTTCAGGTGTAGTTAAGACGTAGGAAATGGCTTGATTCAAGCCCAAACTTTCCATAATACGACGACTTGCACGAATTTGACGCTGACGTAATGTTAAGTGACCAGGTGTTGTTGGCCCATAAGGCAAAGTCACAGGCAAATTGTCATAACCATAAAGGCGCGCAATTTCTTCAATCAAATCTGCTTCAATTCGTAGATCTGGTCGACGCGCTGGCAAGGTCACTTGAATGGTGTCCGCTGCAATTTGATAGTCCAGGGCTAATTGATCAAAAATGGCAGCAATATCTGCAAGCGTCAATGATGTGCCAAGAATTTGATTCACACGTGCCGCCGTCAATGGCATCACAATTTCTTCATAAGGTGTATCGGCTGCAACCACTCGGCCACGGGCTACTTGGCCACCGGCTAATTCATCAACCAATTGTGCGGCATGATCCAAAGCCGTAAAGGTTGCATCCCAGTTCACGCCACGTTCAAAGCGAGCCGAAGCTTCTGAATGCAAATTATGACGACGTGCCGTAGCGCGCACCAAACTCGGGTTAAACACAGCACCTTCCAAAACGATGTGTCGTGTCGTATGGTCAACTTCTGAACTGGCACCACCCATGACACCAGCCAGCATCAGTGGTTCATCAGCAGTGGCAATCACGATGTCTTCATCCGGACGAAGATCACGCGTTTGGTCATCCAACGTCACCAATTGTTCCGCTGTTTTAGCACGACGCACATGCACGGTTTTATCCGATAACTTATCCAAATCAAACGCATGCAAAGGTTGCCCATACATCAACATCATGTAATTTGTAATATCAACAATATTGTTAATTGGGCGCATACCCGCATTCCAAAGTGCTTTTTGCAGCCAGAGTGGTGAATCACCAACCGTCACGTTGTTCACCACGCGCAAAGCATACTTTGGCGCCAAAGTGTCATCTTCAATCACGACATCAACTTGATCACTGGCTAACGTCTCATATTCGACTAAATCAAATGCTGGCTCAGTTACTGGTTGCTTTAGCATCGCCCCAAATTCATACGCTGTCCCAATCATTGAGAGCATATCCGCACGATTAGGCGTTAAATCAGTATCCAACACGGGATCTGTCATGCCCAGCGCCACTAAGGCATCATCACCAGGTTGCACACCATCATTTGGTCCAAAGACATAAATACCCGCTTCAAAGTCTTTCGGTGCAATTTTATTATCAAACCCAATTTCTTGTAAGGCTACCAACATCCCATAAGACATTTCACCACGTAGCTTAGCGGCTGTTAAGGTCATTAATTCGCCTGATTCGCGATTAATAATATGTGCCCCAACTTTAGCCAGAACAACCAATTGGCCCACGGCTACGTTGGGTGCCCCTGTCACAACTTGTACCAATTCAGGTTCACCAATATTGACTTGTGTGATAACCATGTGATCAGAATCTGGGTGTGGTACAACACTGACAACTTCAGCAACAACAAGACCATCTTGTTGTTGCGCCAATGTCGTGACGCTATCGACTTCTACACTCGTGCGGGCGACTTGTTCAGCTAAATCCGCTACCGCTTGTTGATCTAACGCAATGGTTTGGTCTAAATAATCATTTAACCATGTTAAATTCGTTTTCATGTTTAGTTCCCCTTTCGGTTAAATTGTGACAAGAAGCGGACATCGTTCAAATAGAATTGCCGAATATCGTCGACGCCATATTTCAACATCGCAAAACGATCTGGGCCTAAGCCAAAGGCAAACGCTGAATACTTCTCTGGGTCAATCCCGTCCATACGCAAAACATTGGGATGCGTCATCCCCGCACCCAACACTTCAATCCACTCAATATCTTCTGGCTTGGTATCTGGTGTCACTTCATTCCAAGATACGTCAACTTCAACTGAAGGTTCAGTAAATGGGAAATATGATGGCCGCATCCGAATTTGATGCTTTTCGCCAAACAAGGCTTGCATGATTGAGAGCAAAGTGCCCTTCAAGTCAGCCATTGTGATGTTTTCACCCACAACCATCCCTTCAACTTGATGGAATTGGTGTGAATGCGTCGCATCATCCGTATCACGACGATAAACCTTTCCAGGCGCAATCATCTTAAGGGGTCCCTTTGAAAAGTCGTGCTTTTCTAATGAACGGGATTGTACAGGTGACGTTTGCGTCCGTAATAGGATTTCAGGCGTAATATAGAACGTATCTTGCATATCTCTGGCCGGATGGTCCTTTGGCAAGTTTTCCCGTTCAAAGTTATATTCGTCGGTTTCAACTTCCGGTGAATCAACGGTATCATCAATCACTTCAAAGCCTAAACCTAAGAAATGTTGTTCAATTTCATCAATAATTTGTTGCAAAACATGGGGTTGTCCGACAACATGTGCACTACCTGGCAACGTCACATCAATCGTTTCGGCTGCCAATTGTGCCTCAAGCTTTGCTGCTTCAGCGGCCGCCTTTTTTTCCGCCAACAAAGCGGTAATAGTTTGGCGTACATCGTTGCCAATTTCGCCCACTGCCTTGCGGTCTTCTGGCGCAACGTCCTTCATCCCTTTCAGTAAAGCAGTTAATTCGCCTTTTTTACCCAGCAAACTGACGCGCAACGCTTCAATATCTGCGTCTGCGGCGTTAATTCGTTCTACGGCTGAAGCCTTTAATGCTGTTAGTTCTTCAGTTAAACTCATCATCATTTCCTTTCAATACGACGCCTGATGTTTTAATCACGTGAATAAAAAACGTCCCATGTTATCGTGAGATAACATGGGACGTCTGATCGTGGTACCACCCAATTTTCTGACTAACGTCAGCTCTAAGTGACAATAACGCTGTCAAAACGTTGGTGATTAAACCAATCACTCCTGACTGAAATTCATCATAGACGCAAATACAATACTTTCACCAACTTGTATTGCTCGCTAAATTTGTTCTATCATTACTAGGTCATTCATCGTGTTTAAAACATATTTTACTGTTTTAGCACCTATTTTAGTGACTATTTGCCATAACGGCACAGCACTAAAACGCGCTAGACTACAACTCTAGTATATCATGCTAAAGCGTCTGTGTCGTCATGTTTTGTCTTGGCCACATTATTATATTGATCAGACCATTCATGAATTGCTGCCATCAACGGACGCATTGCTTCACCAGACTCCGTCAGCTTATATTCAATGAGACTAGAATTTTCATAAGTGACACGGTTAACCAACTGTACGGCTTCAAGTTCTTTCAGACGTTCAACCAACACACGGTCAGAACAGCCCGAAATCGCCCGTGACAATTCTAAGAAACGTTTTGGCCCGCTAATCAGCAACGTTTCAATGATCAGGCCATTCCATTTACGACCTAAAATCTGAAATGTATTGGTGAAATTCTCGCAGAGTAAATCCTCTGTATGTTCTGCTAATTTTGCCATCATTTTCCCTCTGAGTTATTGATGTGTTCATAGTAACACAAAGCGCGCAACTTGACAAAAAGTAAGTATTTAACTAAACAACGGTTATCGCAATGTTTTCGCCAAATAGAAGCAACCGAGAATGCCGGCATTATCGCCATTAGCCACTGGCACAATATAGTCATCCAATGGTGGCACTGCCAAATAATCATGCATTTGTTCCGCAAAGCTTTCCCGAATTAAGGAGAAAAGAATCTCACGGTGTGGCACGCCGCCACCAAGTACCACCTTTTCTGGGCGCAAGATCATCGTATAATCCAAAATCGCTTGTGCCAAGTAGAAGGTTTCCATGCGCCATGCCAAATGATCATCAGGAATTTCCTTGGCACTCATGCCCCAACGTTCTTCGATGGCTGGTCCAGCTGCCAAACCTTCCAAACAGTTCGCACCGTGGAATGGGCAATGACCCGCATACGTGTCTTCTGGATGCTTTTGCAAGAAAATGTGACCGGCTTCTGGGTGACCATAACCACTGACAAGGTGTCCACCAGAGACAATACCGGCCCCAACACCCGTGCCGACTGTCAAATACACCATATTATCAACGTCTTTGGCAGCGCCTGTGGTAAACTCCGCCCAACCAGCCCCATTGACATCCGTTGTCCAGTAGTAAGGGATATCACGCCAAGCCTTCATCCGACCTAAGAAATCATACCCTGACCAGCCGTGTTTTGGCGTATCGAGGACATAACCGTAAGTCTTTGATTCAGGCACAATATCAATTGGCCCAAAGGCGGCAATCCCAATGGCGTCGATGTTATCATATTGGTCAAAGAACGCAATCACTTGATCCAACGTCTTTTCACCATCTAATGTTGGAAATGCTGTCCTATCGATAATGTTAAAATTCTCATCAGCAACAGCCACCACAAACTTTGTACCACCTGCTTCAATTGCACCTAATAGTCCCATGATTTTTTCTCTTTTCTTATCTCTGTTTTAGTCATTTGCTGTCATGATGATCACCCTTTAAACCCGTATACACAGCAAAGGTGGTCATCGTGACTGTAGCATCCCAATCAAAAGCCGTAGGCTGGTGACGCCAAGTCCACAGTTGCAACAAAACAACGCGCACCCGTTGCCGGACAGACTAACAATCATGACACAACTTGACTAAAATGTATGGTTAACATTTACGGTACGTCGTGACGTTAAATTGTCCATCATTGCTTTATTTTATAGTTTTGTTAAGCGCTTACATTATTAGTTTAATCGATTTAAATGACCAGTGTCAAACGTTCGTCAGGATTAATTTTAGAAAATAATTCATCGTATTTTTGGAACTTTCAGAAACAGATATGAAAACACGATAATACCACCACAATGCCGTGCAATAAAAAAGTTGGCGCCACCACGCCAACTTTTTCTATTTTACAATTTCACAGAATTCTACAATTACGGCATCTGGGCCTTGGATATTAAAGAACTTAATCCCTTTGTCCCAAAATGCTAATTGTTGTACTTCTGAATCAATCAGATCAAAACCTTCAGCCTTTGCAGCCGCAAAAGCTGCTTCAGCATCTGTCGTGTCCAATGAGATATGGTTAATTGCACCTGGTTGATTGGCAACCGCTTCTTGGTACCATGTTTCAATCACAAGATTGTCACGTTGCATAAAAATGACTTGTCCAACTGGAAAATCACCAATTTTCGTAAACCCTAATTTTGTCCAAAAAGCTTCTGCAGCCGCCAAATCATGCGTTGGTATACCGATGTGTTGTAAAGCTGAATAATAATCTGAAAATGCCATACTTGCCCCCCTCGATCAACGCGCTGATGACTTTATCGCGTGACCTGTCTTTCGGTTACGCTTCTGTTACGCTTCTTCGCCACCAACCTTCACAACAGCCTTTGACACCACGCCAAGCTTGCCGTTCAAGAAGTCTTCAACAGTGGCATAGTCCAATTCATGTGAAACCAAAGGTTCAACATCCACCTTACCTGATGCCAACAAAGCCAATGAGTCTTCAAAGGCATTTGGATTGATGAATGAACCTTGAATTGTCAATTGCTTTTGGAAGACTTCATAAGTGTTCATTTCAAATGTGTCGTCTGGACCACCCACACCAAACATCAACACTTGACCACCACGTGCAGCAGCTTCAATCGCTGCTTCTTGTGTCTTTGGTGAACCAACCGCTTCAATGACAACGTCATATTCACTATCAGGAATCTTGTCACCGGCCATTGTGTTGAATGTGCGCTTTGCACCAAACTTGTCCTTCGCCATGGCCAACTTTTCATCCACAATACCAGCCAAATCAACTTCGTGAATACCGTAAGCTTGCAAAATTTGGACAAACAATTGTCCCATGAAGCCATCACCAATGACAAGTGCCTTTTGGTATGGTGATACCTTCAACAATTGAATGCCGTGAACGGCACAAGAAATTGGTTCAACCAAAGCTGCCGCCTTCAATGACACATTGTCTGGGATTGGGTAAACAACTGAGGCAGGTGCTGTGAAGTAGTCTTCAAAGCCACCGTCACGCGTCACCCCGATAGCTGAGAGATGTTCGCATAATTCTGGACGTCCTGTACGGCAGTACTTGCATTGACCGCAGTAGATGTTTGGGTCAACTGCCACACGATCCCCAACCTTAACGTTTGTGACTTCTGAACCAACTTCGACAACCACACCTGAATTTTCGTGACCTAAGACGATTGGTGGCACCGCTGGTGCAGAACCAGGCAAACCAGCATACAACGCATGGTCGGTACCACAAATACCAGCAAAGGCTGTATGAATCTTAACTTCGTCAGGCTTGATTTCAGGTTGTGCAATTTCTTTCAATTCCAGTGACTTAATACCAGTCAACACTAATGCTTCCATGTTTTCCGCTCCGTTTTACTTGTGATGTTTTTAACTTATAAGACCATATTAACCCTTTTAAATAATTTGTCAAGCGTTAAGCATTTTTTTGCTAAAAGTTTTGCCGCGAAAAAGTGTATAATAGAATGTGCTTAGTGATTAAAAATGCAACACAATTTTTAGCAGTAAACGGAGGTTTCAATGGTTGCAAAATTAAGTGACGTCGCCGAATTGGCCGGCGTTTCAATTACAACAGTATCACGCGTCATCAATAATTATGGTTCCTTGAGCCAAAAAACGATTGATAAAGTTCATGCTGCCATGCGCGAGTTGCACTACCAACCAAATGCCATGGCTCGCTCACTACAAGGTAAATCGTCACAATTTATCGGTTTAATTTTCCCTAACATTCAAAATCCCTTTTTTACCGCTTTAGCCACGGAAATCGAACAACTCTTATTTGAAAAAGGTTACAAAGTGATTATTGCCACAAGTGCCAATAACATTGAAAAAGAACAACAATATTTGCAAATGTTAGCAGCCAATCAAGTGGAAGGTATTATCACCTCATCACATAATCTCGGTATCGCCAGTTATCAAGATAATTTTCTCCCAATCGTGTCATATGATCGTCATTTAGCAGATAATATTCCGATTGTTCATGAAGACAATTATCGCGGTGGCTATCTCATTGGCGAATATCTTGTCTCTCAAGGGACTAAGAATCTGCTGGTATTATGTGACAACGACCCTTCTCCATCCCCAACCGCACAACGTTATGTTGGCTTTGCGGATGCGATTGCCAATAAAAGCCGCTTAATTGAGCACAGTATCAATTCTAATTCTAATGAATTTGCCAGTGCCGAAGAGTTGGCAGAGATTGTTGACTTGATTGTGACAGAGAAAGTAGATGGCGTCTTTGCTTATAATGACATGATGGCTGTCCAGCTACAAAATGCGCTACGCCGGGCAAACATTCGTGTCCCTGAGGACGTGATTGTGGCAGGGTATGACGGTTCACCAATTGTCCAACAGTTGCACCCCGATCTCCCAACAATCGTGCAGCCAATCCATGAGGCCGCACAACGTCTCATTGACGTCCTATTTGCTGAAATTAATCATGAAGCATTACCAGACCTTGACATGCTCCCTGTTTCATTACACAAACCTGAATAAAAAACACGTCGCCCTAAAAAGGCGACGTGTTTTTTAATTGACTTGGTTTTTTGGTGCTTCACCGTTTAAGACACGCACAACTTCTTGTGCTGCCGCTAACCCAACCGCATCAAACGCTTCAACTGATTTTGCCGCCACGTGTGGTGTGACAAAAACATTTGGTAATGTTAATAATTCATTATCTGGTGCAACTGGTTCAACCGTGACCACATCTAGCCCCGCACCAGCAATCTCACCTGTCTTCAAGGCGGCAATTAAGGCCGCTTCGTCTACGACTGCCCCACGCGCAATGTTAATTAAGACGGCATTGCTTTTCATTTTCTTGAAAACAGCCGTATCAATCATATGTTGCGTTGCTGGCGTTGCTGGCAAGGCCAAGATAATATAGTCTGCTGTCGTATAGATCTCGTCTAACGTGGCCATACGCCCGTTTTTGACAGGTTTGTCATGTCGGGCATAGGCTAGCACGTTGACATCAAATCCCGTCAGCAATTCATCAATTTTTTGACCAATAGCCCCAAAACCAATAATGCCGACTGTCTTATGCGAAACTTCTTGCCCCGTCCCATTTGGCACGTTGGGGTCAGTAATGCTCTGTCGTTGTTGATAGAAATAACGTCCAGCCATCAACATATGCATGACAGCCGTTTCCGCAACCGCCGTTGCATTCGCCCCTGGCGTATTGGTGACAACAATATCATGTGCCGTTGCATCGGCCAAATCAACATTGTCATAGCCCACACCATAACGCGCAATCACTTTAAGATTTGGCATCTGTGATAATAGTTGCTCGGATAGCGGATGCATCATTAAAATCACCGCATCTACATCAGCTGCGGCAAGAAAATCGGCATCTGATTGTTGTGGATTTGAAATCACTTCTAAATCATGGGCTTTTAAATAATCAATTGCGGCTTGTGCTGTGCCGTCAAAAACGAGTACTTTTTGCTTTTGCATATGCTCTCCTTCAAGTCAGTACTTTTAAGCGACGTATCAGCGTGATACTACGCCAGTGCGTTAAATGACCCTGGCATTAAATCCGCAATCGTCGTTTGCACACTTTTGCCAGTATCATTAATCAACCAAATTGGCATGTCGGATGGGAAAAGTTCGACCATGACTTGTCGACATGCACCACAAGGGGCAATTGGCTCACTTGTGCGCCCGGCAACTACTAAACCAGCAAACTGGCGATGACCAGCTGCCATGGCACTAAAAATAGCAGTACGTTCTGCACAATTGGTGAGACCAAAAGAGACATTTTCGATGTTAATCCCTTTAAACACAGTACCTGATGCTGTCAATAACGCAGCACCCACTGGAAAATGTGAATACGGTGTATAAGTTTCGTCAAGCGCTTCAAGCGCAACAGCCACTAATTCTTCGGGCGGTGTCGTTTGCATGTTGTTGTTCTCCATTTATTGTCCTATCATTTTACCATAAACATGGCAGTACCATAAGACAGATCAATGTGGTTACTTGTGAACTAACAAATCTGTCAACTGATCGAGACGCTTTTCAAACACGCCAAAGGCTTCCTTCAAATAATCCGCTTGCGTCATATCAACCCCTGCTTGGCCGATAACGGCTAATGGATAGTCTGAGGCACCGGCCTTTAAGTAGTCTTTATACGCTTCTGCCCCATTCTGGTTCAAAATACGATCAGCTAAAGTCGTCGCTGCGGCTTCACCAGTGGCATACTGATAGACATAATAATTGTAGTAGAAATGTGGAATACGGGCCCATTCATACGCGATTTCTTCATCCGGGAAGAGATCTGGCCCATAGTACTTCTGGTTCAATGCCGCATAGTACGTACTCATCGCGTCAGCTGTTAACGCCACTCCAGCGGCACTTTGTTCATGAATCCAATCTTCAAATTCCGCAAATTGGGTCTGTCGGAATACCGTGCCCTTAAAGCCATCAAGATATTGATTCAACACATAAGCTTGGAATTTTGGATCATCATTTGTCTTTAACAAATAATCCGTCAGTAGGCTTTCATTGGTTGTTGACGCAATTTCAGCTAGGAAAATTGGGTAATCACCATAATGATAAGGTTGTGCTTGGCGAGTCAAATAAGAATGCACCGAGTGTCCCATTTCATGGGCCAAAGTGTAGACGTTATTTAAGTTATTTTGCCAATTTAACAAAATAAAGGGGTTCGTGTCATAGGTGCCACTTGAATACGCACCAGTCCGCTTGCCCTTATTTTCCACCACATCAATCCAGCGTTCGTCAAAGGCCTTTTTAACCACGGCAATATAGTCTGGTCCTAATGGTGCCAAAGCGGCCAACACAATGTCTTTGGCTTTGTCATAAGTGACATCAAAATCAATCTCATCGACCAACGGTACGTAGAGGTCGTATGAGTGCACATCGTCAACACCCAAAACTTGCTTACGGAGTGATACAAAGCGATGCAACAATGGCAAATTGGCATCAACCGTTTCACGCAACGTTTCAAATACTGATGTTGGTAGGCTGTGTGGTAAAATGGCTGCTTCCCGCGCTGAGCGATAGTGACGCACTTTCGCTAAATAATTATGGCCTTTGACATGTGACGATAACGTTGACGCGAAAGTGTTTTGCAAGGCAATGTAACTATCGTACAAGGTTTCAAACGCTTCTTGACGTAATTCACGTGACTTAGATTCCAACAACAGACTGTAAAGGCCATTTGTCAATGGCACCACTTCACCCGTTTCAGTATGGACATCCCCAAACGTCATGTCTGAGTTATCTAACGCACCAAAAGTGTTCTCGGAAGCGTTAAAAATATCCCCAGCTCCAGCCAGCAGTGCTTCCTGTTCTGCTGGCAAAGTGTAAGGCTTTTGCGCCAGAATTTGATCAAATAAATGTTGGTAAGGTTGCAACCCTGCCGTCTTCAAATAGTTCGCCAACGTTTCTTCTGGAATATTCAACACTTCTGGTTGGAAGTAAGCTGTTGCTTCACTGACTTCAGACCAAAGTGCTTGCGCACGGCTATTAAAAGCGGCATATTTTTGATTCGTCGTATCTTGATCATAAATTTGGTGCGCATAGACATAGACTTTTTCTAATTGACGTTCCAAATCAAGATCGGCTTCCAGTGCTGCTTGCAACGTTTGGGCTGAATCACCAACATGCCCCACAAATTGCTTCAGCGCCTGCGCGCCTTGATGCAGCGCATCATAGGCTGTTTCCCAATCATCATCAGTTGCAAAAATGGAGGTCAAATCCCAAGTTAACTCTTCAGGTACTTCATCGCGTTGTAGTTGTGCCATTATTATTACACGTCAGTGTCACGCATATGATCGGTGGACACCAACATTCCCTTCTTAAAATATCATACTTTATTTTATCACTATTTTCTCACTTGACCTAATTTTTGTCGCAACGACCCATACCACACCGGTAATTCAATAACTAAGAAATAAGCACCACGCTGCACAATAAAGTGCTGCGCCACCATTTCTTGCAATAATGCCATCACTTGTTCTTGTTGAAAAGTGGGATGCCCTAAAACATAGGGTTTTAGTTTGGCCAGCATTACCTGCTGATGCAAAACATGGCCAACGCCAATTTTTTCTAACACTAACACACTCTGTAACCGCCACTGCCAATTGCTGATCGTCAGACCAAAGGTTTGCCCCAGATGAATCCAGAGCGGTGTCTGCAATAATAAACGTTGTTGCAAATAAAGATAGGTAATCAAGCGCTGATCCACCCGTTTTTGCGCGATGAGTTGTTGCAGTTTGTAAATTTGTTGCACCACATCTAGGCTTCGTTGTTTGTGCTTTGGTACTGTTGTCAACAACTGCGTGCTGACAATTTCACTGTAATTAACCCGACCAAAATCTGGTTTTTCAAAATGGGCGCGGTGATAAAATTTTTGCGTATCAGGTAAATAAAAGCACAACTGCTGATTGGCTAAAAATTTAACAATCGTGCGTTGCGCCATTTTAGCCTGATAATAAGTGGCGCCTAAAATCCAAATCACGGTAATGTGCTGTTGGCGGTAGCCCGCATTCCGCTCATCTAAACGTTGTTGTGAGATTGGACTACACTGATATTCAATGGCAATACGCTGATGTGCGCGGGTGATTAAAATGTCAGGTCGTTGGTTGATAGCCGGAATAACTGCTTCCAAAGTGACTTGCCCGAATTTTTGACAGTAAGTTGCCAATTGTAATTTCCCAGCTAAATGTTGCGGTGTTTCATTGTCTGAGAAAGTGTGGCACTGCGCACCCGCGCGATGTGCAAAATGCGGTTGCTTAATCTCTCCCTGACGTAAGTAGACCGGTGCCAAACAACCAGGACAGTAAAACTCACCGGTTGTCCCAGCGACATTAGCTTGCACATACGTGCCTTGCTTGTCTTGTGCGATAAACATCAAAAAAACACCTCCTATTCATCATACGAATAGGAAGTGTTTTTGATGTTTATTTTGCAGTCATGCGTTTTTCAACCCAGCGACTAAACCAAGTCAACAACGTAATCAAAATGAGATACATGACCCCAATGATTGCCCAGACACGAAAACCTTGCGAATTACGCGCCACAATCAAAGAACCTGTCTGCGTTAATTCGAGCAACCCAATGGCTGATAGAATCGACGTATCTTTTAAGGTAATAATGAATTGGTTGATGAAACTTGGCACCATAATGCGCAGCCCCTGCGGCATCACAACCCGACGCATGGCCTGACTATAAGACAAGCCCAACGACCGCGCAGCTTCCATTTGCCCACGGTTAACAGCTTCAAAGCCACCACGAACAAACGCCCCTGTATAAGCGCCTTCATTTAGAATCAGCGTGATGATACCCGCTGTAAAGGCTGGTATTTTCACTCCAGTTAAACCAGGCAACCCAATATAAATAAAGAACGCTAAGACCATCAATGGTAGGCCACGAAAAATGTAAATAATTGTGGTTGCAATTCCCCGCACCCAGCTAAATTGACTCACACCCATGATACCGAGTAAAATACCCCAGATTGAGGCAAAAATAATCGCAATCACGGTCAACACAATGGTCTGCCACAAACCGTTGAGCAGCGCTGTCTTATTGGTCCGTAAAATTCCAAGCACAGTGCTGTTATCACTTTTAGTGCCAGAGAACGTTGCTTGCCGGGCACCCAAATACTTCGTCACAATTTTATCGTACGTGCCATCTTTTTTGATGGCAGCAAAACCACGATTAAAGGCTGCTAAGAGGGCTTTGTTTTTGCCTTTTTCAACTGCGAAACCATAAGACCCAGCGTTACCAGGTTGATCTGGGTTCATAACCTTTAAGGCCATGCCATTTTTAATCGCATATTGAATGACGGGCATATCTTCAAATGTGGCCGCCGAATTACCAACTGCCACATCATTATACATAGTATCGGTATCGTTGAAATATTTGACCTGAAAACCATATTTTTTCTGTAGCGATAGGCCATATTCAGACGCTGCCGTTCCCGTCTTTAAAGCCACAGTTTGCCCTTTTAAATCTGCCAGTGATTTAATTTTGCTGTCTTTTTTAACAATCCAGGCCACCCCTGTTTTGTAATAAGGGGTTGAAAAGTCATAAACTTGACGCCGTTCTGGTGTAATAGACATACCAGCAATAATTCCGTCAGCTTGTCCGTTTGAGACCAGTTGCGCCGCAGAATTGAAGCTCATGGGCTTCATAGTATAAGTAAACCCTTCTCGTTCGGCAATGGCTTTCATCATGTCTTGTTCAATGCCGACATAACGATTATTTTTATCTTGAAACGTGAACGGCGCATAGGTTGCATCTGTCGTAATGGTGTAGTGTGGTTTATCAGCTGACGCGATTGGCGTCATCAGAAAAAACATGACTAATGTTGCCAGCCCTAAAATGTATCTTTTTAACATGATCATTAAAATTCTCTTCCTACATTACAAAAAAGTCGACCAAACGGTCGGCTTTTTCAATCGTTTGTTGCACGTGCAATTGTGAGAATGTCTATCAAACCCATTAGGCTTGCATGACTTTGCTCAAAAATTCTTGCAAACGTGCATTTTTAGGTGCGTTAAAGACTTCTTCTGGTGTGCCAGATTCTTGAATCTTACCTGATTCAAAGAAAACAACGCGATCGGCGACTTGCTTTGCAAAGCCCATTTCGTGTGTCACGATAATCATCGTCATCCCAGAAACCGCTAAATCTTTCATGACGTTCAACACATCCCCGACCATTTCTGGATCCAGGGCTGATGTTGGTTCATCAAACAACATAATATCTGGTGACATGGCCAACGCACGAGCAATGGCGATACGTTGCTTTTGACCACCAGATAATGAATTAACTGACATATCAGCTTTATCACTCAAGCCAACTGTTTCAAGTAATTCACGGGCTTTCTTCTCGGCAGCTGCCTTGTCTAACTTGCCTAATTCAACTGGTGCCAACATGATATTTTCAAGTACCGTGTAATTATTAAAGAGGTTAAAGTTTTGGAAAACCATCCCAATATTTTCACGCACTTTGTTAATGTCTGTTGCCTTATCAGAAATATTAAAGCCGTCAACAATGATCGTGCCGTTATCTGGTGTTTCTAACTGATTCAACATCCGTAAGAAAGTTGACTTACCTGATCCTGAAGGGCCAATCATAACCACCACTTCATTTTCAGAAACGTCCAATGAAATATCTCGCAAGACATGGTTATCACCATATGACTTGTTAACATTTTCAACATGGACTTTTACTTTTGTTTGCGCATCACTCATGCGTGAATCCTCTTTTCTACCCAATTACTCAACCATGTGAGTAACGTAATTACAATTAAGTATATCACAGCGACAATGGCCCAAACGCGGAATCCTTGAGAATTACGAGACACAATCAAACTACCTGTTTGTGTCAATTCCAAGATACCAATGGCTGACAAAATTGATGTATCCTTCAAAGTAATAATAAATTGGTTAATGAAACTTGGGATCATAATCCGAATCCCTTGTGGCATAATTACCCGGCGCATCGCACGACTATATGGCAAGCCCAAGGAACGCGCCGCTTCCATCTGGCCGCGATCAACGGCTTCAAAGCCACCACGGACGAACGCACCCGTATAAGCCCCTTCGTTTAAGACCAGCGTCAAAATTCCTGCCGTTACGGCCGGAATTTTCATACCAATAACCCCTGGCAACCCAATGTAAATAAAGAAGGCCAAGACCATCAGTGGCAAACCACGGAAAATATAAATAATTGTACTTGAAATACCACGAACAAAGCCATTTTGGCTAACACCCATGACACCTAAAATAATACCCCAAATTGAGGCCAACACAATCCCAAAGACAGTCAACACAATCGTTTCCCAAAGTCCTTGTAGGAAGGCCATCTTGTTGGCCTTCAAAATGCCCCAAACTGTGTTGTTATCTTTCTTACTACCGGTAAAGGTTGCTGCACTAGCACCTAAATACTTGGCCACAATTTTATCGTAAGTCCCGTCTTCTTTAATGGCTGCAAAGCCCTTATTGAAGTCGGCCAATAATTGCGCATTCTTACCCTTTTTAACGGCAAAACCATACCAACCCGCTTGAATTGGTGACTTTGGATTCATCACCTTTAAGGCTGTTCCGTTTTTAACGGCATATTGAATGACTGGCAAATCACCGAAAGTGGCTTGCGAATTATCATTAATCACATCATTATAAAGGGTGTCTGAATCATTGAAATAGACCACTTTAAAGCCATACTTTTTTTGGATTGACAATGCATATTCTGCACCAGACGTCCCTGTCTTAATTGCAACGGTTTTGCCCTTCAAATCTTTTAGTGACTTGATGTTTGACCCTTTTTTAACGGCCCAACCAATACCAGAACGGTAATAAGGTGTCCCAAAGTCAAAAACATTCTTACGTTCATCAGTGATGGACATCCCCGCCATCACCGCATCCGCCTGATCTGAAGCAACAGACTGAGTCGCAGAATTAAAACTCATCGGCTTCAACGTGTAGGTAAAACCTTCGCGCTCAGCAATCGTTTTCAAGATTTCTTGGTCAATACCAGTGTATTGTCCATTTTTATCTTGGAAATCAAACGGTGGATAAGTCGCATCCGTTGTAATCACATAATTTGGCTTCTCAGCAGCATGTGCGTTCAGCCCAAATCCGACAAACGATAGCAAAGCTATCGCCACAATTAACAAATATTTTTTCATCTTTTCCATAATAAGTTTATTCTATCAAACCCAACCAGTGTCCAGTGATGTCATGTGAGCTTACATGACATGATTATCACATTCGTTATAAGCAATGACAAACTCACCCGCCAATTGACAAATAAAAAGCTCAAGCAAATTGTGGTGTACCCAAAAAGTTAAAGTAAAATATTTTAGCTAATCAAGCGGCCATTTGTCGGTATTCTACCGG
>NZ_BMWM01000016.1 GCF_014651235.1 Leuconostoc lactis KCTC 3528 = DSM 20202 | reverse complement strand
ACACCAATCGAGATCTTCTTACTTAATCTACGTCACTAAATTCGTTCAAGTTATTTCTTGCAATCTGCCATAACAATAAATCAACACTGGAAAATATCATGCTTGCACCCCGTTTGGTGTTGAAGCGTGACGAAGCGGAAAACAAAAAAATTGCGATGGAATTGCTTGAAAAGGTTGGCTTGGCCGACAAAGCAGCGAATATGCCATCTGAATTGTCTGGTGGACAAAAGCAACGTGTTGCCATCGCGCGCTCATTGGCGATGAAGCCAAAAGCCCTATTGTTTGACGAACCAACTTCGGCTTTGGATCCGGAAATGGTTGGGGATGTGTTGGACGTTATGCGTGATATTGCCAAGGATTCATCCATGACAATGCTTGTCGTGACCCATGAAATGAGTTTCGCGAAGGCGGTGGCTGATCGGGTAATTTTCATGGCTGACGGACAAATTCTTGAAGATAGCACAACCAAGGCATTCTTCGATAATCCAAAAGAAGCACGTGCTAAGAAGTTCTTGAGCCAAGTTGAACATCATTAAAAATAGAGGAGGGGCGTTTACGAGTAATCTGAACGTACAGTAAATTATGGAAAAAGCTAAAAAACGACAATTTGGCATTATTGCAACAATTGTTTTAGCTGCCGTTATTGTCCTCGGTTTAATGTGGGCAACAGCCACAGCTAAGAAAAATTCAGAACACGAAGACACGCTGGCGCGTGTTGAACGACTGGGTCGTATTGTCTGGGGTGTCAAAGCAGATACAAAATTATTTGGTTTGATGAACACCAAAACTGGGACACCAGAAGGCTTTGACGTGGATATTGCCAAAGCCTTGACGGTGCAAATTGCAAAACAAACTGGCGTGCCAATGTCAGCACAATTTATCCCAGTATCAGCATCTTCAAAGATGCAGTTATTGAAGAACACTAATATTGATGGCTCTGTCTCAACGATGACAATTACGCCAGAACGTGAAAAGATTATTGACTTTACCAAGCCATATTTTGACGCCGGACAATCAATCTTGGTGAAAAAAGATTCTGGTATTCATTCTGTTAAAGATATGAATGATTCTAAGTACACGATTATTGTGGTCGTGGGCACCACTGCTGCCACTGAAATCAAGAAGTTTGCGCCTAAGGCAAAGGTTTTGGCAGTGCAAGACTATGCCACAGGTATGCAAGCGTTGAAGAGTGGTCAAGGGCAAGCGATGTCAACTGATAATGCGATCTTGTACGGTTTTGCAACTGAAAACCCAGAGTATCACATTGCTGGTGGTACATTTACGCATGGGCCTTACGGGATTGCCTTTGATAATGATCAAGGCCCAATGATTCGCGAAGCCAATAAGGCATTAGCAACGATCAAAAAGAATGGTGTCTACAACGCGTTAATTAAAAAGTGGTTCAGTGATGTTCCTGGTCTTGACTGGCACAGTTTGGAGGCGAAGTGATGATTGAATTGTTTCAGAATAATTTTCCAACTTTGATGCAGGGCTTTGGTTACACGTTACTATCGAGTGTGATTGCACTGGTGGGTTCCTTGATTTTGGGAACGGTGTTTGCGGTAATGCAAGTGATGCCACAGGCGTGGGTCCGTCGCATTGGTAATATTTATGTCCAAGTTTTCCGAAATATCCCACTTTTGGTAATTACGTTCTTCTTCTTCTTGGTCGTGTCACAGTACGTTAAAATGAGTGGTTTTGTTTCAGGAACTGTCGCGTTGATGTTGTATACATCAGCGTTTATTGCTGAAACTGTCCGTGCGGGTATTTTGGCGGTTAATGGTGGGCAAATGGAAGGTGCGCGTGCAAATGGGTTGTCATTCGCACAAGCTATGCGCCATATTGTTTTGCCACAGGCGTTCCGTGTGGCCTTGCCATCACTGGGTAACCAATTTATCAATTTGGTTAAAAACTCATCTATTTTAGCCTTTGTTGGTGGTTTGGACTTGATGTATCAAGGTAACATGATTGCAGCCAATACGTTTGAAACGTTTGGGACATATATCATTGTCGGTATCTTATATCTCATTATTACCTTACCGTTGAGTTACTATATGCAGCACCTTGAGCGTAAGCTCAAGCAGGCAGCGTAAGGAGGAATTATGGCGACATTAGGATTTTTTAGTGCCTTTACACCACAAAATGTGATGTATCTATTAGGCGGCCTGGGGATCACGGTTGGCGTATCTCTCATTTCAGTTATTTTGAGTTTAATTTTTGGTTCAATTGTTGGGATTATTCAATTTGAACGTATCCCTTATTTTTCAAAATTTGTCGGCACAATCAATAACGTGATTCGTAATTTGCCACTATTGTTAATTATTTTCTTTGTTTACTTTGCGTTGCCAAAGATTGGGATTCACTTATCAGTTTTTTGGGCCACCATCATTGCGATGAGTACGTTTGAGTCAGCGATGTTGGCTGAAATTGTGCGTGGTGGCTTGGAATCAGTTGATATTGGCCAATTTGAAGGTGCGCGTGCGAACGGCTTGAGTAATATGCAAACGATGATTTACATCATTTTGCCGCAAGCTTATAAGAAAATGATTCCACCAATTATTTCACAATTGATTTCATTGGTGAAGGATACTAGTTTGGCAATGGGAATTGTGTTGGCCGAATTGATGTATCGTGGCCAGATTGTTTATGCGCAGAACTCGACGTATATTATTCCAGTATTGATTGTGATGACGCTGGTCTACTTCGTCTTGAATTACGGTCTGTCATTAGTCGCACGCTGGGCTGATCGTAAATTAGCGTAACGGTTGTCTTTAATTTCGGACAGTTATTTATGGATGTAATCTCATAAAAATGTGTTAAAACCCATTATTTCAAAAAAATAACAAATAATTAGTTGTACATGAGAAAAGCACATGGTATACTAATATCTGTTAATAAAGAATTTAAAACACAAACCTTTATATCTCGGGAGGATATATGCTATGGAAACATGGAAGAAGGTAGCCCTTGGAGCGGCTGCTGTAGTCGTTGTCGGTGGTGGTACACGTGCTGCTGGTCTTTGGGGCGGTTCATCAGATAATAGCAAGAACTTGTCATTCCAATTGCCAACACCTATTCAAACATTGGACATTTCTAAGAATACCGATACGTACTCAGGTACGATCATTGGTAACTCTGGTGCCAACTTGATGCGTGTGGATGCCAAAGGTAAGCCACAACTTGAATTGGCGAAGTCAGTTAAGCACTCTGACGATGGTTTGACTTATACCGTTGAATTGAAGGATGGCTTGAAGTGGTCTGACGGTTCAAAGTTGACAGCCCAAGACTTCGTTTACACTTGGCAACGTATCGTGAATCCAAAGACAGCATCACAATATGCTTACTTAGCATCTGGTGTTGAAAACGCTGATAAGATTGCAGCCGGTAAGGCCGCTGTCGATTCACTTGGTGTCACTGCTAAGGGCAACACGTTGACATTCAAGTTGGAACGCCCAATGCCACAATTTGAATACTTGTTGACGTTTGCGAACTTCATGCCACAAAAGGAAAGCTTTGTGAACAAGGAAGGCAAGAAGTACGCGACAACTTCAGACACAGCATTGTACTCTGGTCCATATAAGGTTCAAGGTTGGAACGGAACAAACAACACGTTCAAGCTTGTGAAGAATGACAACTACTGGGATGCTAAGAACGTTAAGACAAAAGAAATTGACGTGCAAGTCGTTCAAAAGCCTGAAACAGCTGTGCAATTGTACAAGCAAGGTAAGATTGATCGTGTGTCAATTTCAAACACACCTGAATTGTATAAGGCTAACAAGAACAACAAGGATGTCGTGAAGACACCAGAAGCAACAACAGCTTATTTGGAATATAACCAAACAGGTAAGAACAAGTTCTTGGCTAACGCTAAGATCCGTGAAGCTTTGAACTTAGCAACTAACCGTAAGGAATTGACTGATCAAGTCACTTCTGGTGTGTCAACACCAGCCACTGGTTTGGTGCCAACAGGATTGGCTAAGACAGCTACTGGTGAAGACTTAGCCAAGTATGTTGCCCCTGGTTACACATACGATCCTAAGAAGGCCGCTGAATTGTTCAAGCAAGGTTTGCAAGAAGTTGGCGAAACAAGTGCTACATTGACAGTAACTTCTGATGCTGATTCACCAACTGCTAAGACAACTTTGGACTACCTCCAAGGTTCATGGGAAAAGGCTTTGCCTGGTCTTAAGATCGAAGAAAAGTTTGTGCCATTCCAACAACGTTTGAAGGATTCAAAAACACAAAACTTTGACATTGTTGTGACACTTTGGAGTGGTGACTATCCTGAAGGCTCAACGTTCTATGACTTGTTCAAGGATGGCGCATCATACAACGATGGCCGCTTTACGAACGTTCCTTATACAGCCGCTGTTAACAAGGCCGAAACAACAGATGCTTTGAAGCAAGAAGCACGTGATAACGACTATAAGGCAGCTGAAGCAGACTTGTTCAAGGACAGCAACTTTAACCCACTTTACTTCCGTTCAGGTTACTCACTACAAAATCCTAAGGTGACAGGTATCATTATCAACTCAACAGGATTGAACCAAGACTGGAAATTCGCTGTTAAGAAGTAAAAGTTGGTCTCATTAAAATATAAGCAATAACAAATAAGGATTGACGTAAGTTAATTCTTATTTTGTTCATTATAGGAAATCATAATTATGTGGAAATATATTCTCAAAAGACTAGGGTGGCTTGTCTTCACGCTATTCTTAGTCATTACAGCGACGTTTTTCTTGATGCAAATTATGCCAGGAACGCCGTTTAATAATCCGAAGTTGACGCCAGAAGCCTTGGCGCAGTTGAAGACAACCTATGGATTAGACTTGCCATTGTGGCAACAATATCTTAATTATTTGGTTGGGGTTGCACATGGTGATTTTGGTATTTCATTCCAATATCAAAATCAACCGGTTAGCATGTTGATTGGGCAACGGTTACCTGTTTCGGCAGCGCTTGGGGCACAAGCCTTGGTTGTTGGTGTGATTGCTGGTTTGATCATGGGTGCCGTGTCAGCACGTAACAAGAACAATAAAATTGATGGCACATTAGGCATTTTGTCAACGTTGGGTATTTCAGTGCCAAGTTTCATTTTGGGAATTGTCCTCGTCTACCTCTTTGGCTTCAAGTGGCCACTTTTCCCCGTTTCTGGTTGGGGTGATTCGTTCTCACAAACGATTTTGCCAACAATTGCTTTGGCAGTGAGTCCAGCAGCAATCACAACACGCTTTGTGCGTTCAGAAATGATTGAATCACTGAGTTCTGATTATGTGCAATTGGCAAAAGCCAAAGGCTTAAGCGAGAAGGAAATCGTTAACAAGCACGCTTACCGTAACTCAATGATTCCAGTTTTGACATTGATCGGGCCAATGGCGGCTGGTTTGTTAACGGGATCAACATTGATTGAACAAATTTTTTCGATTCCTGGTATTGGGCAACAGTTCGTGTTGTCTATTCCATCAAAAGACTTTCCGGTTATCATGGGCACAACAATTGTCTATGCGGCAATGTTGATGTTGATGATTTTGATTACAGATGTGCTCACGGCGATCGTTGATCCACGTGTTCGTTTGCAATAAGGAGGCTTATGATGGCAGCAAATACTGAAGATTTTGTCATCGTTGGCGCACAAAGCTCTGATGCCAACGAGCATATTTCAAAGCCGGCCTTGTCATTTTGGCAAGATGCTTGGCGTCGCCTCAAGCTTAACAAGCTTGCGGTTGTATCCATGTGGTTTTTAGTTATTATTTTGGCTTTTGCCGTGTTATCGAATATTTTCGTCCCACAAAAGGCAGCCAATTCATTTAATTCTGATAAAGTTGGTGTGTATAAGAACTTACCACCAAACTCTGGCTTACCAATTCCTGGTTGGGATGGTAAGATCAAAGCGCCTGGCGACACGACCTCAACGAACGCTTATAGCGAACAAGGTGTGCCGGATGGGCAAAAGTTTATCTTAGGTACGGATAATATTGGCCGTTCAATGGCTAAGCGTGTCACTGTCGGGTTGCGTATTTCATTGTTAGTGGCCATTGTGGCAACATTCATTGACTTGGTCATTGGTGTGGCTTATGGTGTCTTCTCTGGCTGGAAAGGCGGCTGGGTTGATAACGCGATGCAACGTATCATTGAAATCTTGTCATCTATTCCAAACTTGATCATCGTGACGATGCTTGGTTTGTTGTTTGGTAGTGGGATTGCCTCAATTATCTTGGCAATTGCCATGACTGGTTGGTTAGGCATGGCGCGTCAAGTCCGTAACATGACGTTGTCCTTAAAAGAACGTGATTATGTATTGGCTGCGAAGTCATTAGGTGAAAGCTCATTTAAAATTGCGGTGAAGCATTTGATTCCAAACATGGCCGGTACGATCATTGTGCAAATTATGATGACTGTGCCAAGTGCGATTATGTTTGAAGCGGTTTTGTCAGCCATTAACTTGGGTGTGAAGCCACCGACAGCGTCATTGGGATCATTGATTGCGGATGCGCAATCAATGTTGCAATTCTATCCTTATCAAGTATTAATTCCTTCAGCCGTGTTGGTATTGATCTCGTTGGCCTTCATCTTGTTGGGTGATGGCTTACGTGATGCATTTGACCCACGTGCGAGTGAAGATTAAGAGGTGTGCAAGAGAATGAGTAATCCGATATTAAGAGTTGAAAATTTGCACGTGAACTTCAACACGTATGCTGGGACAGTGCAAGCGATTCGTGATGTATCGTTTGACCTAAACAAGGGCGAAACGTTAGCGATTGTTGGTGAATCAGGGTCTGGTAAGTCAGTCACGACTAAGACGTTGATGGGTTTGAACGCCAAAAATGCTAGCATTCCTGATAATTCACGCTTGTTGTTTAAAGACCGTAATTTGCTCGATTTGACCGAAGAAGAATGGCAATCAGTGCGTGGTAACGAAATTGCTATGATTTTCCAAGATCCAATGACGAGTTTGGATCCAACGATGAAGATTGGGATGCAGATTGCTGAACCGCTCATAAAACATCGTGACATGAAAAAAGAAGACGCGCTAGCACGTGCGTTGGAGTTGATGAAAGGGGTTGGGATTCCTAACGCCGAAGAACACATCAACGATTACCCACACCAATGGTCTGGTGGGATGCGGCAACGTGCCGTGGTTGCCATTGCGTTGGCGGCTGATCCAGAAATTTTGATTGCTGATGAACCAACAACTGCCTTAGATGTGACGATTCAAGCGCAGATTTTGACATTAATGAAAAAATTGCAACATGAAACGAAAAGTTCAATTATTTTCATCACGCACGACCTCGGTGTGGTAGCAGGTGTTGCTGACCGTGTTGCTGTCATGTATGCGGGTAAGATTTTGGAATATGGTACTGTAGATGAAATCTTCTTTAATCCACAACACCCTTACACATGGGGCTTGCTTAATTCAATGCCAACAACTGATACTGAAGTTGGGACATTGGAAGCCATTCCAGGAACCCCACCAGATTTGTTGGAACCACCTAAGGGTGATGCATTCGCACCGCGTAATGCTTACGCCTTGGCGATTGATTTGAAAGAAGAACCACCATTCTTCAAAGTGAGTGACACGCACTATGCGGCCACATGGTTGTTAGATGAACGTGCACCAAAGGTCACGCCACCAGCGCAAATTCAAAAGCGTTGGGATCGTTGGCAAGAAATGCAAGGACAGGAGGCTTAATCATGACTGAAGAAGCACCAAAGAAGTTAGTTGAGCTAAAAGATCTGCAGTTGTATTTTAACCAAGGCAAGGCCAATGAAGTACGCGCAATTGATCATGTGAGCTTTGACATTTACGAAGGTGAAATTTTTGGCCTGGTTGGTGAATCAGGTTCTGGTAAGACGACCATTGGTCGGACAATTTTAAAGATTTATGAACAGACAGCTGGTGATATTTTATTCCAAGGAAAAGATGTCACGCAGTTGAAAGGGAAGAAATTAGCGGAATTCCGTAAGGATGCGCAAATGATTTTCCAAGATCCACAAGCGAGTTTGAATGGGCGTATGAAAGTGCGTGACATTATCGCTGAAGGAATTGACGTGAACAAACTCGCCAGTTCTAAGGCGGAACGTGACCAAAAAGTGCAAGAATTGTTGGATTTGGTTGGTTTGAACAAAGATCATGCTACCCGTTATCCCCACGAATTTTCGGGTGGCCAACGTCAGCGTATCGGGATTGCCCGTGCGTTAGCGGTTGATCCGAAGTTCATCATTGCCGATGAACCAATCTCTGCGCTGGACGTCTCAATTCAAGCACAAGTTGTGAACTTGATGAAGGAATTGCAGAAGAAGCATTCACTAACCTATCTCTTCATCGCGCACGACTTGTCAATGGTGAAGTATATTTCTGATCGTATCGGGGTCATGCACTGGGGTAAGTTGCTTGAAATCGGGTCTGCGGACGCGGTTTATAATCACCCTTTGCATCCTTATACGAAGAGCTTGCTTTCAGCCATTCCAGTGCCTGATCCAGAAGTAGAAAAGGCGCGTCAACCGTTGGAATATGATACAAGTATCGAAACTGACGGTAAAACACGGGAAATGATTGAAGTGAACCCAGGTCACTTTGTGTTGGCCACACCTGAAGAAGCAGCGCTATATAAAGCGCAACAGGTTTAAGGGATTAAAAAAGCTATAACAACTGATTCACAGTTGTTATAGCTTTTTTATGATAGAAAAATGATAATAACGTGCGTTTAACCGGTAACTGGTGTATAATTGTAATTAATTACTAATAAAAAGGTGGTAAAAGATGGTACGACAACAAGATAATTTTTATGACGCAGTGAATGGCGCTTGGGAAAAGGCTGCGGTAATTCCTAACGATAAGCCACGCACAGGTGGTTTTAGTGACTTGTCTGATGAGATTGAAAAGTGGTTACTGAAGGTCACGGCGGACTGGCAAGCAGGGAAAAACTTGCCTGACTCACCGATTTTGTCACAATTTATTGCGTATCATCGCTTAGCCACTGATTTTGCCACACGTGAACAACAAGGCACCCAACCCGTGCAAGCGTTGTTGAAACAGTATCAAAATTACACCTCATTTGCTGATTTTGCGCAACATATTGCCGAATTGGAAAAGCAAGGCTTGCCAAATGCTTTGCCACTTGGTGTGGGGCCTGATTTTAAAGATGCCCGGACCAATGTTTTGTGGGCTAGCGCGATCAACTTAGTCTTACCAGACACGACGTACTATGCACCCGATCACAAACAGGGACAAGCGTTGTTAGCGAAGTTTCGGGCTGCGCAAACAGCCTTACTGCCAAATTTTGGCTTTTCTGAGGCAGAAACGGCTGATTTGATTGACCGTTATCTGGCTTTTGATGCCCGTGCGGCCGCTGTCGTTTTAAGTCAAGAAGAGGGACATGAATATGCCAAGTTGTACCATCCTTACACTTGGGCAGACTTTACCAAATTAGCCCCAGAATTGCCGCTAGACGCGATTTTAACGGCCTTGGTTGGTCAGACACCAGATCAAGTGATTGTGCCCGAAGAACGCTTTTGGGCGGCCGCTAATCAATTCTTTTCTGAAGAAGGTTGGCCATTATTGCAGGCCCATTTGATCGTTTCGGTTGTTAACAGTTTTACGCGTTATTTATCGGACGATGTGCGCGTACTGGGTGGCCAATACCAGCGTGAATTGACGGGAGCACCAGAAGCCATGCAGGCGGATAAAGCAGCCTTTTATCTGGCAGCTGAACCGTTTAATCAAGCGATTGGCTACTATTACGCCCAAGAAAAGTTCTCACCAGCAGCCAAAGCCGATGTTGAGGCTAAAGTGGCCAAGATGATTGCCGTGTTTAAGCAACGACTACAAGCAAATGACTGGCTGAATGCCGCAACCCGCGAAAAGGCCATTACAAAATTAAATACCATCGTGCCACATATTGGCTATCCGGAGCAGCTACCGGCGCGCTTAGCCAAGAAAATTGTCCAACCAGGCGCTACTTTATTAGAAACAGCGTTACAGTTTCGACAAATTGAAATCGCTCATGAATGGTCGCAATGGCAACAACCGGTGGATCGTAGCGAATGGCATATGCCAGCTCATCTGGTGAATGCTTACTATGACCCACAGCAAAACCAAATTGTCTTCCCGGCAGCGATTTTGCAAGCCCCATTTTATAGTTTGTCACAATCGTCATCAGCGAATTACGGTGGGATTGGCGCGGTCATTGCGCATGAAATTTCCCATGCGTTTGATACGAATGGGGCGTCATTTGATGAGTTTGGGAGCTTAAAGAACTGGTGGACAGACGAGGACTTTGCTGCCTTTAAGGTGCGTACGGATCGGGTCGTGGCTCAGTTTGACGGCTTGGATTCGTATGGTGCTAAAGTCAATGGTAAACTCACCGTTTCTGAAAATGTCGCCGATTTGGGTGGTTTGGCGGCTGCGTTAGCCGCAGCTGCGCAGGAGCCAGACTTTTCCGCAACTGACTTCTTTGAAAGTTGGGCCACAATTTGGCGGATGAAGGCGCGACCAGAATATATGCAACTCCTAGCAGCCTCGGATCCACATGGTCCAGCGAAGTTACGCGTGAATGTCCAAGTGAAGAACTTTGATGCCTTCTTTGCGGCATTTAACGTACAACCAAGCGATGGGATGTGGTTGGCACCGGCTGAACGCGTGCAAATTTGGTAAGATGTGATAACAATGAGACAACGTGCTGACGAACAATCAGTGCGTTTTTTGATGCTGGGGATGTGAGTCGATCAAGACATGAGAAATCGTGATTAAACTTTGATACAATAGTGTGTATTGATTTTTTGAAACGAGTAAGACAATATGTATGAAAAAATGATCCTATTAATCATTCAAATAGTATTGATCACGGTGATGGTGATGATGATTGGTCTCATCGCACGCGCTTATTTTAAACAAAAAAAGCCTATTTTTCAGCGTTTTGGGTTGGGGATGGTCATTGGTTTTGTGACTGATTTTGGTGATACACTTGGGATTGGTTCTTTTGCAACGACGACAGCTGCCTTTCGAGCCACGCACTACATTGATGACGATCGGCAGTTACCGGGGACGTTAAATGCGATGCATGCCATTCCGGTCATGATCGAAGCGCTATTTTTCATCACCGCAGTGAAAGTCGAATTAAGCACGTTGTTGCCGATGACGACTGCCGCTGTCGTGGGGGCATACGTGGGGACACACGTCACGAAAAATTGGCATGCACCAACGGTACAGCGGGTAATGTCTGCGGCCTTGTTTATCGCGGTCGTGATTATGATAGTCCGGATGATCACCAACCCAGGAGCGGATAATGCTTTAATAGTGCACGGGTTGCATGGCTGGTGGCTTGTCTTAGGCATCGTGTTTAACCTTGGCGTGGGGATTTTGATGACGATGGGGCTGGGGAATTATGCGCCCGAATTGATTTTTTTCTCACTGATGGGGGTGAATCCAGCGATTGCTTTTCCAGTGATGATGTTAGATGCCGCTTTGATCATGCCAACGATGGCTTGGAATGTGATTAAGATGGATCGGATTTCATGGCGTGGTTTTGCTGGTGTCACGATTGGTGGTATTCTTGGCGTGATTGTTGCGGCTAAGTTCTTCACGAGTATGGATGTGCAATTGCTGAAACTATTGATTATTGTGGTGTCACTTTGGACCGCTTTTGGGTTATTTCGTGACTCATTTAAACAAAATTGGAAAAAAATCCACTAAAGGGGTTGTCAAGGTCTTAAATATTTGTTATTATAATATAGTTGTTTGAGACATGGGAGTGTAGCGAAGTCTGGCTAAACGCGACGGACTGTAACTCCGTTCCTTCGGGTTCGTAGGTTCGAATCCTACCGCTCCCATAGCCGATTAATAGTTAACGGCTGAATAAATTAACTATTGCCCCTTGGCCAAGCGGTAAGGCAGCGGTTTTTGGTACCGCCATGCGCTGGTTCGAATCCAGCAGGGGCAATCTTAAAAAAACCGGCATACTTGATGTATGTCGGTTTTTTATTGGCTTATGATTTTGGTGCATGTAACACTAATCCGTGTTCAGGTGTACGCGCATTAATCACGATATCTTCAACGCGGAAAATACGCGTTAATTGTTCTGTGGTAAAGAGTTTTTTCTTTTCCGCAATTTGTCGGAGTGATTTACCGGTGCGTAGGGATTCTTTGGCAATTTTGGCCGCTTCTTGATAACCAATAATTGGCGCCATCGCTGTGGCAAAGCTGGCTGATAGATCAATATCTTGAGACAAACGTGCTTTATTGCTGGTAATGCCATCAATCGCATTGATTCTTAAAGTTTGCATGGCTGCCGTTAAATGCTCAATACCGGCAAACAGTGACCGAAAGACAATGGGTTCAAAGGCATTCAGTTCTAACTGACCGGCCTCTGCGGCAGCTGTCACGGTTGCATCAAACCCAAACATTTCAAAGGCCACTTGGTTAACGACCTCTGGAATAACGGGATTGATTTTCCCGGGCATAATCGATGAGCCTGCCTGTGGGGCTGGCAAGTTAATTTCCGACAGTCCTGATCGGGGACCGGAACTCAAGAGACGCAAGTCGTTAGAAATTTTAGACAAATTCATGGCTAAGGTTTTGAGTGCGCCAGAGAGTGCCACAAAACAGTCTAGATTTTGGGTCGCGTCAAAGAGATCGTGTGCTTGTACCAAAGGTAAGTTGGTGATACCGGCCAAATTAGGCACGATATGCACTTGATAATGATAACTGACGTTAATCCCAGAACCGATGGCTGAGCCACCCATATTTAAGAGATAGAGCGCGTTACGTGCTGCAGTAATACGCTCAACATCACGTCGTAGCGGCTTTAACCAGGCGTGGAAACTGTTACCCAAGGTCATAGGGACAGCGTCTTGAAGTTGGGTACGACCCATTTTATATGTGGCTGAAAATTCATCCGCTTTGTTGCCAAGCGCGTCAATCAATGCTAGTAGTTCCGTAAATAGTGGCTCAAGGAGACGAATCAGAGCGATTTTACCTGCACTAGGATACGTGTCGTTGGTACTTTGGCCCATATTAACGTGGTCGTTGGGATGGATATAAGCATAGTCACCACGTAACCGGCCGGTTTGTTCTAATACGACATTGGCGATGACTTCATTGACGTTCATATTGGTTGATGTCCCAGCACCACCTTGGATGTCGCTAATTGGAAACAATTCGGGTTTGAAGGGTTGGTTGAGCAGCTGTTTCGTGGCGCGCACAATATGTTTGGCAACGGAGCGGTCTAAATTGCCGGATGTGGCATTGGTTTGTGCTGCTGCTTGTTTGATTTCCAAAAATGCGCGAATTAACTCAGGGTGTGTTACTTGGGCTGCAATTGGAAAATTGTGCAATGCCCGTTGCGTGTGAATCCCATAATAGTCAGTTTGAGGAATGTTCAATGGACCCAGTGAGTCAGTTTCGGTACGCATGATGATCTCCTTAATAAATTGTATAGCTATATTCTATATCGGAGAGCAGCTAGACCAATTAAACATGTTACTTATTATGACATGCTGTGGTGTTGATATAACAACATACTTCACTGTAACAAATTTTAAACCAAATAAAAAAAGCGTGTGCTAACACGCTTTTTATCGGGGGTTCACATCAATCACACGCACGTGATCATCGGGTTCGCCAATCACAACGCGGTTCACCACATCGGTGAAGAGGCCGTGTTCGACAACGCCCACCATCTTGATAAGTTCATCACCGAAGGCTCGGGGATGATCAATCATAGGTAAATGTAAATCGATGAGGAAATTAGCCGAGTCTGTGCGGACAGGATTACCATTTTGGTCAAGACGCCAAGTCGGTTGGAAGCCTTCAGCCGCAAAACGTTTGAATAGTTGGTGAGAACCATAGGGAATGACTTCAACTGGCAAATACTGATTTAACTTGGGTACTTGCTTGCTGGCATCAATCACCCAGATATTTTCGCGAGAATTAAAGGCCACGATTTTTTCCCATAGAAGGGCGGCACCGCCACCTTTAATGGCTGAAAAATCATCGGAAATCTGGTCAGCGCCATCAATGGTTAAATCGATTTGATCAACGTCGTCGACGTTATACATTGGTATGCCAAGTTGGGCAGCGTTACGGCGCGTTTTTTCCGAAGTGGCAACGCCAACGATTTTGAGGTTTTCGTGCGCCACGCGTTCACCTAACGCATTGATGACATGCGCAATCGTCGAACCAGAACCAATCCCAACAACCATGTCATTTTGGACAAATTCTGCGGCCCGTCGGCCAGCAATCATCTTTTGTTGTTCTTGGGTCATGGCTTGTACTGAATCTCCTGGTATTTGTCTGGCTGATTGAAAAATGCCTTACGGGCATAACTGCAAATCGGATGCACGGTCATGCCGTTTGCCCGTGCTTCGTCAACAACGGCGTCAAGAAGTGCTGCTGCAACTCCTTGACCGCGTAGTGCGGGGTCAACAATGGTTGAATTGATCGCATAGGTTTGGCCATCATTGATGGTTGTGTAAGTAATTTCAGCGAGACGTTTACCATCTGCTTCTAAAAAGTAACGACCGGGTTCATGTTGAAAGTCCATCATGCTTCTCCATTTCGTGACGATACGGTGATGCGAAAATCACCAGTGATAATCTAATTAGTTCTATTATACCGCAGGATACGGTTATTGGGGATGATGCGTGCCAAAAATCGACGGCAACAACTACGGTTTTACCGTATAATACAAAGTAAATCAATTTGACTAAATAAATGGAGGAAAACGACCATAGTCGTGGCTTTGAATGACTGTGGTTGGTAATTAAACATGCGTGGATTTGAAATTGTGTCAACAAAGGTGAACGACGGGCTTAATTTACCAAAACGGAGTACGCAAGCAGCGGCGGGGTATGACTTTGAAGCCTCAGAAGAGATTGTGATTCCAAGTGCATTGAGTAATCCTTTTTTCCGTGGCTTAAACATCTTATCACTCGGTAAATTAAAAAATGTACGTGATGATGAGGACTTGCAAGGGTTGCTTAGGCCGGTGCTTGTCCCAACAGGTATTAAGGCTTACATGGGTGAAGGGGAATATTTGCAATTGGTATCACGTTCAAGTGGTCCGATTAAAAAGCGCTTGATGATGCCAAATGCCGTTGGGATTGTTGATGCCGACTACTACAATAACCCAAGCAACGAAGGGGAAATTTTCTTCCAATTCATTAATTTTGGGCTTAAAGATGTCGTGATTAAAAAAGGCGAACGGATTGGCCAAGGTATTTTCTTACCTTACCTCTTAGCTGATGGCGATGATCAAGTTGAAAAGGCTGAGCGTCAAGGTGGTTTTGGCTCAACCGGCCAAAATTAGGTGATTGATGGCTGATGAACACAATGATATCGTGATATGTCAAGCAACTCGAGATTTTAAGTTACGGGTGACAGGTGTCTTGCTTGATGCGACTGGCAATATTGCCGTTAATACAGCGCCACAACAATATTGCGTGTTTTTACCAGGTGGTAAAGTGAAGTTTGGCGAAACCAGCCAAGCAGCCATTGTCCGCGAATTTATCGAGGAAATGGGCATCAATGTTCGTGCAGAACGCCTGCTAGCAGTGACTGAAAATTTATTTTCTATTGCCGGTAAGCAAGTTACCGAAATTGGCATGACTTGGTTAGTCACGCGGGTTGATCAAACGCAGGGGGATGCAAGAGACGGCTGGGAACAGGCGGTGATATGGCGTTCGCCAACTGCGCTTGATGATTTGAAACCTGTTGTTTTACAGCCGGTGTTGCATGACTTGCCATTACAACCAGTACATTTGATGTATCATCAGAAATAGTTGGAAAGGAGCCGCATATGCAACAGAAAATAGGTGTTTTAGCAGATGTACATGGTAATTTAACCGCCTTAGAGGCGGTTATTGCTGATGCAAAAAATCAAGGGGTCACTGAATTCTGGTCACTAGGAGACATCGCCACCTATGGCCCCAATACGGTTGCGAGTTATCGTCTATTGCATCAAGAAAATGCGACAGTGTTTTTACAAGGTAATTGGGAATCGAGTTACCAAGAATACGAGCGCGCAACGGCGGTTGACTTTGACGATGCCGCTGAAGTTGCATTTTTAAATTGGATGGCGCGCGATTATGCGCAATTTACAGTCGCTGAGATAGCACAAATTCAGCAATTACCAATTGCGACAACGATTGAACGTTTTGGCCGCCATTTTCACTTATCACATCACACCCCCACACAAAATTATGGTGATGCACTACTGGCTGATGCGCCACAAGAAAACTTCAATCAGATGTTAACAGGGCGCGATGCGGATATGGCGATTTACGCCCACATTCATGCGCAAATCATGCGCACAGATGCTGTGACGCAAGTGGACAATCATTTTCAAATGCATCGCATTCTAAATACTGGAACTGTCGGTCAGTCTTATCAACTTACCCCCCAAGGGATGGTCGCACAATACTTAGTGCTCACATTAGATGATGTTGTTGGTGTCGTGAGCACGGACTTTAGGCGCGTGAATTTTGATACCCAATTAGAAATATCACGTGCCCAGTCTGTTGACTGGCCGTTTGCAGCGGAATACGTGTGCATGTTACAAACAGGCCATTTCACACGTGATCGTGATAGTTTGCGTGGCAATGACAATTTTTTGATGTATCAAACCCAAGCCAAACACTTTTTAACACAACTAAAGGAGAGACATTATCGCAAAAGTTAAAACACAATTTATTTGCTCAAACTGTGGTTTCACGTCAGCGCGCTATCTGGGTCGCTGCTCAAACTGTGGTGAATGGGGCACATTTGTCGAAGAAAAAATTATGCCAGAGACCAACGACCGGAAAAGTCGGGTGAGCCTAGACGGTCGTACGGCTAAGGTTGAAAAGATTAATGAGGTCACATCAGAGGAAACACCGCGTGTTGCCACGAACCTTAAAGAACTGAACCGCGTGTTAGGCGGTGGGGTGGTTCCAGGTTCAATGGTGTTGATTGGTGGGGATCCAGGCATTGGGAAATCAACCCTCTTGCTCCAAGTTTCGGGACAATTGGCCCACGAAGGCCGTGTGTTATACGTGACTGGGGAAGAATCTGCCACCCAAGTAAAGTTGCGGGCAGATCGCTTGGGTGTGGGGAATGATGAATTTTACCTCTATCCAGAAACAGATATGACGGCGATTAAAAAGCAAATTGAATCGCTGCAACCAGATTTTGTCGTGATTGACTCAGTGCAAACGATGCAGGAACCAGACGTGACGTCCGCCATTGGCTCCGTGTCACAAATCCGTGAAGTCACGGCAGATTTATTGCAAATTGCCAAAACCAATAACATTTCTATTTTTATCGTTGGTCACGTGACTAAAGATGGGGCAATTGCTGGACCAAAGATTTTGGAGCATATGGTCGATACGGTGCTCTATTTTGAAGGCGATAGTAACTATAAGTACCGCATTTTACGCGCGGTGAAAAATCGTTTTGGTGCCACCAATGAATTGGGTATTTTTGAAATGCGTGACGGCGGTTTGATTGAAGTCGCCAACCCATCAGAAATCTTTTTGGAAGAACGATTAGCTGGCGCAACTGGTTCGGCCATTGTGGTCGCCTTGGAAGGCTCACGGCCGATTTTAGTGGAGTTGCAAGCTTTGGTGACGCCAACCGTCTTTGGGAATGCGCAACGGACGGCATCCGGATTAGATCGTAACCGCGTGTCGCTAATTATGGCCGTTTTGGAAAAGCGCGCCAATCTCTTGTTACAAAATCAAGATGCTTATCTGAAAGCTGCCGGTGGGGTCAAGCTGGATGAACCAGCAATTGATTTGGCGATTGCCGTGGCGCTGGCCAGTTCTTATCACGATAAAGAATCGCGGCCAAGCGACGTCTTTGTCGGTGAAATCGGGTTAACTGGGGAAATCCGGAGCGTCGCTGATATTGAAAGTCGGTTGAAGGAAGCGCGCAAGCTCGGCTTTAAACGGGCGATTGTGCCAAAGAACAACTTGAATGGTGTTACCTTACCCGAAGGGATTCAAGTAATTGGCGTCGCCACATTGCGGGAAGCGTTGCAATTAGCCTTAGATTAAAGGGGGTAATATGTGGGATCTGATTCCTGGTGATCTATTTATTTTGATGCATAATGGGTTATATCGTTATGTTTCACGTGGAACAGGTTATCGGGGACGTTGGTGGTTAGGTGTGCTGATAACCACGATGTTAGGCGTTATCCAAGTCGGCTTAGGCTGGCTGACGTTAGTAGTTGGGCTTAGCGATGCCCTAATTTTGTGGGGGAAAATTGCCGTTATGGCGATATTGCTGGTGATCATGGCCGGTCTAGGATGGGTGCTATACCACTGGGTACGGTTACTGAGACGTTTGGTACGGCAACAAGATGCGCCAATCCACGCTCAGCGTCATTAAATCGATAACGTTTGCAGGTCAGGTTAGCCGCCTGGCCTTTTGTTTTGCGAATATGTGGCCAATTGGAATTTTGTCGGGGTAATGTTGTACAATAGAGTAGATAAATAACGGGATAAACCGTATAACTGAGGAGGAAATGCGTTAGCCAAACCACTTGTCTAACGCTTTATATCACATGACAGAAGACATTCGTGTTCGCTATGCCCCATCACCAACAGGACATTTACATATTGGTAACGCGCGTACCGCAATCTTTAACTGGCTTTTTGCGCGCCACTACAATGGCCAATTCATTATTCGGATTGAAGATACTGATTCAGCACGTAACATCGCTGACGGTGAAAAGTCACAATTAGAAAACTTGGCTTGGCTTGGTTTGGACTGGGATGAATCACCAGAAAAGCCAGGTGCTTATGGCCCATACCGCCAATCTGAACGTAACGCTCAAGGCATTTACCAACCCTTTATTGATGAATTGTTGGCTAAGGGCTTGGCTTATAAGTCATATAAGACATCAGAACAATTGGCTGCTGAACGTGAAGCACAACAAGCCGCTAAGCAAGCGCCACATTACGTTTATGAATATGAAGGTTTGACGGATGAAGAACGCGAAGCCAAGTATGCGGAATTTGAAGCGCAAGGGTTAAAGCCCGTGATTCGCTTCCGTGTCCCAGAAGAAAAAGTTTATGCTTGGGATGACATTGTTAAGGGTCATATCGAAATCGGTGCCAAGGAAATTGGTGGCGACTGGGTGATTCAAAAAGCCGATGGGATGCCAACCTATAACTTTGCGGTGGTTGTCGATGATCATTTGATGAAGATTTCTCACGTGTTACGTGGGGATGATCACGTCTCAAACACACCAAAGCAAATGATGATTTTTGAAGCGTTGGGTTGGGATATGCCAAAGTTTGGTCACATGGCGTTGATTATCAACGGTGAAACCGGCAAGAAGTTATCAAAGCGTGACGAAAATGTGTTGCAATTCGTGGAACAATACAAGGATTTGGGCTATCAACCACAAGCGATGGTGAACTTTATTGGCTTGCTTGGTTGGTCACCAAAGGGTGAAGACGAAATCTTCTCCCTTGAAGAATTCACACAAATGTTTGACGAGAACCGTTTGTCAAAGGCCAACGCGAAGTTTGACCAAAAGAAGTTAGAATGGATTAACAACCAATGGATGCGTCGTGATTTGGATCAAGTGATGCCACAATTGATTCAAGAATTGGTCAATGCGGACTTAATTAGCGCAGAAGATGCCGAAACGAAGCGCGATTGGTTAACACAAGTCATTAAGGTTGCCGGTGTGGAAGGGATTTCCTATACACGCGAAATTGTTGACTTAGTGCGTCGCCCATTCTTTGAATTAAGTGATATTACGGATGAAATGGTCGATTATCTCACATCTGATGAAGGCCGTCAGGTCTTTGCAGCCTGGGAAAAAGCTTACACAGCCTTGCCAGAATCAGCGACTGCAGAAGATTACATGGCAGTGATTCGTGAGATTCAAAGCACACTTGAAATCAAGGGCCGTAACTTGTGGAATCCAATTCGTATTGCGACAACACATGAAGTGCAAGGACCAAACTTGCCAGAAATGTTAGTCGTATTGGAGAAAGACAAGGTCTTAGCGACAATGGCTGATGTTAAAGCTAAATATTTAGCCTAATTTAGGCGAGTCATAAAGGTGCTTCGGGTTAACTGAGGCGCCTTTTTTTGATGCACTTTGTGACAGCAAATCCGAGGACATTTAGCAGGATTTGGCATACAATGGGGTAACGGCTTATAAAGAAAGTGTGAATACCATGTATGCAGTAGAAATGTTAAATTATGGGGAACCGACGGTCTTGGTCGATAACCTAGCGGCAGCAATGCCGATGATTAAACCCAAACAGGTATTGGTGAAACAACGGGCGACGGCAATTGACCCTTATGATGTGAAGTTTCGGCAAGGATTGATGGGAACAGATAAGGCAACACCGCTCATTCCAGGGTCATCAGTGGCAGGCGTTGTCGTGGCGGTTGGCGCTGAAGTGACGGCATTTGCAGTTGGTGACCGCGTGGCGGCATCGACACATTTGAAAAGCTATGCCGAATTTGTGCCAGTTGGGCAATCCTTACTTGCTAAAATTCCCGACGCAGTAAGTGATGTCCAAGCGGCTGCGGTGGTACTGGGTGGGCAAACTGGTTATCAAATGATAACCAAAGACTTAGCGGTTCAGCCAAGGGATACGGTACTCATTCAAGGCGGTGCTGGTTCGGTTGGTTTCACAGCTATCCAGGTTGCGAAGTGGCTTGGGGTACAAACGCTTTATACGACAGTCCGTGGTCAGGCAGCAGCAGCCGTTGTGCAGGCCGTTGATCCGACACTGCAGGTCATTGATAGCCAAACGACGTCGCTGCAAGCAGCGATACCGGCAGGCGTGGATGTGATTTTAGATACGATTGGCGGTGATACCTTGCAGACGTCATTGGCCGTTTTGAAGCCAACTGGGCGATTGGTGTCATTGGTTGATACTATGGCTGATCCGCGCGTGACGATGGGTTATTTGCAATCTAACGGTAAACAGCTCGCTGAATTATTGGTGTTAGTAGCCCAAGGCCAGGTGATCGTGAACATTGCGGACACACGCCCATTTAATGCAGAGAACGTCCGCGATTTTCAAACGCGCCAACACGTACTGGGTAAACTTGTGCTCACATTTGACTAAAAAGTGTCACTTCGGTGATACTTTTATTTTGTAAGTAATCGTGATTTTTTTCACGTAATAAAAAATTAATGCCAATTTGTCATAATAAAAGTTTACAAATACGCGAAAAACAGGTACAATTTATTTGTAAAATAATTCACATGTAAAAGGAGTATGCTTAACATGAAAGCAGCAGTTGTACGTGAAAATCCAGATGGATATGTTGATTTGATTGAAGATTGGGAACCAAAGCCATTAGCCTTTGGTGAAGCATTAGTTGATATTGAATATGTTGGCCTTTGCCACACTGATTTGCATGTGGCGAATGCTGATTTTGGTAATCCAAATGAACTTGGACAACGTAATGGTAAGTTCCGTCGTGTTATCGGTCACGAAGGTGTTGGTCGTGTGTCAAAGTTGGCTGAAGGTGCCAGTGATTACCTCAAGATTGGTGATCGTGTTTCAATCGCTTGGTTCTTTGACGCCTGCGGTGTGTGTGACTACTGTGTGACAGGTAACGAAACATTCTGCCGTAAGGTACGCAACTCAGGTTACACAATTGATGGTGCGATGTCACAACAAGCTGTTGTGAACGCCAAGTACGCCGTTAAGGTGCCAGAAGGTTTGGACCCAGTACAAGCAACATCAATTACATGTGCCGGTGTGACAATGTATAAGTCATTGAAGGTCGGTGAAACAAAGCCAGGACAATGGGTATCAGTTCATGGTGCTGGTGGTTTGGGTAACTTGGCCGTTCAATATGCCCACAATGTCTTTGGTGCACATGTTGCTGTTATTGATGGTAACGATGACAAGTTGGCTGCCGCACAAGAAAACGGTGCTGAAGTATTGATCAACCGTAAGAAGGTTGATGATGTCGCAGCTGAAGTTCAAAAGGCTACTGGTGGTGTGCACAATGCGCAAGTGACAGCCGTTAACGCCGCTGCCTTTGATCAAGCCGTTGATTCACTACGTCCAATGGGTAAGTTAGTGGCGGTTGCTTTGCCACAAGGTGACATGGCTTTGAACATTGCCAAGACAGTCTTGGATGGTATTGAAGTACGTGGTTCATTGGTTGGTACACGTGCCGACTTGAAGGAAGCCTTCCAATTTGGTGCCGAAGGTAAGGTTAAGCCAATCGTTGAAAAGGTTGCCTTTGCCGACATGAACGAAGTGATTGATGAAATGAAGGCTGGTAAGATTACTGGTCGTAAAGTATTCGACTTCACAGTATTATAATCAAAAAAATCGTCCACACTTGGGCGATTTTTTTACATGTGTTAAGCAGCGTGTCGTTGTCTTGGACATAGCAGTTTTTGTATGCCTGTGTTAGAATTGGGTAACAAATGTATTGGAGGAAACGACCTCTTTTCTGATGAAAGATAGGTCAGTAATAAAGCATGCCATACTTTACACAACAACTTTTTAGCGGCCAGCGTGATCGTATTTTGCGTGTTGTTGATACCGCTAGTGAGGATCAAGCAACGGCTGGTTTTATCCACTTGTTCGACGAACGTCGTGTTTATGATTTTGACTATGCGACAGAAATAACGGAGGGCCGCATCACGCAAGCAGAGTTTGACGTTGAAGGCGAAGCTAATAATACGTTTAGTGTTAACTTCATGCCAATCGTGAACGATGATGACGAAATTCCGGGCGAATTATTTGAAGAATGGGCCGCCCTAATCGGGCGCGAATACGCCTTGATGCCACACGTGCACATCAATATGTATCAACAAGCCTTGAAGCCGGAAATTGAACAAATTGATGAACCGACATTTGAAGCGCGTTTGTTGGAATTAATCACGCGTATTTTAGGCTCATCAATGGTCGGCTTTACTGAGAAGTCGCTCACATTATTCCCAAGTTATTTAGTGCAAGAACAGCAAGCGGAACAAGCCCCACAAGGACCAACAACCCAAATTATCTTGCCAGACTAAACTAAGAAATAAATTAGCATAAAATAAGAACTATCTTAAAATAACAATATGTTAATAAAGTGATGACGAGTCAACTATTTGGCTACTAACCGTCAAACAGGACGCTGGCCTGCACACCAGACTGTTTGTCGCGCCCTGCTAATCAAAGTGATTAACAGGGTCTTTTTATTGGCAATATATTGGAAGGAATAGTCTACAGGTGGCGACTATCGCGTAGACAAACGTATCATATGACAAACAATCATCTCGTTTTACAAACGGATTTTGGCTTACAGGACGGGGCGGTAAGTTCAATGAGTGGTGTGGCTTATGGTGTGGCTAGTGATATAATCATTAGTGACCTGACCCATGGCATCACACCGTTTAATATTTTTGAAGGGTCATTTCGGTTGTTTCAAACATTTAGTTATTGGCCAGCTGGTACGGTATTTGTCTCCGTTGTGGATCCTGGTGTAGGATCCAAGCGGCTCTCAATTATTGCTGAGACAACCGGTGGCCATTATATTGTGACACCGGACAATGGGACGTTGTCTCATCTTTTGGCGCACGGGCTGATTGCGAGTGCGCGTGTTATTGATGAAACAACACAACGGTTACCAGGATCAGAAAAGTCTTCGACATTTCATGGTCGTGATATTTATGCCTACAATGGGGCACAGTTAGCGAGTGGTCAAATCCAGTACACCGATTACCAACAAGTATTGCCGGTTGACCAATTGGTGAAGTTGCCAATGCAACCAGGGCGCTATCAAACGACGGCGTCTGGGGTTGCACAGTTAGTTGGGAATATTGATATTACTGATGTTAATTTTGGCTCGTTGTGGTCCAATATTCCAGTAAAAGAATTTGAAAAGTTCAGTTTAGCATATGGGGATGTCTTGCGTGTCCAAATTCAACATCAAGGGCATACCATGTTTGATGACGTCTTACCTTATGTGCATACGTTTACGGACGTGGCACCAGGGGAACTGCTAATTTATATTGATTCTGTCTATACTGTGGCGTTTGGTGTGCATACGGGTAGTTTTGAACAAACGTATCATGTGGGTGCTGGACCTGAATGGGCGGTTACCTTAACGAAAGTGTCGGCATGATCTAAAAAGTGAGGGAGTAATATGCAAAAAAAGCAACAAAAAACTGGTTTTTCAGTGCGGTCAGTCGTTGCCACAGGAATTGGGGCAGCCGTATTCTTTGTGTTAATGAAATTTATTGCTATTCCAACGGGCGTACCAAATACCACCATTAACGTGGCGGAAGGATGGTTGGCCTTAATAGCGAGTTTATTTGGGCCGGTTGTTGGCCTACTGGTGGGCATTATTGGGCACACCTTAAATGATGCGGTCACTTATGGTGCGCCGTGGTGGTCTTGGGTAATTGCTGATGGTGTTTTTGGTTTTCTATTAGGATTGAGTAAAAAGTCGCTTGCCTTGGAATATGGCACATTAACGACTAAAAAAATCATTCAATTTAACATTTGGCAAGCAGTGGCCAATATCATTGCTTGGGTGATTATCGCCCCACTTGGTGACATTTTAATCTACAAAGAAGCCGCTCAAAAAGTTTTCTTGCAAGGTGTTGTGGCAGCAGCCGTGAACACCACCTCCGTGGCGGTTATCGGCACACTTTTGTTAATCGCTTACGTCAAGTCGCGACCAAAAAAGAGCAGTTTGCGTAGCGAGTAAATCAGCAAGCGTTGCTTGCGTACATATCTTATCAATAAGGGGCATTATGGCAACACCACTCATTGAATTTAAAAACGTGACATTTAAATATCATGCACAAGCTGAACCGACTTTGTATGACGTGAGTTTCCAAATTTTCCCTGGCGAAAAAGTTTTAATTGCCGGCGCTTCTGGTTCCGGTAAAACCACGTTACTGCGTTTGCTGAATGGTCTGATTCCCCATGCTTATGCGGGCGATATTTCGGGCCAAATGACACTTAACGGTCGCGACATTTCAGCGCAGAGTTTGTTTGAACTATCATTACAGGCAGGAACGGTTTTACAAGACGCCGACGCGCAATTTGTTGGGTTGACGGTCGCTGAAGACATTGCCTTTGCTTTGGAAAATGATCAGCAGCCAGTAGCCCGCATTAAAGCCGAAGTGGCAAAATGGGCACAGCGCTTTGGCTTAAGTAATCGGCTAGAGTTGGCACCGCAAATGCTGTCAGTGGTCAAAAACAACGCACAGCCATGGCAGGGGTGCTGGTTGATGATGGCAAATTACTCTTATTTGATGAACCCTTATCCAGTTTAGATCCAGCAGCAGGCTGGGATGCGATGACCATGATTGACCAGTTACAGGCAGACCGCGATTTGACGGTGGTAATTATCGAGCACCGGATTGAAGAAGTATTGCGTGCCAATGTGGATCGGATTATTGTGATGTCTGAAGGCCGTATCGTGGCCAATGACACGCCAACTGCCATTATTCAAGCTGGCGTCTTGCCACAGTACGGCTTAGATGAGCCATTGTATGTGCAACTGTTACGACAGGCACAAGTTGATGTGGCCCATTTGCCACATGTTGCTGATGTACAAAAAGTCGACGTTGCAGCCCACCAATCAGCGATTGCCAAATTACGTGTACCGGTACAAACAACCGTTGTCCAGCAACCCCAACTGACGTTGTCAAATGTTGACTTTAGCTACGATCAGCGTCAGCCACTCTTTCAAAACCTGAATCTCACCATCAATCGTGGGAAAATTGTTGGGATTGTCGGCAAAAATGGTTCCGGTAAAACCACGTTATCGCATCTCTTGACCGGCTTTTTAATGCCTGATGCGGCGGATATTCGCCTGGACGGGCAGTCGGTTTTAGGCCAATCAATTAAAACACGGGCCGAGCAGGTGGGGTATGTGTTACAAATTCCCAATCACATGATTACAAAGAGTACGGTTTTTGATGAAGTGGCGAGTGGTTTGGTGCTACGACAGGTAGAACCGGTTGAGATTGAGCAAAAGGTACGGTCAGTTTTACGCTTGCTTGATCTTGATGGGATGCGTAATTGGCCAATTGGGGCTTTGAGTTTTGGACAAAAAAAGCGTGTGACGATTGCGGCGGTTTTGGTGCTTTCGCCACAAATTCTTATTTTAGATGAACCAACGGCGGGTCAAGATGCCACGCATACACAAGAATTGTTGACATTTTTGACGGCTATCAATCGTCAAGAACACGTCACCATTGTCATGATTACGCACGACATGCATTTGCTGGCTAATTTTGTGCAGCGTGCGTTAGTGGTGGTTGATGGCCAGCTATTAGCAGATACCACGCCGGCTGAATTATTAGCTGATGAAGCGCTGGTACAAGCCGCGAGTTTGCGGACGACAAGTATTTATCAGTTAGCCAACCGCTTACAAATTGCCCATCCTGAGGAATTGAACGCGGCCGTATTACAACACACAGCATCTGTTTTGGGTGAAGACAATAAAGACTTATCAAAACCAGCACATGAGAGCAACGATGAATAACTTATTTGGATACAAACAACGAGATACATGGTTAAACCAAACAACAGGCACTGCCAAGTTGATTGGTTTTTTAGCTTTGACAACGATTGGGATGATTTCGTATGATCCACGGTTTTTATTGGGACTGGGAATTTTGGCCATCTTATTACTGCGGCGTGCCAAAATTAAATATCGTGAATATGCCTTCATGCTGAAATTAGTTTTGTTTTTTGCCGTCATTAACTTGGTGATGGTCGCGGTTTTGGCACCTCAGTACGGCGTGCAACTTTATGGCACGCGCCATGTGCTTCTTGGTCACGGGTATTGGGCGTTGACACAGGAGCAAGTCTTCTATGAGTTAAATCTCTTGTTGAAATACCTGTTCTCGTTGCCGTTAGCCATTATTTTGTTATTTACGACGAATCCGAGCGAGTTTGCCGCCAGTTTGAACAAGATTGGAGTGCCTTATAAAATTGCGTACGCATTTGCGATTACATTGCGCTATATTCCAGATGTTCAAAGTGATTACCGGACCATTAGTTTGGCTCAGCAGGCACGGGGATATGAGATTTCTAAGCAGGCCTCGCTATGGGCACGTTCTAAAGGGGCAGTACAAATTATTTTACCGCTCGTTTTTACCAGCCTAAATCGCATTGATACGATTAGTCAGGCCATGGAATTGCGCCGATTTGGTCGTGAAAAAGGCCGTACGTGGTATCAAGAACAACCATTTCGACTGCGTGATGTCGGGGTTGTGATGGGGGCTATTGTTGTCGTTGCTATCGGCGTGCTGCTACTGTTTGTGGATCATGGTCGGGTATATAATCCCTTCCGGCCTGCCGGTTAATTGTTTCTGGGACAGGTCACTGTTGACAATGCGAACGTATGTTCTTATAATAAAGTCAGTAATGCTAGGTAGTGGAGGAAAATGTTATGCAACAGCAAACCTTTCGTCGCGCGTTAGAAGCCGCTATTTCAGCACAAAGCGTGGCAACGGTTGTCGACAAAGCTTATGCGTTTCAAGTCGAAAAAAATAATCAACGTCTTGCAAGAGCGCGCTATGGCACAGTGAAATTAGCGCGTGAAGCGGATGCAATGTGGGATGGGATTGTGGCTAACATCCATGCGGGGATGTCTGGCCGATCAGATGATCAGATTTTAGCGCAATTACAAGACCCTGATTTTATTGATACGTTAGAAGAAGCCTTAGCGGAAATTGATTTTGTGCCAGAAGATTAAGTGATTTGCTAATCACCAACGTATTATTTAATAACCAAGTGGCTAATTCTGCGAAACACTTGAAATGTATAGCTGTTCTGTAGTACAATTAATAATTGTGAACGCACAAAAGTGCGTACACTCCTTGCAGCCAAGGCTGCCAGAGACCAAAAGGAGGAAATAAAACATGGCTACATCATACGAATTGACTTACATCGTTCGCCCTGATATCGAAGTGGATGCAAAGAAAGCGCTCGTAGAACGCTTTGATGGTATCTTGACTGATAATGGTGCAACAATCTCAAAGTCAGCTGATTGGGCAACACGTCGTTTTGCTTATGAAATTGCTGGTTACCGCGAAGGCGTATACCACGTAATCGATTTCACTGCAGAAGACGACGCAGCAATCAACGAATTTGATCGTTTGGCAAAGATCTCACAAGACATCTTGCGTCACATGATCGTTAAGCGCGACGCAGAATAATTCTGGGATTCCACTGGTGAAGGAGCTTTTGATATGATTAATCGAGTAGTATTGATTGGGCGATTGACCCGTGATGTGGAATTACGTTATACCCAATCGGGTACAGCAGTCGGCACGTTTAGTTTGGCGGTTAACCGCCAGTTCACCAACCAAGCTGGTGAACGTGAAGCTGACTTTATTAACGCCGTGATTTGGCGTAAAGCAGCTGAAAATTTTGCAAACTTTACTGGAAAAGGTGCACTAGTTGCCATTGAAGGCCGTTTGCAAACACGGAATTATGAAAACAACCAAGGACAACGTGTTTACGTGACCGAAGTTGTCGTTGATAATTTCTCATTACTTGAATCACGTGCTGAAAGTGATAAGCGACGTGCCCAAAACGGGTCGTCAGAACCATCTCATCAGGGTGGTGCGTCATTCGGTACGCCAAGTGATAATGCATTTGGTGGCGTTGATCCGTTTGCTACGGCTAGCCAAGCTAACCCACAAGCGACAACACCAACAAATGATGCCCCTAACCCATTTGCGGCGAGCGGCAAAACAGAAATTGATATATCAGATGATGATCTACCATTTTAAAATATAACTTACAACACTACGAAAGGAGCTTTAATCATGTCAGAACAAAACTCACGTCCACAAAATTCAGAACGTCCACAACGTTCACGTCGCCCACAAGGCGGCCCACGTCGTCGTCGTAAGGTTGACTACATTGCAGCTAACCACATCGAATTCATCGACTACAAGAACACAGAATTGTTGGAACGCTTTATCTCAGAACGTGGTAAGATCTTGCCACGTCGTGTGACTGGTACTTCAGCCAAGAACCAACGTAAAGTGACAACTGCAATCAAGCGTGCACGTATCATGGCTTTGTTGCCATTCGTTACAGAAGACTAATCTTTGACGCGCGATTGAGAGACTCAGATTTTATCTGAGTCTCTTTTTGTTTATTTTGGTAAATCGCAACTGTGGTAAAATAGTACAAGGAGCATTTTGCCTAGATAACAGTGGTTTGGCAAAATGATAGAGGAAGATATAGGGGTTTCTTGTGAAAAAACTATTTGATTTTAAAACGTTACCAATATTTTTTCAAAGCACAAAATTAGGCACCGTCGCGTTACTGTTGTTATCTGTCAGTGTCATGAGTGTATTTTTTGCCTTGTTGGTCAATTGGATTTTCGGGTTAATCTGGATTGTGGTTGTGTTAATCGGTTTGGTTTATTCCGCGCAGTCGCTAAAAGAAGTCAATGAAAATGCCCAAGAATATTTGACAGGGTTGGGGTATCGGATATCTCGTAGTGAACAAGAAGCCTTGATTCGTATGCCAATTGGGATTATTCTCTTAAATGCATCGGAAAAAATTGACTGGATCAATCCTTACATGCAAACTTATCTTGATAAGCGTGATGTGTTAGGCTTGACGTTGACCCAATTGGATCCGCAACTTGCCACTGATATTAAAAATTATTCTGATGCACGGGAGACGAACACGATTACGTGGCAAGGTAAGCAGTTTTCACTTTATGTCCAGCAGAATTTGCGTGTCATCTACATGATGGATATTAGTGAATATGCGGCTATCGCCAAAGAGTACGAAGATCATCAATTATTTAGTGGTCTCATTTCAGTCGATAACTATGAAGAAGTGACCGAAGGTATGACCGAATCGGAAACCTCAACGTTACGCACATATGTGACCGGCGCCTTGTCAGAATGGGCGGCAGCTCACCGGATCTATTTGCGTCGTCTCAGTACAGTACACTATGTGATGTTTGGGTATCAGGATTCCTTGCGTGCTGCCGAAGACGATAAGTTTTCGGTGCTAAAAGCGATTCGTGAAGCGACGGCGCAACAAAACTTACCCGTGACGTTGTCTATGGGGATTGCCTATGGCGAGCAAGACATTATTGAACTGGCCAAAATGGCACAAACCAATCTGGACTTGGCTTTGGGGCGTGGTGGTGATCAAGTTGTGGTGAAGTCTAAGCAAGCTGCGGCGAGATTTTACGGTGGCGCAACGAATCCAATGGAAAAGCGGACGCGTGTGCGTGCACGGATGATTTCACAGACGATTGCTGAATTGATGGAACAGGCTGATAATATTATGATTGTTGGTCACGTCACCCCTGATCTGGACGCTATCGGTGCGGGACTAGGAATTTGGCGGATGGCGCAAACAAAAAATAAACCGGCTTTTTTGATTGTTGATGAAAAATCGGTGTATAGTGACATCACGTTGCTACTGGCAGAAATCCGTAAAAACCCACCCGAAATCATGGCCCCAGGGTCAAATATCAATGACTCCATTGTTGATGAGGCACGCGCCATGAAATTAGTCCGTGATAATACGCTCTTGATTTTAGTGGATCATGCGCAAGGTTCAATTACTAGTGCACCAAATCTTTTGGATCGGTTGGGCAATCGTGTCGTGGTCATTGATCATCATCGTTTAGCTGAACAAGGGCTAGCTGAAAAACCATTGCTCACCTATGTTGAACCGTATGCATCATCCACTTCTGAACTTGTCGTTGAGCTGTTGCAGTACCAAGATCAAAGTCATGCACCAATTACCAAGTTAGAAGCTACGGCAATGCTTGGTGGGATTCAAATTGATACCAAAAACTTCACGTTACGAACTGGCTCACGAACTTTTGATGCCGCCAGTTATTTGCGTGCTAACGGTGCGGACAGTAACTTAATTCAATTCTTTATGAAAGAGAAGTTCTCAGACTTCAAGGCGCGCGCGCATTTGATTAACCTAGCGGTTGTGGCTGACGGTTATGCCATTGTCTGTGGTGAGGTAGATAGCGTTTATTCTGGACTGATTACGGCACAAGCAGCTGATGAATTGTTGCAAATTAGTGGCGTTGAGGCCTCGTTTGTTATTACCAAACGGGCTGATGGTCGTGTCGGTATTTCGGCACGATCAACCGGACAACGTAACGTCCAGCGTGTTATGGAGGCAATGGGCGGTGGCGGTCATCTATCAAATGCTGCTACCCAATTGACGGACACGACAACAGACGAAGTGAATGATCAGTTGCTTAAAATTTTGGCAGAATACGTTGAAGAGTAACCTGGTCTACATCGGTGTGTCGTTTATGAAAGAAATTATTTTTTGAAGGAGTAACACATGAAAGTTGTATTTTTAGAAGATGTTAAGGGTCGTGGGAAAAAAGGGGAAGTTAAGGAAGTGCCAGATGGGTACGCTAATAACTTCTTAATTAAGAATAAAAAAGCAGAACCAGCCACAGGTAAAAATGTGGGTGCTGTTAAGGGGCGTCAGAAGGCAGCAGAAAAAGCAGCTGCTGAACAATTAGCTGAAGCACAAGCACTGAAGGCAAAGATTGAAGCAGATGACTTTGTGGTGACAATCAAAGGCAAGTCTGGTGCGGATGGCCGCCTCTTTGGTGCGGTATCATCTAAGCAAATTGCGACGGCTTTGGCTGATCAAAAGCAACTAAAAATTGATAAGCGTAAGCTTGAATTGAACCATCCTATCCACTCATTAGGTTACACGACAGTGCCGCTCAAGTTACACCGTGACGTGACCGCAGACTTACGTGTTCATGTCAGCGAGGGTTAAACATGGATAACCCAGAAGCATACGAGTATAGACAAGTCCCACAAGATGTCGATGCTGAACGGGCGGTGCTGGGCGCAATCTTCTTTGATGTGAAATCTGATAACGCGATGGTAGCGGCGAGCGCCATTTTGGAAGCGGATGATTTTTATCGCCAAGCCCATCAAACCATTTTTAAAGCGATGCAACAGCTGGTTGATGAACAACGTCCGATTGACATGCTCACGCTTCAGGATAAACTCAATAGTTTACAGCAATTAGATAATGTGGGCGGTATGGCTTACTTAGCTGAAATCTCGGAATCTTCTGCATCATCGGCCAATTTAAAGCATTATGCCAATATCGTGCGTGAAAAGGCCATTCTACGTCGGATGATTGAGACGTTGACGCGCAGTATGTCGTTAGCCTATGATGCTGCGGCACCGAGTGAGGAAATCTTAGATACATTAAGCCGTAGTCTGGATAACTTGGCTGAGAATCGTGGTGATGAAGATTTTCAAAAGATTAAAGACGTGCTGCAAGCCTTCCAAGCTAATTTGGATCAAGCTGTCGCCAATGATAATGATGTGGTTGGCCTAGCAACAGGGTATCCCGAATTAGATAAATTAACCCACGGTTTTCGTGAAGATCAAATGATTGTGTTGGGCGCGCGACCAGCGGTCGGAAAAACAGCCTTTGTGTTAAATATTGCCAAAAATGTGGCCAAAGCTGAGCAAGTACCAGTGGTTGTGTTCAGTCTTGAAATGGGTGCTGTGGATTTGGTGACCCGACTGGTAGCGGCTGAAGGTGCGATTGATTCCAGTCATTTGACAACGGGTCAGATGACCCAAGAGGATTGGCAGTCGTTGACATTAGCCATGCAATCATTGGCGAATATGCAAATCTACATGGACGACACGGCGGGGATTAAAATTAACCAAATTAGCGCCAAGTTACGTAAACTTGAAAAAGATTTGGTGAATGAATTACCACCAGATCAACGCGCAAGTAATCCACATCCAATCGGCATGGTGATTATTGATTATTTGGGTCTGATTGAATCCAATAATACAGAAAGTCGCCAACAGGCGGTTTCAGAAGTGTCACGTGCGATTAAAAAGTTAGCCAAAGAATTACATACGCCTATTTTAGCGTTGGCACAATTGAGTCGTGGTGTTGAGCAACGTACGGATAAGCGACCGGTGCTTTCTGATTTGCGTGAATCTGGCTCGATTGAACAAGATGCGGATATTGTCGCCTTTTTGTATCGTGATGACTACTATCGCAACGATGGTGGCGATGATGATGGTGATTCAGATCCGCGTGACGAAGAAGAAGCGGTGCCAATTGAAATTATTTTGGAAAAAAATCGTGCTGGTGCACGCGGCACGGCAACCTTGATGTTTAATAAACCAACCTTTAAGTTTAGCCCAATGGCGCCGTTGTATCGTGATGATATGAACGCTGGCCCTAATGGTAACGTTGGGTGGTAAAAAAGACAGTCTAACGACTGTCTTTTTTTAAACTTAATTTTCTAGTAAATCGACAAAAGGCGCATGGATTAAGGACGCCAAATCGGCCGGATTGATTTGGTCACTGCGTCCCAATTCACCAGCACTTACTAAAAAGTAAGGCGCGGTCTGGGCAGTCAAATCAATGAAAATTGGGAAATGCTTCGTATGCCAAATCCCAACTGGATTGTTAGCCCCGTGGACATAACCCGTGGTTTGCTGCAAGGTCTTTAAGGGCAACATGGTAACTTTTTTATTGCCCGATGCCGCCGCGAGTTTTTTCATTGATAAATGTTGTGTGATGGGAATCACTGCAATGACGGGGCCGGTTTTATCACCAGTGGCCGCTAAAGTCTTATAGATATCGTCATGCTTGACGCTAAATTCTGCAAGAATTTGATCACGCTCAGCTGCTGTTTTATCTAAGATATTTAGCGTGAGGGGTGTGTAAGCCAGGTTATGCTTGTCCATCACCTGTTCGGGAAGTGTTTTCTTAATTTTTTTCTTTGCCATGATATGTCCATTCTAACACAAATTGGCGTACCCAAAAAGGATTGCGGTCCAACCAATTTATGCTATACTAGTTAGCATGATGTCAGAAGCAATTTATGTCACCGTACAGGCGGACTTAAAACAAAAAATTTATAATGGTGATTTTCCGGACTTGAAATTACCGGATGAACGGACGTTAGCGGCGCAATATGAGGTGTCACGTTCGTCCATCAAACGTGCGTTAAACGTGCTGGTACAACAAGGTGTGATTTTTAAAAAGCGGGGGAGTGGGACGTTTGTTAACCCGTTGTATTTAAAAAACCATGACTTGTTCCAACATGAAGGGTCAAATCTTGGGGTCTCGGACTCGTTTCGGGTAGACGGTAAAGCGCCAAGTATTGAATTACTTGATTTCCAAGTGGTTCCCGCAACCCCTGTCCAGCAGCAAGCTTTGTTTTTAAATGATGGCGACTTTGTGTACGAAATTAAGCGGTTGCGACGTTTGGAAGGGGTGCCTTTCATGATTGAACGCGGCTATGTGCCAATCAATGTTTTGCCTGGTTTGAACAAAGAAATCGTGTCCGGTTCAGTCTATGAGTACGTGGAAAACACCAAAAACCGAGCCGTGACCAAGTCCTTTATGACGATTATGGCGGAACCGTCCAACGCTGAAGATCAACAGTTATTGGAATTGTCGGACAAAGAGCCAGTTGGCATTATGGAAGGGATCTTCTTTATGGATGATGGCACGCCATTAGAATTTTCAAACATGCGGTTGCATTATAAATATTTACGGTACAATGCGTTTGTCAGCATTGATTCAGAATAGCAACAGGGCAATCGCCTGTTGCTATTTTATTTGTCTTAAAAATAATTGGACCGCACCAATGTTTGTGTTGCGCCAACCAAATTTGAAAAAATAATCAACCAATCAGATGCGTTATCTTGAATAAATTAGGCAAATCGGTTATACTGAAAGAGTAAATAACGGAGAAAGATTCGTGGTTTACGATTCTCTCAAAATAATAAGGAGTACTTAATCTCATGGTAGATTTCGATTCAAAAGAGTACTTGGAACTCGTTGATAAGTGGTGGCGTGCAACCAACTATTTGTCAGCAGGGATGATCTTCTTGAAGAGCAACCCATTGTTCTCAGTTACTAACACACCAATCCAAGCCGAAGACGTTAAAGTTAAGCCTATCGGTCACTGGGGAACAATTTCAGGTCAAACTTTCTTGTATGCACACGCAAACCGTTTGATCAACAAGTATGACGTGAACATGTTCTATGTCGGTGGTCCTGGACACGGTGGCCAAGTTATGGTTACTAACGCGTACTTGGATGGCGAATATACTGAAGATTACCCAGAAATCACACAAGATTTGGCTGGTATGAGCCGCTTGTTCAAGCGTTTCTCATTCCCTGGTGGAATCGGATCACACATGACAGCGCAAACACCAGGTTCATTGCATGAAGGTGGTGAATTGGGTTACTCATTGTCACACGCATTCGGTGCCGTTTTGGATAACCCAGACCAAATCGCTTTCGCCGTTGTTGGTGATGGTGAAGCTGAAACAGGTCCATCAATGACTTCATGGTTGTCATCAAAGTTCTTGAACGCTAAGAACGATGGTGCCGTATTGCCAATTTTGGATTTGAACGGCTTCAAGATTTCAAACCCAACAATCTTCTCACGTATGAGCCATGAAGAAATCACAAAGTTCTTTGAAGGTGTTGGTTACTCACCACGCTTCATCGAAAACGATGACATTCATGACTATGCTAAGTATCACGAAATCGCTGCTAAGGTCTTTGACCAAGCGATCGAAGACATCTTGGCTATCCAAAAGGATGCACGTGAAAACGGTAAGTATGAAGATGGTACAATCCCTGCATGGCCTGTAATTATTGCACGTTTGCCAAAGGGTTGGGGTGGTCCACGTTACGACAAGAACGGTGACCCTATCGAAGATTCATTCCGTGCGCACCAAGTGCCATTGCCTTTGGATCAAAACAACCTTGACACATTGCCAGAATTCGAAGAATGGATGAACTCATACAAGCCTGAAGAATTGTTCAACGCTGATGGTTCATTGAAGGACGAAGTGAAGGCACTTGCACCTAAGGGTGACAAGCGTATGTCTGCTAACCCAATCACTAATGGTGGTCGCCGTCGCGGTGAAGCACCTAAGACATTGGACTTGCCAGACTGGCGTCAATTCACAAACGACATTACTAACGAAAACCGTGGACATGAATTGCCAAAAGTAACGCAAAACATGGACATGACAACTCTTTCAGCATACTTGGAAGAAGTTACTAAGTTGAACCCAACATCATTCCGTATCTTCGGACCTGATGAAACAATGTCAAACCGTTTGTGGGATCTCTTCAACACAACAACACGTCAATGGATGGAACCTACAAAGTTCCCTAACGATCAATACGTAGGACCTGAAGGTCGTATCATTGATTCACAATTGTCAGAACACCAAGCTGAAGGTTGGTTGGAAGCTTACACATTGACTGGTCGTGTTGGAATCTTCGCATCATACGAATCATTCCTACGTGTCGTGGACTCAATGGTTACACAACACTTCAAGTGGTTGCGTCACGCTTCAGAACAACCATGGCGTAATGATTACCCATCATTGAACTTGATTGCAACATCAACTGCCTTCCAACAAGATCACAACGGTTACACACACCAAGACCCAGGTATGTTGACACACTTGGCTGAAAAGAAGTCTAACTTCATCCGTGAATACTTGCCAGCCGATGGTAACTCATTGTTGGCTGTTCAAGCACGTGCCTTTTCAGAACGTCAAAAGGTTAACTTGATTGTTGCCTCAAAGCAACCACGTCAACAATGGTTCACTGCTGACGAAGCTGAAGAATTGGCTACAGAAGGTTTGAAGATCATCGATTGGGCATCTACTGCACCATCTGGTGATGTGGATATTACATTCGCATCAGCTGGTACAGAACCAACAATCGAAACTTTGGCTGCTTTGTGGTTGATTAACCAAGCCTTCCCAGAAGTTAAGTTCCGCTATGTCAACGTTGTTGAATTGCTTCGTTTGCAAAAGAAGTCAGAAGCTTACTTGAACAGCGAACGTGAATTGTCTGACGACGACTTCAACAAGTTCTTCCAAGCTGATACACCAGTTATCTTCGGATTCCACGGCTTCGAAGACTTGGTTGAATCATTCTTCTTCGAACGCAAGTTCCGTGGTGATGTATACGTTCACGGTTACCGTGAAGATGGTGACATCACAACAACATACGACATGCGTGTTTACTCAAAGTTGGATCGTTTCCACCAAGCTAAGGAAGCTGCCGAAATCTTGTCAGCTAACGGTAAGATTGATCAAGACGCTGCTGTTACATTCATTACTAAGATGGAAGACATCTTGGCAAAGCACTACGAAGTAACACGTAACGAAGGTCACGATATCGAAGAATTTACTAACTGGAACTGGGCACCTTTGAAGTAATCAGCCATTTGGCTTATTACAGAAAATGTACCACCAGTACAAATCAAGCGAATCAGATTATTCTGGTTCGCTTTTTTGTATACTTATCGGTAAAATAAAGGTAACGTATTGAGATAAGGAGCGCTGTATCATGCTATTAAAAAAAGACGGTCATACGCACACACCGTTTTCACATCAAAATTCGGATGAACCGTTTGATGCCTATATTGAACGGGCGATTGCGTTAGGATTTGACGCTTATACGATTACGGAACATGCACCGTTATTGCAAGACCTGACGTTACCAGCTGACTATCCGGTGGTTAGTCAAGATGATCTTGCACATGTAAAGGCTGAAACCGCACGGTTAATCGCCAAGTGTGGGGATAAAATTCAAATCAAGCGCGGTTTAGAAGTGGATTATGTGGTGGGTCAAGAACGTCAATTGCGCACATTTTTACGAGAAAATCGTGACTGGTTTGACGAAATTATCCTAGCTGTTCATTTGCTACCGGATGATTCAGGCGACGTGACACCCATTGATTATTCGGCAGAATTGCTGACGACACACTTCGCCACGTTGTTACAAGACCCACAAGCATTCTATCGCCGCTATTTTGAAACAGTTGCGCAGAGTGTTGAAGCCGTTTTAGGGGTTGATGTACCGGTGGCAATCGGACATCTTGGACTGGTTAAAAAATTCCAAAAGGTGTTAGATTTGCCAGATTATGCGGACGATATCTATCGTATGATTGGGGATATTTTCCAAATGATGCAAGTACGCGGTTATGCGTTAGAATTTAATGCAGCCGGCCTGAGTGAAGTTGAAAATGGCGCAACTTATCCGCAGTTTAATGTTGTAACGGCTGCTCGCGATATGGGAATTGACGTGGTGTATGGCTCAGATGCCCACCAAGTAAGTGAAGTGGGTCGTTATTTTGATGATCTTGCAGCGGTTTTGCAAGCATGACGGCGGCAACGCAGTATCGGGCAGTTTTCTTTGATTTTGATGGCACCTTGGCCAATACAGAAAAATTAGCTGTGTATGCCACGCAAGCCGCTTTTGCACAAATGGATTTTCCGATACCAACGGCAGCAGACATTATTCAATATCAAGGGATACCAATTGAAACGTCGTTTCCATTGTTAGCACAGGATCCCATGGATCAGACGACATTACAGCAGTTATTCACCGCTTTTAGATCGGCTTATCAAGCTGGGGAATCAGCTGAGACAATTCAGGCCTTTTCAGGAATCCCGGAATTGTTAACCCAATTAGTGGCTGCTGGGCAGCAACTATTTTTGATGACGAGTAAAAAATCAGCTGTGGCGCAACGGAATTTGGCCATGTTATCTTTGGACAAATATTTTACGGCGATATATGGTTCAGATCGCGTCGTGGCTTATAAGCCAGCACCAGGTGGGTTACAGCAAGCGCTAGCAGAATATCAATTATCTGCGAATGAAGCGGTGATGGTTGGCGATGCAACCTTTGATATCGATGCCGGGAATGCAGCTGGAATGACAACCATTGCAGTGACTTGGGGTGCGCATACACAAGAAACGTTGAAACAATCCGAACCGGATTATCTGGTTGCGACACGGGAAGCATTAGCAGAGGTACTATACAAATGAGTGATTATCGCGCAGATAAATTAGGTGAATACTTGGACGTCTATAATGCGCAAAAAGAACGTACGGGACGAACGCATCAACGTGGCCAACAACTACAACCTGGGGACTACCATTTGGTGACTAATGGATTGATATTTAATTCAAAGGGTGATGTGTTGTTACAGCAGCGTGCTTTTGATAAGTTGAGCCATCCTGGGATATGGACCGCTGATACGGGTGGGGCTGTTTTAGTTGGTGAGACAAGTCAGCAAGCGCTAGTGCGGGAATTATTCGAGGAACTTGGGCTAGCTGTTTCAGCTGACGAGCTGGTGTTTATTGAGACGTTGCGCTATACTGACTGGATTGAAGATTGGTATGCCATCAAATTACCGGATCAGCCGGTGACCTTTCAATTACAAACCGCTGAAGTGGTGGCGGTTCGTTGGGTGCGTTTCGATGAGGCGCTGGCTAATAACACTGCAAAAGGCTTTGATGATAACGACTTATTACACACAGCGAAAGCACGTTTGTTCTAATTGTCGTTTAGCATGAAAAAAGTAGAGATATGGTTTTTTGACGCCATATTTCTTTTATTTTGTCGCAATAAGAAAGTAGGGAGCGCCGGATGGCTGATTTTTTTAAACTTGATCGAAATATTCAATTACGCATTGTGATGATGTTTATTACAGTCGCGATTGGTTCCTCGGTCGGCCCCAATATGACCATTTATTATGTGGGATATTTTGGTGCTTTTTTGACGGGGACTTTGTTAGTCCTTGTCCAAGTAGCTGGTTTTCTGGCTGGCTTATATGGTGGTCATCTGGCGGATTTGTGGGGACGTAAGCGGGTTATGATTGCTGGAATTGGCTTAATGACATTAGGCTATTTGCTAGCTGCCGTGATGAATTCACCACTATATATTAATCCCTACATCACGTTTTTCGGTTTCTTGATGGCGAGTGTGGGATTAAGTTTTGCCTCTCCAGCTGAAGAAGCCATGATGATTGATGTGTCGACGGTGAAAAATCGTAAGTTCATTTATGCCATGATTTATTGGGTTATCAATTTAGCGGTGATGATTGGCGCAGGACTGGGTGGTTGGTTTTTCAAAACGGCGCGCTTCCAACTTTTGATTGGCACCGCCATTGGGGCCTTGATTAGTCTTATTATTGTCCTCGTATGGATTACTGAAACCTTACCCAAGGACAAGCGGCCAACCCATGGTCAGTCGGTTTGGGCAGCGGTGAAAAGTTACCGAACGGTATTTGCAGATCGTCGCTATATGAAATTTATGATCGCAAGTATTGGGGCAACGATTATTTTCACGTCACCAGATTATTATCTTGCCGCACATTTATCCCAAACATTCCATACGATTGATATCGCTGGTGTTGAGATTTTTGGGCAACGGATGCTGTCTATTGTGACCATGGTCAACACCTTCATGATTGTCTTGATGATGGGCATGATGACTAAACTATTTAAACATTGGTCTGAAATGAAAGCGAGTGCGGTCGGTACCGCCTTACAGGGTGGCGGTTTTGCCATCATGTTCTTGTTAACGGACTTTTGGCCACTTATGGTTTTTACCGTGATTTTGACACTTGGCGAAATGATTGTCACACCAGCCAGTCAGTCTCTGCGCGCTGAAATGATGAACCCAGAAAAAATTGGCGCTTATAGTGGTTTTAGTGCCGCGATTCGGCCGATTGGCGCTATTTTAGCGTCTGGGATTGTGAGTGCCTCCGTTTTGGTAGGCAATGTTGGTGCCGCGTTACTATTACTTACAGCTACAGGGATCAGCATTTTGTTTACTTATTTAGCCGTGCAGATGTTACGCGAGAACCGAACAAGTTGAAGTGTTTTGTCGTGACGCACTTTATTATTTTGGCAGATTGCAAGAAATAACTTGAACGAATTTAGTGACGTAGATTAAGTAAGAAGATCTCGATTGGTGT